>NZ_JANQIH010000035.1 GCF_028282265.1 Allomuricauda sp.
TTGCCATCTGGCGAGGTAATACGATATGCACCAATACCATCTGGATCTACGTGAGCCTGATCGTTACGCACGGCAAACGGTAAGGCTTCAGGTTCTGCAATACCATACTGTCCGGTAAATGTTTGGTTGGCGAGCTCCGCATTGGTAAACACCTCAACATAGGAGGGGGTTGTGGCCCGCGCATTGGGATTGTTCAAAAAACTTCCACTTTCTGTAGGATTGTCCACCATATCGTCCAGCATGCTTCCACCCAATGAGACTTGACTAGGCAACACCTGCTCTTTATCAGAAAAAGTGCCGTCAAAATACATATGCATCTGTCTGTTGTTGGATCCAAAAAAACGATTGGAGGTGACACCGGTATTGTGGTAAAACACATGCTTTTTTCTATTGGACTCCTCCGTATCGGTACCATCAAAGCCTCGATTGAACAGTGTAACATTGTCCAACAAGCGAGGTCGTAAGCTTCCTCCTATGCCATTGGCCTGTACATCAAAGATGTCATAGCCTGCAAACGTAAAGTTTAACTTTTCACGGTTGGCCCTGTAGTCTGCAATAAACTCTTCCTCTTGCTGTGGTAGTTCTTGTTCATAAACATCCATATAAGTGTACCGATCCTGATAGTCAAAAAAATTGGCATCTGGATTGTTTACGGGAGGAGAATCCAGAGCCTCAGCTGTGTAGAGTGAGCCATAAGCGCTGTCCTTATATCCTTTTCTTAGATCATACGTGACTTTTCTTCTCCCAAATCGTATATACGCAGGGATAAACAACAAGGGTATTCTAGCGCCAAGATTTTTGACGGAAACGTCATAGTCTCCAGAAGAGAAGCTTCCCATAGACAGACCTCCTCCTCCAAAACCTCCACTACCTTCGGAAAATTCTCGCCCTCCACTAGCGCCTATTGAAAACATTCCTTTACTATTATATCCAATCCCTAAACTTGACATGCCCGTTTCCGAATTTCCATCCGAAAGGGAAGCCCCGACACCTGCGACCCATCCATTTGAGGAATACCCCAAACTAGCACCAACACTTACGGCGGACTCATTGACTTGAACCCCCGCGTACGCGCCTAAGTAATATTGCCCAGTAGTTGTAAGGCTTCCGCTAAGCCCAACTCCCGATTGATCGTTAAACACATTACCCAATCCCACTCCGGCCTCTACCATACCTGTGAGTGCTTGGTTATTGCCCCAAGAAATTCCAATGCCTGCATAAGCAATTCCTGGGACCGATACCCCTACGCCAAGTTCGTAAGTGGTTTCAGCATTTTCATAAGAGATAAAGTTTATCGAAGACCCTGCTTTCCAATCATCAGGGACAGCGACTTGCTGACGGTTTATCGCTCCTGTGTTCAAATACCATCCTAAACCTACCCAAGATGCATCCAGCATTGCAGGCACTCCGGCATGATACGCCATTGAAATTGGAAAACCATCTACATCCATTAGAGGAAGTGTGTATGCCAAATTACCCGTGTTAAGGTTTACCATATCAGTGGCATCAACAGGTTCAAAACCTGCTACTTCAGGAGCATTCGGTCCATTATTGGAGGCAAAAAGCATATTAACGGGCAGCAGACTTGGTAAAAAAGTCAAGGTCAAGACTATAGCCTTTAGCTTGTGGGACATTTTGTTTTTTTTCATTTTGTTTGTTTTGGAGGTCAGTTTTATTTCTTATTGTGTGTTCTAGAGAAAACTTAATTTTGGTTCTTTTTTTAGCTGATGCAAAAAGAGTTTAAAGCTGACATCGCCCGTACCCAGACCAAAGTCTTCAATGGTTACATGACAGTACTCTTCTTTCAATATGGCCTCATCCCTAGCAAAAACTAGTAATAGGTTAGTGCTGTTCGACATCCCGTACAATCTGGAATAGTTGTAGTCGACCAAAGACAAGGTATCCCTCGACATAGTTATGATTTGAGCCTTATCACGCATATTGAAACTTAGCTGCTTCACTAGAGAACCAAATGCGTTTTTATTAACAGAAACTGAGCTTAGCAATTCATGCCCGTTAGCACTCAAGTTCAGGTTGAAATAGAGGTAGTCACCGTATATTTTTCTAAGGCTATCGACGGCTGTTTTAGAAGTGTTTCTTCCTAGCTCTTGCTTTACTAAAATATCGGTGGGGCGGTAGGTAAGCTCATATTTTATGGTGCCCACCACTTTCTGGTGATGGTAACCGTTTTCTGGATTTTTTATATATACCCAGAGTTCCTTTTCTGAATCAAACCGTTTTTCATGACATGATATTAGTACACATATGCCTAAGAATGCAATAGCTCCTTTCCGTATGTTGAAAAATTTGGTCCTTCGTTTTTTATTTACCAGAATAGGCTTCATTGAGTCCTTCTAAAATTGTTTTTGTTAAATCTGATGCGTCCTCTGCATACATAATGTTACCATTACCCCCAGCTCCAAAGATGATTGGATACCCATTTGATTTTCCATATTCTTTTACATAATCATTAATATCATTAATCAGGGTCTGTGTCATTTTCTGGTTCTCTTCCTGTATCTGTTTTTGTATAACTTGCTGATAATTATTGATTTGTTGCTGTTTGTTTTGCAATAGATCTTCCTTTAACTCCAATTCTTTATTGGTCATTGATGCTCGTTGCTTCTCGTAGGCTTTGAGCTCATTTTGCCAATTCATTAGGAGACTGTCAGCGTTGGCTTTCAAAGTGTTGGCTTTTCTGTTAAATGCTTCACGTTCAGTTTTGGTTCGCTCATATCCTTCTACAAGCTGGTTGATGTCTACATATACCAAATCGGATTTTGACTGTGAAAAGAAAAACACGAGTACACTGGAGAGTAATGCCAGTATGGAAATGGGAAATGTTAATTTGTTCATTAGACTATTTTATATTTATCGAGGTTCATGAATTACTATTTCCTTTTGTTGCCGTTCCCTTTTTTCAAGTTGCTCCAAGCGCTTTTCCATATTCCTATTTTTTTGTTGTTGTAAATCCAATTTTTCCTTTTGGAGAATTGTATACAGCATGAGTTGTTCTATCTTTTCTAGCAACAATCGGTTCATCTCTCCCAGTTGCACACCGTTGGCCTCCACCTCTTCTCTGGAGGGAAGGTTGGGCAGGTGGCCATTTTCCTTGATATATTCTTGGATCTCCTCGAGCGAAGGAAGATGATAGCCCTCCTCAAAAACATAGTCGGGCCATGTATCCTGGTCCACACGTATTTCCCTAGCGCGAACTTGGCCCTCCACGGCCAGTTTATAGCCCAACGGCACTGTACTCCTCCCTATCGCCACATTGCCAGTATAGCTTGCAACTCCATTGGAATCTGTCCATACTGAATTTCCACCTCCTGGTCCATCTGTTGTGATACTGAGAACATTACTATCCGGACTCTCATTACCAGCTGCATCCAGTGCCCTAATCTTCAATGCATAGGTAGTTGAAGCCAAAAGACCCGTTATTTGGTATGCTGGAACGTTGCCCAGAGTGGTTTCCAAAATGTTGTCTTTAAAGATTTTATACCCTGTTATCCCCACATTGTCAGTGGCGCCAGACCATGCTAAATCAATTGTGGTATCACTTGTTGAAGTAACTGTAACGGTAGGGGCCGTTGGAGCTTGGGTGTCCGTTGGGTTTTGTGGTGTAATGGAAACACTATCTATATAAATCTCGTCTCCAATAGAACTTGTACTAGACCCAGTAAAAGCAATTATTGTTGCACTTGTAGAATTAGCAGTTAATGTAAAAGAGTATTCCGTCCACGCTGTCCCCGAAATTAACGTGGTGGAAAAGCCAGTAAATCCCTGCCATGAAGCGAAAGCCGGATCGTCCGTCTGAGCTCCCACTTTTGCCCAAATGCTAATGTTGTATGTTTCCCCGTTGATTACCGGAAAGGTATATTGCGCTCTACGATTTTGCGTGTTATTCGAAGTAGACACAATCTTCATGGCATAGGTTCCATGGTAGGGGTCTGTAGTGTCAGCAGTTCTAGTGGCACTTCCAGTCCATCCGTCCGTGGAATTTGATTCACTGGCTATACTTACAACGTTGCTATGGGTGTGTAGTTCCTGTGAATAAGAGAGATTTACATATAAAACCGATGCAATAAGCAATATCTTTTTACAACTTTTCATTTATTATTTCTTTAAGGTTATTTAATTCTTCTTGCAATTGATCAATCAACCTTTTTAGATTTTTGTAGATCCTATCTTGGTCAATTGCGTATGGCATCAGCATCTCAATCTTTTCAAAGAGCAATTTGTTCATCTCTCCAAATCGGATAGAGTTTTCTTGAGACCTCATGCTGATTATGTGTTTAGAGTAACAGATTGGATGAATGGTAGGGAAGATGGATATATTAGCGAGACAAGGAACTGGGAGTTGTCCTCCGTAAGTAGGTAACGTGTACTTCAAAATGGGTCGTGTTAGGTTGTTGGAAAACAGCTTAAAGCTAAAACAAAAATTAACAAGATTTTACCTACTTTATCATTGTTTGTTGTTTGGTTTTTTTGTAGGAATTTAATGATGTTGGAAACCAGTGGTTTACATTAATAGTAGAAAGTTCGACCTAGTATCTTCAGGGCATAATTAATGATTTGTTAACCTCTTGTTTACCTATCGTTGCCAAGTAGTTGAGTGGAATCTACTTTGATTGATTTTTAAGCATAGATATAACTGGGAGACGGGGATGAGCAAGCTTGAGCCATATCAGCACTTAAATTTCACCCTAGTTGTGTGATACCATTTTTCTTTTGACTTTAGAGAGTATTAATTGATATTAAGGATTATTCATATATGTACTATAGGTTTTAAAAATCAATTGTATAAGTTTATTCAATTAAAAAGAAAGAATTTACCTCTATAAATAGAAAGTTTTTTATTTTGGTATACCCTTATATATTGACCTTATGAAATGGTATGCTAAAAAAATTCTCGGAATCAATTTGCAGGAAACCCTAATCGTACTGGCCATCATTGGTATTTTGCTTTTGTTGGCGCTTCCCAACCTAATGCCCTTGATTTCCAAGGCTAAAAGCGTGGAGGCCCAAGTACAGTTGAAGGCATTGTACAATGCCCAGACCACCTATAGATATATGTACAGTAAGTTCTCCAATGACCTTAGTGAAATCGACTTTGAGCCGCCCAGGACGGTAAAGGACAACGGAACCGCCAACTATGTCTATCAAATCATAAGTGCCGATAATGCGAGTTTCACCGCTCGTGCCGAGGCGATTACCGACTTCGATGGTGATGGGGTGTTCAACGTTTGGGAAGTGAACGAAGACGGAAACCCCAAACAGATTGTAAAGGATTGATTGTTCTGTTCAAAATTTTATCTATGCTTTGCTTGGTTGGGATCAGTATTCAAGACTTTAGGGATAGGCTGGTGTATTGGATTCTCTTTCCAGTATTGGGTATTCTTTTGGTGACCGTTCATTCCCTTTGTTCTCCACACATTTGGGTTCTTGGTCTTAACGTTCTGATGAACTTATTGTTGATTGCTGCCGTTTTGTTACTGACCTATCTCTATTCCAAAATTTTCCGAAAGGAACCATTTGTCGACCACAGCCTGGGACTGGGCGATATTTTGTTTTTTGTCGCTATGGCATTGGGCTTTCCAACGGTCACTTTTTTGGTGCTTTTCGTGTGCTCCTTGCTTTTTTCACTTCTAAGCTTTATGACCTTTAAAGAAAGATTCAAAAATCCCACGGTCCCACTGGCCGGGCTAATGGGGGTGTTCCTCATCCTTGTTTTGGGGTACTCGGTCTTTGTTGATGAACCTGACTTATACGCATTTTGATTTGAAGACAGATTTCATCATAGCACCTGACCTTACCAAACACGTTACAGCTGAACAGGCCTTTCATTACCGAATTGTACCCAAGGGACAAAACAATGGTTCACTCTGTTTGATGACCGACAATGTGCCCTCACCTGAATTGGAGGCCGAGCTTTTTCTTATTCTCGATACCCCAGTTGCGTTTGAGGAAACAGAATCCGAAACCTTACAAAACTATCTTACGGCCAACTATAGAATTGGCAAACAGGCGGATAGTCATGAACTCCGGTTTACCCAAGATTTTTTGGAAAACATTTTGTTGACGGCCAAAGAACTCGATAGCAGTGACATTCATTTTGAGCCTTATGAAAATCATTGCCGTATAAGATTCCGGTTAGATGGTAAATTGGTGGAGCACTTCCAAATTCCGTCGCAGGACTATCCTACCATCGTGAATAAAATCAAAATTCGGGCAAGTTTGGATATCGCAGAGAAACGCCTGCCTCAAGATGGGAGAATTACGGTGAAGACCACCAATGAAGAATTTGATATCAGGGTTTCGTGTCTTCCTACCTTGTTTGGAGAAAAGATAGTATTGCGAATCTTGAAACGAAATACCCAAGGATTGAGTTTGGAAGCCTTGGGGCTGAACAAAAGGGAGTTTTATCTCTATAAGGAAGCAATCAAAATTCCTAATGGTATTATTCTTATTTCGGGTCCCACGGGATCGGGCAAGACCACCACGCTATACGCTACCCTGAAGTTGTTAAACGACGAAAAGACGAACATTCTGACCATTGAAGATCCTATTGAATATACATTGGAAGGGATAAATCAGGTGCAATTGAAGGAAAATATAGGCTTGGATTTCCCTAGCGCCCTAAGAACTTTTTTAAGGCAGGACCCGGATATCATTATGGTCGGGGAAATTCGAGATGTAAAAACGGCAAATATGGCCATTCGGGCAGCTTTGACCGGGCATTTGGTTTTATCTACCATCCATACTAATTCGGCATGGGCAACCGTATCAAGGTTGATAGATATGGGTATTCCGCCCTTTCTTATCGCCAGCACACTCAATCTTAGTGTCGCCCAAAGATTAGTAAGAAAGCTTTGCCCAAACTGCAAAAAGAAACAAGAGATCAGTCCCCAACTTTTTCCCGAGAATTTTGATATTCCAAAGAAACTGTCGCATCATTTTGTCGCGGTTGGATGCCCAAAATGCTACCATACTGGATATCAGGGACGGAAAGCTATCTACGAAGTTATTCCAATTACCAAGGAGCTCTCTGTCGAGATAAAGAACAATATATTGGAAGTTGATTCCTACTTAAAAGAGAATAAAATTACTACCTTACGTGAGAATGCTATTCGTATGGTTTTGGAAGGAGATACTTCCATTGAAGAGGTATATGCATTGTTGACCAACTGACCCCCAATGAAACACTACTTATTCCTTATTATCCTTATTTCTACGTTCTATGGATTCGGGCAAATCGACAACAGAATCCAAAACATCAAAAACAATTTGGAAGCTCTACAGTTGGAGAACGAAGGTCTATCAGAGAAGTTAAAACTTGATATCAACGTAAGCAGTGTTTCCCTTTCCAACTTTCTTTTGGCGGTTTCTGAAGTTCATAAGATCAATATTAATGTTGACCCAGGCCTGCAAGGAATCAATGTGGTCAACAACTTTTCAAATGTCACAGTGGCCGATCTTTTGCTGTTCCTCTGCAAAGAATTTGATTTGGACATTGACTTCACGGGGAACATACTCTCTATTAAAAAGTTTATCAAGGCACCTGAACCCATTCCTGAAAAAGAAATCCTGGTTTCTTTCGATCCTATAAATAACCTCATATCGCTAGATCTCAAAAATGATCCTTTGGGAAAAACATTTCGAAAGATCATTGATGTCACGGGACAAAATATTCTATATAACACAGGAATGGAAAGTCTACCCCTCAACCTGTATATTAAGGATGTGCCAATAGAAGCTGCCATGAAAAAAATGGCGGAGACCAATGGTCTAAGTTATTCAAAGTCGAGAGATGGTTTTTATTTATTCAACCGTTTGAATGTCCTTGGAAATGATGGAGCAAAATCTTCGGGAAACAGGCCGGCCAACTATTTGGGAAAGAACAGCAACTTTAACTATCAGGTTATCGATACCCTGAAGCGTATGGTGACGGTGGACTTTGAAAATGCTCCCATTTCGGATGTGGTGCAGGCGTTTGCGTTCGATTTAAATCTGGACTATTATATGGCCACTCCTTTGACCGAAGCAGGGAATGTAAGCATTAAGGCCAAATCGATTTATTTTGATGAACTGCTCGTGAAAATATTTGAGAGCAAAGCTTACACACCTACGGTTCCCCAGCAAAATGGGAATAATCCAAGCAGACGTCCCAATAATCGAAATGAACCTAATGTTCCTCCCGTAACCTCCAATCAATCGTTTACCTTTAAAAGAGAAGGGGACATCTATTTTTTCGGAACAGTGGACCAGTTGAGTGTTCGGCGACTGGAGGTAATCCAAATGATGCATCGATCTGTGGAATTATTGGGTGATCCTACGCCTTCTGCTGGGTTTGGACGCTCGGCAGGAAGAACCGTTACAGGAAACATCAACTATTTGGGGAACGGTTTTCAGGCCACTGGTGGATTTGGCAACAATCAAGGAGGTACGGGCCAAAACTTAAACAATCAAAGGCGGATCAACACGACGACATCCCAATTTGGGGATTTCAGCTCTTCTGCAGAAGCGATTGTCAACATTCTTCCCAATGAGTTGATTGCCGATCTGGACATTAAAGTGGATTTTGAACTCAACAGCTTTTTGGTCAGTGGTCCGGCAGCAAATATAAATCGCTTCAAAAAGTTCATCAAACAAATTGACAAACCCGTTCCTGTTGTTCTAATTGAGGTTATGATAATCGAAGTGCGAAGAACCGCCACTGTTGAAACTGGAATAAGTTGGGGCATTGGCGATGGACCGGTGGATACCCAGGGGGCCATATTTCCAAATACCAATATAACCCTTGGGGCGAATACGGTAAACAAAATTATAGGAGGCTTTGATGGTTTTGGGTCCTTTAACATCGGTAAGGTGGTGCCTGAGTTTTTTGCCACGATAAAGGCTATGGAGGAAAATGGGAACATTAAGATCAGGTCGACTCCCAAATTGTCCACCCTAAACGGTCATCGCGCCAACCTGTCCATTGGAGAGACAACCTATTATGTTGTAACCAGCCAGAACTTTTTCGGCTCCCAAATTCCTACCACTTCAGAAATAAGGAACTTTCAGCCCATAGACGCTGAACTGGCTGTAAGCATCAAGCCCTTGGTATCTGGAAATGGACAGGTGACCTTGGATATCAATGTAATACAATCCGATTTTAGTGGTGAGCGCATTGATGAGGACGCCCCTCCAGGACTAACTTCTAGGGAGTTCAGCTCCATTGTTAGAATGCAAAACCAAGATCTGGCCATTCTGGGTGGCCTGGAGGAGAAGGTCAAAAGGGATACCGGCAGTGGTGTGCCCTTCTTGGCACGAATCCCAGTGATAAAATGGCTTTTCAGCCAAAGGCGACGTGAGGACAACAAGCAAAAGTTGACCATACTTATTAAACCCACGGTAATTTATTAGTGTTAGTGATACAGAGGCTCCTCACATATATCAATCTGGGAAATCTCTACCATGGATTGGAAATATACCAAACGGGGGACCAGTATCATTATTCCCTGATCAAAGTAAAAAAAAGAAAACAGGAGTTGCTGGTAGAAGAAGAGTTGGAGTCGGAGAATCTTGAAGCTGTAATAGGTCATCTAAAACCTTCAATACCTTTGTTCCTTTCCTTTAACACAAAGGGAGTGATCACCAAGGATGCAGGTGGTTCCAAACAGGCAGGTAAGGATTTGGCCAATAGCCTTTTCCCAAACATGGACTTCAACACCCTTTTTTATGAGGCTTACCATATAAAGAATCACGTATTTGTTTCAATAACGAAAAAAAAGGATTTAGAGGAAATTCTCGCCAAACTTGAGAAGACGAGAGTTTCGGTTTTTTCTTTTCATCTTGGGTTGTCAGGAATTGCTCCTCTAGCCGGGTACCTTCCTGTAAAGGAAATCATGGGAACAACGTACATTCTTTCGACCTTTGAATCTGACCAAATCAAGGTTTTGATGAATACACCACAGTCCGAACAAAGGACGTATGAATTGAATGGATTGCCAATCAACAGTAAATTTCTTTTGGCCTTTGGTGCTATTATCTCCTCCATTCAAAATCGTCGAAAAAATGACTCTAATTTCTTGGAAGTCTCTTCATCCAAATCTACAGAGTTTACCAACAAGAGAAGACTTTCCCTTTTGGTTCGTTTTGCTTTGATTACTTTTTTGATGGTACTCCTTCTAAATTTTATTGCCTTTGACCATTACTTTAAAAAAGTGGAAAACCTCACTGAAGAAATAGCATTGAATAAAACCCAACTGGAAAGATTTAGGGTGCTTAAGGAAAAGGTAGACCAAAGGGAAGCCCGGTTGGGAAAGGCTTTGTCCTCCTCAAATTCGAACGTCTCTTTTTACTTTGACCAGATAGCTGAAATACTTCCCAGCTCCATCTCATTTGATCAATGGTTGTATCAGCCGATGCCCAAACCCAAGAGGGATAATAAGCCCATTGAATACGAATATGGTAAAATGATGATAATTGGAGAGACCAATAATCGCGCAGATTTTACCAATTGGCTGTCGAAAATTGAAGAATTAAATTGGACCTCGAATATTGAGACTTTGGAATTTGACTATCTAGGCAAAAATAATTCGATGTTCAAACTTAGTATAGGGTTTGCCGATGAAAACCAGTGATAAAATCAAGATATATTCGGTAGTATTTGCCTTGCTCGCATTTATGTGTTACAGGTTTGGCGTTTCACGCACGCTTGAAGTGAGGAAAGCCTATTTCGAGCTTGAAAAAGAAGAACAACAAATCGCCAACCTTGATTCGGAAATCCATTCGTTATCACGAAGGGAAATTCAACTTGATTCCATTTTGACGACGCTAAATTTGGGTAGCGCCTCTGGAGAGAACCGATTGCTCGGTTTCTTGAGCCAGCAAGAAGAAAAAAATCAAGTTGTGGTCACGGATTTTAATCCGGCCCATTCGGTACAGCTGTCCAATGGAGATTTGATCACCTATGATATCAGTTTGCAAGGAGATTTCGTTGAAGTCCTTAAGACGCTATATGAACTTGAAACCAAATTCGGATTGGGAAGAATATCCCATGTTCATTTTAGAAAAATCAAAGAACGCAGAACAAAAAAGACCAAGTTGGAATCCACGATTTATTTAGAAGAGTATCGGTAAGCCGTTTAGAGTGATCATACCTCCTCAGGCAATAATAGGGGGTGTTCAAAAAATGTAAAGTAGCAATCAAGCGGGCAATTTCTGAACCTGTGTTTTTCGATTGGAAAACCTAGCTAAAAGAGTCTATTCTGTATTCCTGTGCGATACATAATCTGAGCCATGGGTTTGAACAAATACACAAGACGGAGCAAACGTTCATAAAGGGACTGTCCATGACATCAGTTTTATTTCTAAGGCATTTTGTACAAACCTTATATAATTTGTATATTTGCGCCACTGAACGGATATAAAAGTATTCATGAGGGGACTTCAAGTCCCCTCTTTTATTGCTTACATCTATGTTGAAGGAAAAAGTGCAGGGATTATTGGCCAAGGCTTTGGAAGCCCATCAGGATTTGTTCCTTATCGATATGACTGTGGGTGCAGACAGTACAGTTCGGGTGATTTTGGATGGAGATAATGGAGTGAGCTTGCAGGACTGTATGGACATCAGCCGGGCCATTGAGCACAATTTGGATAGGGAAGAAGAAGATTTTGCACTTGAGGTCACCTCTGCTGGGGCCACATCACCTTTGCAGATGCCGAGGCAATACAAGAAAAATATAGGACGAAAACTAAAGGTCAGAACCACGAGCGAAGAACTTGAAGGAAATCTGACCAATGCCACCGAAGAGCACATTACTTTGGAGTGGAAAGCACGGGAACCCAAACCAGTGGGTAAGGGTAAAGTTACGGTTCAGAAAAAGCAGGACATTGCAATTTCTGAAATTGAAGAAGCAAAAGTTGTATTAAAATTTTAATTGAAAGTTCAAAAATGGAAAACCTAGCGCTCATCGAATCCTTTTCGGAATTTAAGGACGATAAGTTTATCGATAGGGTTACCCTTATGGCCATTTTGGAGGAAGTCTTCCGAAGTGCGCTCAAAAAGAAATTTGGTTCTGACGAGAATTTCGACATTATCATCAATCCAGACAAAGGAGATTTGGAGATTTGGAGAAACCGTATTGTCGTTGAAGATGGAGAAGTAGAAGAACCCAACGAGGAAATTTCCTTGAGTGAAGCTAGAAAAATTGAGCCTGACTTTGAGGTTGGGGAAGATGTTTCCGAAGAAGTAAAGTTGATGGATTTGGGTCGCCGTGCGATTTTGGCATTGAGGCAAAACCTGATTTCAAAAATCCATGAGCACGACAACACCACCATTTATAAGCAGTTTAAAGACTTGGAAGGTGAGATTTACACTGCTGAGGTGCACCATATTCGTCACAAGGCGATTATTTTGTTGGATGATGAGGGGAACGAAATCATCCTTCCGAAGGAAAAACAAATACCCTCTGACTTTTTCCGCAAGGGAGATAATGTAAGGGGAGTTATCGAGAGCGTTGAATTAAAAGGAAACAAACCGTCTATTATAATGTCTCGAACCTCTCCCATTTTCTTGGAACAATTGTTCTTTCAAGAAATACCAGAGGTTTTTGATGGGCTTATCACCATCAAAAAAGCGGTTCGAATCCCAGGCGAAAAAGCCAAAGTGGCTGTCGACTCTTATGATGACCGAATCGACCCAGTTGGTGCTTGTGTGGGTATGAAAGGTTCCCGAATCCATGGAATTGTTCGGGAATTGGGCAATGAAAATATTGACGTCATCAACTGGACGAACAATTCTCAATTGATGGTGACACGGGCTCTGAGTCCGGCTAGGGTATCCATGGTGAAGTTGGATGATGAAAAGAAAACGGCCCAAGTTTACTTGAAGCCAGAAGAGGTTTCCAAAGCTATTGGTCGAGGAGGGCACAACATACGTTTGGCTGGTCAATTGACTGGTTACGAGATTGATGTGTTCCGTGAAGGAGTTGAAGAGGACGTAGAGTTGACTGAATTTTCAGATGAGATAGAAGGATGGGTTATCGAGGAGTTCAAAAAGATAGGTTTGGATACTGCTCGCAGCGTTTTGGAACAAGATGTGGAGGACCTAATCAAACGAACCGATTTGGAAGAGGAGACAGTGAGCGAAGTGGTTCGTATTCTTAAGGAAGAGTTTGACGATTAAACTAGTATATTAGCAACGAATTTTAGGGTAAGGAAAAACATTTTATGGCAGGAAACCCAACAATAAGACTTAATAAAGTTCTAAGGGAACTGAACATTTCATTGGATAGAGCTGTTGATTATCTCTCGTCCCAGGGACATGAGGTAGAGGCACGACCTACCACAAAAATAACTGACGAAGTGTATCAGGTCCTGTTGGATGAATTCCAGACAGACAAGAGCAAAAAAGTAGCTTCCAAGGAAGTTGGTGAGGAGAAGCGAAAGGAAAAAGAAGCCCTTCGCATTCAAATTGAACAGGAGCAAGAAGAACGACGTCTGGCCAGGGAGCGCCGACAAGCGCAAAGTCAGGTCATTAAGGCAAAAGCCGAGCTTTCTGGGCCAAAAACAGTCGGAAAGATTGAGTTGGACAAAAAGCCTGCAGTAGAAGTTATTGAAGAAAAACCTCCAGTTCAAGAAGAAAAGGAGAAGGAGGAAGCTCCAGCAAAAGTCGAGGAAAAACCCGAGAAAAAAGAGGAGGTGGTAGCCAAGGAAGAAGCTCCACCAAAAGAGGCGGTTCAGGAAGAACCAAAGGAGCCTGAAACTATTCGTACCCAATATAAAAAGCTTTCAGGGCCTAAGATTACCGGCGATAAAATAGACCTTTCGAAATTCGAGAAGCCCAAAAAGAAGAAGGAGGAGCCTAAAAAACAAGAGGCGAACAATGAAAGTCCCGACAGGAGAAAGCGTAGAAAACGCATCGTAAGCAAAAGCGGTCAACAGTCAGGTGGTGATCGCCAGGGAGGTAGAGGGAACGCTCAAAATCGTAGAGGTGGACAGCGAAATACTGCTCCAAAGGTAGAACCTACCGAAGAAGAAGTACAAAAGCAGGTTAGGGAAACCCTTGAAAAGCTTCAAGGGAAATCCGCTAAGGGCAAAGGAGCTAAATATCGAAGGGAAAAAAGAGACCAGCATAGACAGCAAACCGCACAGGAACTCGAACGGCAAGAACTGGAAAGCAAGATTCTTAAGGTTACCGAGTTTGTTACGGTTAACGAAGTTGCTACCATGATGAACGTCTCTACTACCGAAATCATCTCGGCCTGTATGTCATTGGGAATTATGGTTACCATGAACCAAAGATTAGATGCGGAGACCCTTAGTATTGTTGCGGAAGAATTTGGTTACGAGGTTGAGTTCGTGACCGCCGAAATTGAAGAGGCCATTGAAGTTGAAGAGGATGCTCCTGAGGATTTAAAACCTAGGGCTCCCATTGTTACGGTAATGGGTCATGTCGATCACGGTAAAACCTCTCTTTTGGATTACATCCGTGAAGAAAATGTGATTGCCGGTGAGAGTGGAGGGATTACACAGCATATTGGAGCTTATGGAGTAGCCTTGGAAGATGGTCAAAGAATCACCTTTTTAGATACTCCGGGTCACGAAGCGTTTACCGCGATGCGTGCTCGTGGTGCACAGGTAACCGATATCGCCATTATCGTGGTTGCGGCTGATGATGATATTATGCCACAGACCAAGGAGGCCATAAGTCATGCCCAGGCGGCCAGTGTGCCTATCGTCTTCGCGATAAACAAGATTGATAAGCCCACGGCTAACCCTGATAAGATAAAAGAAGGTCTTGCTTCGATGAATCTTTTGGTTGAAGATTGGGGTGGAAAAATACAATCCCATGATATTTCGGCCAAAACCGGGCAAGGCGTTAAGGAATTATTGGAAAAAGTCTTGTTGGAAGCAGAATTGCTTGAACTCAAGGCCAACCCCGATAAATTAGGTAATGGAACTGTAGTCGAAGCCTTTTTGGACAAGGGTAGGGGATATGTCTCTACCATTTTGGTACAGGAAGGAACGCTTGAAATTGGAGATTACGTATTGGCAGGAACCCACAGTGGTAAGATCAAGGCCATGCAAGATGAGCGAGGCAAGAATGTCAAGAAAGCTGGACCGGCGACACCCATCTCCATTTTAGGTTTGGATGGAGCCCCCCAAGCAGGCGATAGGTTCAACGTATTGGAAGACGAGCGTGAAGCCAAGTCAATTGCGGCAAAACGTTCCCAATTACAACGTGAACAATCTGTTAGGACACAACGCCACATTACATTGGATGAGATTGGTCGACGAATCGCTTTGGGAGACTTCCAAGAATTGAATATTATTCTTAAAGGTGATGTTGATGGTTCTGTAGAAGCGCTTACGGATTCATTCCAGAAGCTATCTACCGATGAAATTCAGGTGAACATTATTCACAAGGGAGTAGGGGCCATTACAGAATCAGATGTACTCTTGGCAAGTGCTTCAGATGCAATTATTATCGGCTTTAATGTTAGGCCGATGGGCAATGCTAGGGAAATTGCTGATAAGGAAGAAATCGATATCCGCATGTATTCCATCATCTATGATGCTATCAACGACCTTAAGGATGCAATGGAAGGAATGTTGTCTCCTGAAATTAAGGAGGAAATCACCGGAAACGCAGAGATACGGGAAACCTTCAAAATTTCTAAGGTTGGAACCATCGCAGGTTGTATGGTGACCACCGGAAAGATTTTCAGAAACTCCCAAATACGATTGATTCGTGATGGGGTTGTAATCTTTACAGGGGAGCTGGCATCATTGAAGCGATTTAAGGATGACGTAAAAGAGGTGTCAAAAGGATACGATTGCGGTCTTCAAATCAAGAATTACAATGATATTAAGGAAGGGGATATTGTAGAGGCCTTCCAAGAAGTAGCCGTTAAGAAAAAGCTATAAAAAAAATCCCGCTCCAAGCGGGATTTTTATTTTATCGTGAACTGCTTTCCGGTTTCAATAGCATCGCATCGGGATACTTTTTGCGAACCTCGAGATATTTTCGTTCAGCCTCCAATCTTGTTTTGAATTTTCCCAATCTTACCCGATATGTAGGGGACTCAAATTCTATTTTTGAATACCATCCGGGAAAATCCAAATCAACTTTGGTTTTTAAGTTTTGGGCTTTCTGGAAGCTACCAAAACCTACTTGGATTTGGTAGTATTCCGCTTTGGAATTTACTTCCGTATAGACCTTTAAGAGCTCATTGATTTTCGGATCCTGTTCAATAGTAATACTACCTTCCTGAGCTGATATCCGTACTATCGAAAATGTCGCAACGACTATATAAATTAAGGTTTTCATGAGACTTTTCTGCTTGTAATTTAGGGTGTTATGCAAAAGTAATTTTTTCAAAGTTAAACAACCGGGCTAAACATTATTTAGAACGTTTATAAATTAGTATTTATAAATCCTTTAAGATTTTGAAAAATGACTCTATGTCGTACTTTTGTGACCAATTTTTAATATGGTTAAACGCTACTTTTTAATCATAATTGTAGAAATAACCGTACCAAAAATTTCGACAGAAACTTCGCAAGTATGAAAAAGGTTTTATACCGCCAACTATTTACAAAAGTTCTAGGTCTTTCTCTCCTACTTTTTTCATCTTCATTTTATGCACAAGAAGAGGCCGCTCCTGCCGAAGCAGCAGCAGAGGAAGCTAGTGTATCTGGTGATGGTGACCCAGTTAAAGGGAAACAGTTGTTTAATCAAAATTGTGCTGCATGTCACGCCCTTAATCGTAAAATGACAGGGCCTGCATTAGCCAACGTTGAAACCAGATTGGCAGAGGAAGAGGGGTTGGACAAAGAGTGGCTATATGCTTGGATAAAGAATAGTGCAGGTATGATTGCCTCTGGCGATTCATATGCCAACAAGATTTATGCGGAGTACAACCAAGCTGCGATGACAGCGTTTCCCACGCTTTCCGATCAAGATATTGATGATATTTTAGCTTATACGGCTGCACCACCACCTGCTCCAGCGGTCGCCGCTACTGCAACGGATGCTGCCGATACCGGAGGCGGAGCTTCAGGGGGCATTTCCAATGAAATAGTTCTTGGGGCACTTGTTTTGATATTTGGACTATTGGTTGTAATGCTGTTCTTGGTCAACAATACCTTGAGAAGAATTGCAGAGGCCAATGGTGTGGTTTTGGAAAAGGCCAAAGCCGAAAAAAGGGTTCCCATTTGGAAAGCCTTTGCTCAAAACCAATTCTTGGTTCTGGTGAGTGTAATCTTCTTGTTACTTGCCAGCGGCTATTATGCTTATGGGTGGATGATGCAGGTAGGTGTGGATCAAGGATACGCTCCAGTACAGCCGATACATTACTCTCATAAAATACATGCCGGGGATAACAAAATTGAATGTAAGTATTGCCACTCTTCGGCTAGGGTGTCCAAGCACTCGGGAATACCTTCCCTGAACGTCTGTATGAACTGTCACAAATCCATTTATGAGTATACCGGTAACGCCGAAGGTCCTAGCGCAGAGGATTTGGCCAATGGCTATACCAATGAGTTCTACACTGGTGAGATTAAAAAACTTTATAAAGCTGTAGGTTGGGACGAGGAGAACCAGCGGTACACTGGAGAGACGCAGCCCGTAGAATGGGTTCGTATCCACAACCTGCCCGATTTTGCGTATTTCAACCATTCACAGCACGTAAGTGTTGCTGGTATTGAATGCCAAACCTGCCACGGTCCTGTTGAGGAGATGGAAATCATGTACCAATATTCTCCTTTGACTATGGGTTGGTGTATCAACTGTCACAGGGAAACCAACGTGAAGGTTGAGGGTAATGAATACTATGAGGCCATCCATGCAGAACTCTCCAAAAAATATGGAGTTGAGGAGTTGACTGCGGCAATGATGGGCGGTTTGGAATGTGGCAAATGTCACTATTAATCAAAGAAGATAATCTCAGATATATCGTATGGCATCGAACAAAAAATATTGGAAGAGCGAAGCGGAATTAAATCCGAACGATTCCATTGTTGAGGCGCTAAAACAAAATGAATTCACCGAACAGATTCCTGTTGACGAGTTTTTGGGTGACAAGGAAAATCTGTCGGCTACAACCACCAATCGAAGGGACTTTCTTAAATATGTTGGATTTAGTACGGCCGCGGCTGCTGTAGCTGCCTGTGAAGGGCCTGTACACAAGTCCATCCCTTATGTATTCCAGCCCGATAGAATTGTCCCTGGTGTTGCGAATTACTACGCTACTACAATCGCGGATGGTTTCGATTTCGCCAGTATTTTGGTGAAGACTCGTGAGGGAAGACCTATAAAAATCGAGAACAATACGGATGCCAAAATACATGGTGGGGCCAATGCAAGGGTTCAAGCTTCGGTATTGTCGCTTTATGATAGCACTCGGGTTCAAGGACCCATGGCCAATGGAGAACCCATAGAATGGAAGGTGTTGGATGCTACGGTAAGAGCTAAGTTGGGAAGTTTGGCAAACTCCAATAAACAAATTGTTTTATTGACCCAAACCTATGCCAGTCCTTCTACAGATCGTTTGATTGAAGAATTTAAAACCGCTTATCCCAATACATCGCATGTGGTTTACGACGCCATTTCAGACGATGCTGCGTTGAATGCGTTCAATGCCATGTATGGTGAGCGTGCGCTTCCTGATTATGATTTTGAAAAAGCCGACCTTATTGTTTCTTTCGGGGCTGATTTCCTTGGAGATTGGCAAGGTGGAGGATACGATAGCGGATATGCAAAAGGACGTGTTCCCAAAAATGGAAAAATGTCCAAGCACATCCAGTTGGAGTCAAATATGTCTTTGACCGGTGCAAATGCCGATCACCGTTTTCCAATGACACCTACGCAGCAAAGAATTGCTTTGGCCAAATTATATGGCAAGCTTAATGGAAGCAATGTGGGTGGCGGTACATCTGATGTGGACGAAGCTGTAGATAAAATTGCCGCACATATTCGCAAGGCGGGCAGCAAGGCCGTGGTGGTTTCTGGGTTGAACGATGTAAACGCCCAAACCGTTGTTTTGGCCATTAATAAACTGCTTTCAAGTGAGGCTATTGATACGGAAAATCCTAAATATGTTCGTCAAGGTGATGTTGCGAAAGTGAGCAAATTGGTGTCCGACATGAATGCAGGAAGAGTAGGTGTGTTG
>NZ_JANQIH010000069.1 GCF_028282265.1 Allomuricauda sp.
ATACAAACTCCGAGCCCGGCACCAAAATGGTTCGTTCAAAATCTTCTCTGATCTTGCGCTGTCTGTTCCAATAATGCCAATGAACTTATTCTTCATTCACAACCAAAAAAAAGAACCCCTAAAGGCCTCCCTTCCAGTACCGCCAAAACATCCTCTTACCGTTTTAGCGGGTGCAAATATAGATAGCTTTAAATGATTCAACCAAACAATTTTCAAAAAAAAATCGATTTTTTTTCAAATAATTGAAAATCAATCATTTAAGTGCTTAATCCAAAAATCTTTTGGGAACTTTAAATATAAAGGAATTCCTTTATTATTCCAAATATCTGATTGATAGACTTATACCCATTTTGACATTAACTATTGTCTGCATCCACCCAACATAGTATCTTTGCCACCCATGTAAATTAGGCATACCTATGATTGAAATTACTTTACCCGACGGCGCCAAAAAAAAAGTGGCGGAAGGTACTACCCCGATGGAGGTGGCAAAAAGTATTAGTGAGGGATTGGCAAGAAATGTAATATCTGCCAAATTCGATGATACGATAATTGAGACATCGACTCCTCTAATGCAAGACGGTTCCCTTACCTTATTTACTTGGAACAACGATGAGGGGAAAAAGGCTTTCTGGCACTCCTCTTCCCATGTACTTGCCCAAGCACTTGAAGAATTATATCCTGGTATCAAGCTAACCATTGGCCCTGCTATTGAAAACGGTTTTTACTATGATGTAGATTTTGGCAATCATGTTATTTCGGAAAAAAACTTTCCTGAAATTGAAAAAAAAGCACTTGAAATTGCCAGAGGGAAACATGATTATAAGATGCGGGAAGTATCCAAGTCAGATGCACTCTCTTATTATAAGGAACAGAACAATGAGTATAAGGTAGAGCTCATTGAAAACTTGGAGGATGGAACCATTACATTCTGTGACCATAGCACTTTTACCGATCTCTGTAGAGGAGGACATATTCCGAATACTGGGATAATCAAAGCGTTTAAAGTACTAAGTGTGGCCGGAGCTTATTGGAGGGGTGACGAAAACAACAAACAGCTGACTCGAGTATACGGGATTTCTTTTCCAAAGCAAAAGGACCTTACCGAGTATTTACACTTACTTGAAGAAGCTAAAAAAAGAGACCACAGGAAACTTGGAAGGGAATTGGAACTTTTCACATTTTCGCAAAAGGTTGGTCAAGGTCTCCCTCTTTGGTTACCTAAGGGTGCAGCATTGAGAGAGCGCCTAGAAGACTTCTTGAAAAAGGCCCAGAAAAAAGCAGGTTATGAAATGGTGGTTACTCCACATATAGGACAAAAAGAACTTTATGTAACCTCGGGACATTATGCCAAGTATGGGGAGGATAGTTTTCAACCCATCCATACTCCTAAAGAAGATGAGGAATTTCTTTTGAAACCCATGAATTGCCCACATCATTGCGAAATATACAATCATGGACATTACAGTTATAAGGATTTACCCAAGCGTTATGCTGAGTTCGGCACTGTTTATCGTTATGAGCAAAGTGGAGAATTACATGGATTGACACGAGTGAGGGGCTTTACCCAAGATGACGCCCATATATTCTGTACCCCTGAGCAACTCAATGAAGAGTTTAAAAAAGTGATAGACCTCTCGCTTTATGTTCTTACCTCTCTTGGGTTTGAAGATTTTACGGCCCAAGTGTCAGTACGAGATCCGGAGAAACCCGAAAAATACATCGGAGAACCCAAAAACTGGGAAAAGGCTGAAAAAGCTATTATCAATGCTGCAGAGGAGAAGGGATTAGACTTTGTCATCGAACCAGGAGAAGCCGCATTCTATGGTCCGAAACTTGATTTTATGATCAAAGATGCCCTTGGAAGAAAATGGCAATTAGGTACAATTCAGGTGGATTACAACTTACCTGAGCGTTTTGAACTTACTTATAAAGGAAGTGACAATGAACTACATAGACCCTTAATGATTCATAGGGCGCCTTTTGGTAGTATGGAGCGATTTGTTGCTTTATTGTTGGAACATACGGGGGGTAACTTCCCATTATGGCTCATTCCGGATCAGGCTATAGTACTGCCTGTCAGCGAGAAACATGAAAAATATGCTGAAAAAGTTTTAATTTCTTTAGAAAATAACGAAATTCGCGCGCTCATTGATAATAGGAACGAGACGGTAGGGAAAAAGATTAGAGAAGCCGAAATCAAGAAAATCCCGTTCATGCTTGTGGTAGGTGAACAGGAGGAAGCATCTGAAACCATAGCGGTAAGAAGGCATGGTGGAGACGACTTAGGGAGTATCCCAATACAGCAGTTTTCTGACTTGGTGGCTTCTGAAATAAATAGTACCTTAAAGTCGTTCTAAAAATTTAAGTTTAATTAAAAAGTTGACGTCATAGCAATACGAAGAAGATCTAGACCCCAACCTAGGAGGGAAAACAAAAACCCTCACAATATCAATGACAAAATTACGGCCCCTCAAGTGAGGCTTGTGGGAGATAATGTTGAGATGGGAGTATATCCTATTTCAAAAGCCTTGCAAAAGGCGCAAGAACTGGAACTTGATTTAGTTGAAATTTCACCTAAGGCCAGTCCCCCAGTGTGTAAAATCATGGACTACAAGAAGTTTCTTTACGAACAGAAGAAACGGGATAAGGCCATGAAAGCGAAAGCGACAAAGGTTATCGTAAAAGAAATTCGATTTGGTCCCCAAACTGATGACCATGATTACGAATTTAAAAAGCGACATGCCGAAAAGTTCTTAAAAGATGGTGCCAAACTAAAGGCCTATGTCTTTTTTAAGGGAAGGTCAATAGTCTATAAGGATCAAGGTGAAATTCTGCTTCTTAGATTGGCCCAAGAACTTGAAGAGTTTGGCAAGGTAGAACAAATGCCAAAATTGGAAGGGAAACGGATGACCATGTTCATCGCTCCCAAGACAAAAAAGTAAAATCCTGAACTTTGTTCAGTACAAATAAGCGGGCAGCTAAATTTAGGTTTAGTTGTAAACATTAAAGAGGAGAAAATGCCTAAGATGAAAACCAAATCCAGTGCCAAAAAGCGATTTAAGCTCACCGGCTCTGGTAAGATTAAAAGAAAGCACGCTTTTAAGAGTCACATTTTGACGAAAAAATCTAAAAAGCGTAAGCTAAAGTTGACGCACTCTACATTGGTACATGAGTCTGACGTTGACAACATTAAAGAACAATTACGTTTAAAATAATTGTTCAGTTCGGTACATTATTATTAACCCTGGAGTCAGGCTTTTAAAGTTCCAAAAAAATGGGCGCCTGCTACAAAAAAATGAAACATTATGCCAAGATCAGTTAATTCAGTTGCTTCACGAGCTAGGAGAAAAAAAGTAATGAAGCAAGCAAAAGGTTACTTTGGAAGACGTAAAAACGTTTGGACAGTAGCTAAAAATGCGGTAGAAAAAGCAATGCTTTATGCTTACCGCGACAGAAGAAACAAAAAGAGAAATTTCCGTTCACTTTGGATTACCCGTATCAATGCAGGAGCAAGGCAGCACGGCATGTCTTATTCCCAATTTATGGGTGGAGTAAAATCCAATGGTATTGAGCTTAACAGAAAGGTTCTTGCCGATTTGGCCATGAACCATCCTGATGCGTTCAAAGCCATTGTTGAAAAAGTGAAATAAAAGTAATAACCCGCTTATAAAAAAGTCCTGCTCCATGGAGCGGGACTTTTTGTTTGTTTTAGTTCCATTATTCCCCAAAAACGGTCAAGACCAGTTTTCTCCCAGAGGCATGATTCCTATGCTCGCATAAATAAATACCCTGCCATATTCCCAAATTCATTTTTCCATCGGTAATGGGTACCTGAACAGAACTATCCAAAACAGAAGCTTTAATGTGAGCGGGCATATCGTCTGGCCCTTCATAGGTATGCACATAATAGGGTGCATTCTCGGGCACCATCTTGTTAAAATGGCTTTCAAAATCTAAACGTACAGTAGGGTCGGCATTTTCATTTATGGTCAACGAAGCCGATGTGTGCTTAACAAAAACCTGTATTATTCCGGTTTTAATCTTACTGATTTGAGGTAAAGCTTCCATAATCTCATCAGTAACAATATGGAACCCTCTTTTTCTTGGTCGTAGGCGAACTTCGGCTTGATAAAACTTCATTCCGTGAAATTAATACAAACTTTACATCATCCACCATACAAAACCTACCTTTGCTTTTTCAAAATTTTGAAATGAATCTATCCAAGATAAAAATGGTCGTTACCGATATGGACGGTACCTTATTGAATTCAAATCATGAGGTCAGCAATCGGTTTTTTGAATTGTTTGAAAAGCTCAATCAAAAAGGAATTCTGTTCGCTGCTGCCAGCGGAAGACAATACCATAGCATCGTTGAAAAATTGAACCCAATAAAAGATGAGATTTATGTCATCGCAGAAAATGGTGCATTGGTCAAAAAACAAGAGGAAGAACTTCTAGTTGTACCTCTACAGAGCGATTTAAAAACCAAACTACTTCAAACCATTGACCAAATAGAAGGAGCGCATGCCATGTTATGTGGGAAATACAGTGCATACTTCGATGGCCGTTCCTCGCTCTTTTTTAACGAAATTAAAGAGTATTATGAAAAATTTGAAGTCCTTGAGGATTTAGAAAGTGTTACGGACGAAATCATCAAAATAGCGGTCTATCATAAACTAAGTGCGGAAGAGTATATCTATCCTGAGTTGAGACCCTTAGAAGATCAGGTAAAAGTGAAGGTCTCAGGTGCACATTGGGTGGATTTAAACGACCGTATGGCCAACAAAGGAAATGCCCTAGAACAATTGATTGACAATTTGGGCATTAAATCAGAGGAGGTCCTGGTTTTCGGAGATTACAATAACGATTTGGAGATGCTACAATTGGTGGAATACAGTTTTTCTATGGCCAACGCCCATCCCAATGTTCAAAAGATAGCCAATTACCAAACCGCTAGCAATGATGAATTTGGAGTAGAAAGAATCTTGGAGAACTTAGTATGAAAGAAGTTGAAGAATTAATACAACGTTTTGGCTTGCAACCTCATCCGGAAGGTGGTTTTTTTAAAGAGACCTATAGAAGCGAGGGGGAAATTTTAGAGTCTTCACTTTCTGAAGATTATGAGGGAGAACGCAATTATTCTACTTGTATTTATTTCTTATTAACATCAGATACCTTCTCTGCTTTTCATAAAATAAATCAGGACGAAATTTGGCATTTCTATTCTGGTGGACCTCTGAGAATCCACAGCATTTCTGAAGAAGGGGCCTATACCTCCTATGAGCTAGGGAACGATTTTCAATCAGGCTTTGTACCCCAAGCAATCGTTCCCGGCGGAAACTGGTTCGCCGCAGAAACCTTGGACCCTGACTCGTATTCTTTTGTAGGCTGTACGGTCGCTCCAGGATTTGATTTTGAAGATTTTGTACTTCCCTCCCAAAAAGAGCTTCTCGAAAAGTTCCCAATTCATGAACAGTTGATTAGAAGGCTTACCCGAATTTAAGCCTACCCTTACAGTACCATTACAAGACGAAGGATTAACCGTAAAGTTTTGATTCTTGAGTGAATAATACTGGAAATTAGCGTATTCACAACAATTTATTGTAATACTGGCACTCCCCTTTTAGTTTTATTGGAAACAAATTAAGGTATGCTCCTATTCGTTTCTGTTAAAATAGGCGTACGCAAGACTTTTGGGCCATTTTTAATAGTATGCTTCCTGAACATAACGCAATGTTGGGGCCAAGCACCTGCTATAGGAGATTTGATAAAAGTTCACGAAGCTAGTCAGGCTGAAATCAATAGTCTTAGTAATCCCGAGGAGGGAATGCTCATTTATAATGAGGATACCAAGCAACTAAATTTTTTTGAAGGTTCCAACTGGGTCGCTCCAAGCAACACCAGCAAAACTTTGGTATTAAATAGAGCAAGCAATGGCAATAACAACCTCATTGTCAATAGCACCAATCAATATTATGATTTTCCCGTAAATGCAGCACATGAAATCAGCAATACAGGAGGGATTTATCAAACTTTGGGCAATGGCAGGATAAGGGTCGGAGAAGCAGGAATTTATTTTATGAGCGCTGCTTTTTCGGTAAGGGACATGCCTTCTGGGGATACAAAATATATAATTGGTGTTTTTATCAATGGTACTTTGCGGGGTTACCTAACCCGTGGGTTCGCTTCGCTACCAGGTAGGGATTGGTGGGGTACTTCTGGAACCATAATATATCCTTTGAGCGCCAATGATGAAGTACGATTTAGATACGTTGTAAACAACAATGGGAATCCTTTGGATGCTGTATTTGTAAATATTGGGATAACCCAATTGTAAAACACTTAGGTTTCTTTTAGGTCTTTTGTTTTTTCTTTCGAGCTGCCGGAAATAGAACGTTATTCAGTATTAGCCTGTACCCAGGGGAGGTTGGATGTAGCTCCAATTCGGTTTTAGGGTCCCCTACTCTATGCTGATAGTCTTC
>NZ_JANQIH010000076.1 GCF_028282265.1 Allomuricauda sp.
AGATAGGCGATAATTGTGCATTTCGTCGAAAAAGCATAGTTCACAATTTTTTCACAAAATAAAAAGTTATTAACAATCGTTGCTATAATATAATTACACAATAATCCAAACTAAAATATACTTCGTAACATAACTAATCAACAATCGGCATTTTTTCCGAGCCCAAATCTCGAAAGTTTGCTTCCCCCAAAATCCGACTTATGAAAAAAACTACTATCCAACATGGCAAAAAAGTCTCTTCTTTCTTCTGCAACTTATTCGGACACCATTATGTAGTGTCTCGGAACGTAACACAGCACATTAAGGAATACAAATGCATCCATTGCAACAAACAAGTGACCACTGATGTTAGTGGAAATCTTTCTGTGCTTACGCCTCAAATGCAGGAAATCAACAATACATTGGAAGACATGTATCAAAAAAGAAAGAACAGAACGGTGCAGCACGTAGCTTAATACCCCTCTTACTTTCAAAAGACACTTCGGATTTATTCCCGGAGATTAAGAAAGCGCCAGAGCTGCAGTCAAGTGCCCCAAGACCGTCCAGTTCGGAAAAGCTCTTGGTTTTCGGGATTTTTTTATTCCTCTTGTTTCGTGAAGGAATTCCATCCTTGTGCCGTCAATGGAATCTTGGTATTGGCCCGGGTTATCAAATGGGCCCCTTCATTTTTGTCGGTCATGTGACCGATCACTGTTAGATTTGGATTGCCTTTTATTTTGTCAAAATCAGCCTGATTGATGGTAAAGAGTAATTCATAATCTTCACCACCACTTAACGCAATCATCGTGGAATCCATTTTAAATTCTTCAGAGGAGGAAATTACGGTAGGGTCCAAGGGAATCTTATCTTCAAAAAGGTTGCAACCCGCTTCGCTTTGCTCACAAAGATGAAGAATCTCAGAAGAAAGGCCATCGCTGATATCAATCATGGATGTCGGCATAACCTCCAACTTTTCCAATAACTCAACAATATCTTTTCGCGCTTCCGGTTTCAACTGTCTTTCTATAATATAGGAATAAGGCTCCAAATCGGGTTGGTTGTTAGGATTGACCTTGAAGACCTCTTTCTCACGTTCCAAGACCTGAAGGCCCAGGTAAGCTCCGCCTAAATCCCCAGAAACCACCAAAAGGTCATTGGGTTTGGCACCATTCCGATATACCAGATTTTTTTCATTGCCCTCACCGATTGCGGTAACGCTGATAAGCATGCCTTTGTTGGATGAAGTGGTGTCTCCACCCACCAAATCCACATTGTACAATTTGCAAGCGGTTTGTACGCCTGCGTAAAACTCTTCAAGGGCTTCCAAACCAAAACGATTTGATACTGCAATACTGACCGTAACTTGGGTCGCCCTTGCATTCATGGCATAAATGTCGGACAGATTGACCATTACGGATTTATATCCCAAATGCCTTAAAGGCATATAACTTAAATCAAAGTGTACCCCTTCTACCAACATATCGGTTGAGAGTACAACTTTTTTGTCTTTGAAGTCTAGCACAGCTGCATCGTCTCCAATACCTTTCAGGGATGAGGAATGATTTAAATCAAAATTCTGGGTAAGATGTTTTATGAGACCAAACTCTCCTAACTCTTCCAACGACGTTCGCTGTGAATTCTTATCTTCTAGCATTCGGCAAAAATAACTAGGATAATTTTAAGTTGTATCTTTAAGTAAACTTGATTTTGCCGTGAAAAAGCTAATTGCGTTTTTGGTCGTAATGACCATGTGTTTGGGACTGGGCGCTTGTTCTTCAGATAACCCGACCGAAGCTCCCCCCAATAATGACCCAACTGCAAATCCTCCCCAAAATGATGATGATCCACCCAATATAGGGAATGGAGCGGTCAGCCTTACCTTCACGCCCTGCGAAGGAGGTTCAGCGGCTAGTTTTTCGTGCCAGGGTTATGACCTTTTGTTACAAATACCCGTTACTTCCTTCGGAGCATCCACCGCCAACGATATTTGGGGCTGGACCGATAGTACTACCGATAGGGAATATGCAATTGTCGGATT
Organism: Allomuricauda sp.; assembly: GCF_028282265.1. Lineage (GTDB taxonomy): Bacteria > Bacteroidota > Bacteroidia > Flavobacteriales > Flavobacteriaceae > Flagellimonas. The sequence continues at coordinate 2,018 of NZ_JANQIH010000076.1, forward strand.
GGACGACGGTACCGCCTTCGTGGATGTTACGGATACGGAAAATCCGGTCTATTTGGGAAAGCTTTTGACCGCAACAAATGCTAGCCAATGGCGCGATGTGAAAGTGTATGGAAACCACGCTTTTGTGGTTGCCGAAGCTTTGTCGCATGGTATGCAGGTATTCGATTTGACCAGATTAAGGAATGTGGATAACCCTCCACAAGTTTTTGAAGAAGATACCCGATATACCGGAATCGGTAATGCACATAATATTGTAATCAATGAGGACTTGGGCTTTGTTTACCCTGTTGGGACAGCCAGAAATGATGCTTTTTTTGGAGGAGTGCACTTTATTGATGTTCAAAACCCTTCCAATCCCGTCCCGGCAGGAGGATATGGTGATGACGGTTACACCCATGACGCCCAGGTAGTCACTTACAACGGACCAGATACTGACTATATTGGGAGGGAAATCTTTGTTGGCTCCAACGAAAATCAAATTGCTATTGTTGACGTTACCGATAAAAACAATCCTGCTCAAATTCAGACATTGGTTTATGATAGAATTGGGTACACACATCAAGGTTGGTTTACCGAAGATCATCGTTATTTCATTTTGGGAGATGAGTTGGATGAAACCAATTTTGGATTCAATTCCAGAACCTTGGTTTTTGACTTCTCAGACCTTGATAATCCTGTTCTACATACTACCTATCTAGGTCCCACCACAGCCATAGACCATAATGGATATGTTCTTGGGAACGAGTTTTTTCTGGCCAATTACACCGCAGGCGTTCGTGTTTTGGATATCTCGGATATTGAGAACCAGAACATATCTGAAATAGCCTTTTTTGATACCTATCCCCAAAATGATACACCTCAGTTCAATGGGGTTTGGAGTGTATATCCCTATTTTGAAAGTGGCAAAATTTTGGTCAACGATATTGATTCCGGATTGTTCGTCATTCAAAAATCCAATTGATTATGAAGAGAATTGTTTTCGCATTATTCCTAGTCGTCATTTCGGGATGTAACAACGATAACGATGTCTCCAATGATCTTGAATCAGAGACTCCTTTTTTGGGAGAAATCGATTGGATCAACACTTTCGGTGGCTCAGGGGAAGACACCGCCCAATCTATAGTTCGAACTTCTGATGGCGGATATGCGGTCTTAGGTTATAGTAATAGCATGGATAGTGATTTGGTTGGAAAGACAACCGATGTGAATGATTACTGGTTGTTAAAATTGGATTCAGAGGGGAATCTACAATGGAGTAAAACCTATGGCGGAAGCAAAGATGATAGGGGTCAATCAGTGATTCAAACTACAGATGGCGGATACGCCATAGTGGGTTATGCCATGAGCGATGATGGGGATGGAACCAATAATGAAGGATTCCATGATAACTGGATTTTAAGATTGGATTCCAGTGGAACAATCCTTTGGGAAAGAAGTTTTGGATTTTCTGGTCATGATCATTCCTATGATGTGGTTCAGACGACGGATGGAGGGTTTTTCTTTTCAGGATTTTTAGATGTAACCTCTTCCGGAGGGGAAGGCAATGATGGTAAAATCAACTATTTGGCCAATCATGGTGTGGGAGAGTTTTGGGGAACCAAGTTGGATGCCAATGGCAATCTTGTCTGGCGGAGGTATTTTGGAGGAACAAACAATGACCGTTCTTATGGAGTCGTGGAAGCAAATGATGGCGGTTTGGTTCTGACCGGGTCTTCCGAAAGCGACGACTTTGATATCAGCAACCCAAAGGGAAGTTATGATTTTTGGGTAGTCAAGGTAGGTTCTACAGGAGAAATGCTTTGGGAACGCTCTTTCGGTGGAACGGGAATCGATAAGGCATATGGTATCACAAAAACTGATGACAACGCCTATGTGATAGTAGGCAATACTTTTAGCATCGATTTGGATGTTTCGAAGAATAATGGAGAGTCCGATGTATGGCTTATCAAAGTAGATGATAATGGGAATCTAATTTGGGAAAATACGCTTGGGGGAACAGCCTTC
>NZ_JANQIH010000078.1 GCF_028282265.1 Allomuricauda sp.
CTTCGCCAAATGTCTGTTCAGTTCAAAAAAAATGTTCACGCCAAGACTGAAATTTGATGCATAAATAAAGGCACCATCGTGCTCTTTACATAAATTAACCGCTTTCTGGTAATCATCCAACCATCCCGTGGTTCCCGAAATCACAGGTATACGGTTTATAAGACAGTTTGTAATGTTCTCAAAAGCAGCTTCGGGAGTACTAAAGTCTATGGCGACATCCATATTTTCATAAGGAACTTCTGTCGTATCTACCTCCACTTTGACCACAATGGAATGCCCACGACGCTCTGCTATTTCAGCTATCATCTTTCCCATTTTGCCATAACCAAACAGACCAATATTCATAAACTAAAACTTAAAGACCAGTGCCATTCCGTAGTTTGGATTGTTCGTGACAGGATCAAGGTTCAGGTAGGGTTGCATGTCGAAGACAAGATTTTCGTCAACATTGTACTGGGCCAAATGCGCTGTTACATTGGCTTCAATGATATTAAGGGAATACCAGACAATGGTCAGTACCAACCATAGGTCTCTCGTTCGCTGAAAGTTTTCTTGTGCGCTCTGCAATGATTCCAATGAAACCCCCAAATCAAAAAACTGGTCGTCAGTGAAACCCGCCTGTCTTCTTTTAAATGCATCCCTAGCGGCATTATATTCGGTGTTATTGAAGGAATACAATCCAATACCTGTAACCAGACCACCATATACGGCTGGAATCTTCCACCAAGCGCCCTTTTTATTATATAATTGTCCTAAACCAGGCAGTACGGCTGAATAAAACGCCGCCTTACTTGGTGCCAATGGGTTAATCGGCTTCTTTTCGTAAGTGACTTCCTGAATTACAACACCTTGACTTTCCAGATCTTGAGCTAAGGAATCAATCGCCTGATCGTGCGGTTCTTGCTCATCTTCTTGCGCTGAAATGAGATTTAAAAAAAGAAAGGAAAGCAATAAAAGAAGTGCTTTATTCACCGGTAAGAAGTTTTCTTAAACGTTGAAACTCTTCCTTGGAGTGAAAAGGTATAACAATCTTACCCTTACCATTGGGAGAAGTGTTGATATCAACTTTAGTCGATAGATGTTCTTTTAAGGCTTCGATTCCTTTTGTGATGTAGCTAGGAGATTCTTTGACAACTTTTTTACTAGTCGAAGTCGTATTTTTGGAAGTCTGGTAGGCCTTTACCAAACGTTCTGTTTCCCTAACGGAAAGACTATCGGAAACGACTTTTTCGTAGATGTCTATCTGATCTTTCTTTTTTTCAATATTGATCAATGCCCTGCCATGTCCCATGCTTATAAAACCATCTCGCATACCCGTCTGGATGATGGGATGTAGTTTTAGAAGTCTCAAGTAATTAGTGATGGTGGAGCGTTTCTTTCCTACTCTGTCACTAAGTTTTTCTTGGGTAACATTGATTTCATCGATTAAACGCTGATAAGAAAGTGCTATTTCAATGGGATCGAGATCTTGGCGTTGGATGTTCTCCACGAGTGCCATTTCCAAGGATTCTTGGTCATTGGCTATTCGAATATAGGCAGGTATGGTGGTCAGACCTACCAATTTTGATGCCCTAAACCTTCTTTCACCTGAAACCAGTTGGTATTTGTCGAATTCCAGTTTTCTTACGGTGATAGGTTGGATGATTCCCAATTCCCGAATGGAACTGGCCAGCTCTTCCAAAGCTTCGTCGTTGAAGTTGGAACGGGGTTGAAAAGGATTCACCTCAATGGAATCAATCTCCAATTCTACGACACTTCCAATAACCTTATCCGCATTCTTGTCAGAAACGGATTGGATGTCATTTTCTGGATCTTTTAAAAGAGCGGACAGGCCTCTTCCCAAAGCCTGCTTTTTTGTTGCCTTCGCCATCTAAACTTTCTCCTTGTTTTTCTTCAAAATTTCGTTGGCCAGATTCAAATAGTTGGTGGCACCTTTGCTACTGGCATCATATTTAATGATGCTTTCGCCATAGCTTGGGGCCTCACTGAGCCTAACGTTTCTTTGTATTATGGTATCGAATACCATATCCGCAAAATGCTTTTTCACTTCTTCGACAACCTGATTGGAAAGTCGTAATCTTGAATCATACATGGTCAAGAGCATTCCTTCAATATCCAGGTCGTTGTTGTGTATTTTCTGGACACTCTTTACGGTGTTCAATAGTTTGCCCAGACCTTCGAGTGCAAAATATTCACATTGAATAGGAATCATCACGGAGTCTGCTGCCGTTAATGCATTCAAGGTCAATAGTCCCAATGAAGGTGCGCAGTCTATTAGAATAAAATCGTAACGATTTCCAAGACCTCTTAATGCCTCTTTCAACATGTATTCCCGGTTGTCCTTATCGACCAGTTCTATTTCAATAGCAACGAGGTCGATGTGTGCCGGAATCAAATCTACATTGGGAGAATCTGTCGATATAATTACATCGTCGATACTTAGAGTGTGCTCCAAAAGCTGATAGGTTCCTTTTTCAACACCATCCACATCAACACCAAGTCCTGAAGTTGCGTTGGCCTGGGGGTCGGCATCTATTAGGAGCACCTTTTTTTCCAACACTCCCAGTGATGCGGCCAAATTTACAGTGGTAGTCGTTTTTCCAACACCACCCTTTTGATTTGCGATAGCAATTATCTTGCCCATTACACAGTAAGTTAGGTGCTAAAAATACGATTATTTACTAGGACAAAAAATGTATTTTGTTAACAGGAAGTGGATAACCTTAACAAAACGCGTTAAAGAAAGTTAAACTTTTAATTATTAGATTATTAAGAGGTTTCAGTCCATTAAAATATTTAAGATTTCAATGGCTGCATCGCTGATTTTGGTACCCGGTCCAAACACTGCTACGGCGCCATTGGAAAGCAAGTGCTCATAATCTTGTTTGGGTATCACTCCTCCAACAATGACCATAATGTCCTCTCGACCATACTTTGCCAATTCTTCCACTACTTGGGGAACCAAGGTTTTATGTCCTCCGGCCAAAGAGGAAACCCCTAGAACATGGACATCGTTTTCCACCGCTTGTTTGGCAACTTCCGAAGGGGTCTGGAAGAGCGGTCCAATATCCACATCAAAACCTAAGTCAGCATAACCTGTGGCCACAACTTTTGCTCCGCGGTCATGACCATCCTGTCCCATTTTTGCTATCATGATACGTGGCCTTCTACCTTCTTCAGAAGCGAAATCGTCAGCCATTTTTCGGGCTTTTTCAAAGTCCTTGTCGTTCTTTATTTCCTTGGAATACACTCCTGTAAATGATTGAATTTTTGCTTTATATCTCCCGAAAGATTTTTCCATGGCGTCGCTAATCTCGCCAAGTGTTGCCCGATTTCTCGCTGCTTCTACGGCCAAAGCTAATAAATTCTCCCGCCCAGCTTCATTTTGGGTCGCTTTCTTAGCTGCTTCTTCAATACGAAGTAATGATGCACTAACCGTATCGGCATCCCTTGAGGACCGAATCTCATTCAAACGTTGAATCTGTTGTTGTCGCACTTTGGCGTTGTCTACCTCCAGAATTTGGAGTTCGTCTTCATCTTCCAATTGGTATTTGTTGACCCCAAGTATGGTATCTTGACCGCTATCAATTCTAGCTTGCTTTTTAGCTGCGGCTTCCTCAATACGTTTTTTGGGAATACCTTCTTCAATAGCTTTGGTCATACCGCCCAGTTTCTCCACTTCTTGGATGAGTTCCCAAGCTTCTTCTGCAATTTCTTGGGTCAATTTCTCAACCAAATGGCTTCCGGCCCAAGGATCCACTGTTTTGGTGATATGGGTCTCTTGCTGAAGATAGATTTGTGTATTTCGCGCGATTCGCGCCGAAAAATCGGTCGGTAATGCTATAGCTTCATCCAAGGCATTGGTATGTAGACTTTGGGTGCCACCGAAAGCTGCTGCCATTGCTTCAATCGTGGTTCTGGCTACGTTATTGAATGGATCTTGCTCGGTCAAGCTCCAACCACTGGTCTGACTATGGGTACGCAGCATTAGAGACTTTTCGTTCTGTGGTTCAAATTCTTTTACCAATTTGGCCCAAAGCATCCTGCCTGCTCTCATTTTTGCAATCTCGGTAAAATGATTCATGCCAATACCCCAAAAGAAAGAAAGTCTGGGAGCAAAATCATCAATCTTTAATCCAGCCTTGATTCCAGTTCGGATGTATTCAACACCATCGGCCAAGGTATAGGCCAATTCCATAGCTGCTGGCGCACCAGCTTCATGCATGTGGTATCCTGAAATACTAATGCTGTTGAATCGAGGCATGTTCTTGCTGGTAAACTCAAAGATATCAGCGACAATTTGCATAGAAGGAGTAGGGGGATAGATATAGGTGTTCCGCACCATGAATTCCTTTAGGATATCATTTTGAATGGTCCCAGAAAGTTTTTCCATGGAAACGCCCTGTTCCTCAGCAGCTACAATATAGAATGCCATCACAGGTAGCACTGCTCCGTTCATGGTCATAGAGACCGACATTTTGTCCAATGGGATGCCATCAAACAGAATTTTCATGTCCTCAACTGAATCAATGGCAACACCAGCTTTCCCAACATCGCCTACTACACGTTCATTGTCGCTGTCGTATCCTCGGTGTGTTGGGAGGTCAAACGCAACAGAAAGTCCCTTTTGCCCTGCTTCTAAATTCCTTCGATAAAAAGCATTGCTTTCTTCAGCTGTGGAGAAACCCGCATATTGGCGAATAGTCCAAGGTCGGCGCACATACATAGTAGAATAAGGTCCACGTAAGAACGGCGGGATTCCAGCCGCAAAATTCAAATGTCCATTGGTTGAGGTCTTGGCAACATCAGCACCATTTTTTTTGGACAGTTCAAGGTCTTGAAGATTTTTTCTACTCATCGTCCAATCTTTTTTGTTCTACGGTTTCGGCTAGTCTTTTTTCGATAATAGGCTCAATTAAAGTCTTTTCTGGTCTCTTCTTCACAAAAGGATAGAGCTCCATATCGTTTTTCATTCGATCTTCGGGATTTTGAAACTTGTTGGTTCCCAACAAAATTGATTTTCCATCATCAAAGCGTTGTTGCTCTTTGTCAGCACTTTCCCTGATTTTCTGCTGTATTTGCCCTTTTTTCAAAACCTCCAAAAAACCACCTGATTTTTCAATTTGCTTGAAAAGATTTAGAGCCTTTTCCGAAAGCTGTTCTGTAAGAGCTTCAATGTAATAGGACCCTTCGGCGGCAGTTGAAGCTTGGTCAAAATAGCTTTCCTCTTTTAAAAGTACCAACTGGTTTCTAGCAATTCTGCTTCCAAATTCATTGTCCTTGTGATAGATGGAGTCATAAGCATGGTTGCTAACCGTATCCGCTCCCCCAAGAATGGCAGACATGCATTCAGAGGTCGTGCGAAGCAGATTTACATTATAATCGTATAGGGTCTTGTTACGTCGGGAGGGCATAGCCAAAATATGGCACTCAGATTTGATATCGTATTCAGAAGCCAAAGAGTTCCAAAGCCAACGAAGCGCCTTAAGTTTTGCAATTTCAAAGAAATAGTTGCCACCAACGGATACTTTGAATGTTATTGGAAATTGATTTTGGTTCGAGTTGGCGATCTCATCTTTAAAATGATTCAAATACTCGTTGGCATGAGCCAAGCTATAGGCCAATTGCTGAACTATATTGGCGCCAGCATTTTGATATAGGGAAAGGTCGACACTTATACCAGAAACACTTTCAATTTCAGTGGAAAGGGCATATATCTTTTTCAGAATTTCATGGTCTTTTTTAAGGTCATGAAACCAATTTCCTGTGCGAGCCAAATGTCCAATGCTATCCAAATAAAGGTAAACGCTGGCCTTTTTACCTTTTAAAGAATTCAAAAGCCCCTCAACGGGTTCAAAATCCAAAAATTGAAAGAAGAAATGAAGGGAGGTCTTTTCCAAATCGACACCTT
>NZ_JANQIH010000096.1 GCF_028282265.1 Allomuricauda sp.
CGGCCACAAATCCGGGTGGATTGATTCCGAAGTAACCAGCGATACAAACAGCACCTACTGCAGACAAACGTGCAGCCCATAGCTCTCCTTTTTCGGAAAGATCTGGATTGAATACGTTTTTGATCAAATCGTGGGATACCGAAGAAGAAATCACCAACAATAGGCCCGCTGCGGTTGACAATGCTGCGGCCAAACCACCGGCAGCTACCAAGGCAATGACCCATGCAGGCAAGTTGGCAATCTCGGGATTAGCCAAAACCATAATATCCCTATCCACGGTCAACTCATTGATTTCTGGATTGGCCACGTATTGAATCTTGCCATCGCCATTCTTATCATCATGCCCAATCAGACCCGTAGTTTCCCAATTTTTAAACCATTCTGGCATAGAGGCATAATCCTTTTCGCTTACCGTTTCGATAAGGTTGGTTCTTGCAAAAACAGCTACAGCTGGAGCAGTAGTATAAAGAATAGCTATGAACAGAAGCGCCAAACCAGCAGACTTTCTGGCATCCTTTACACGCTTTACCGTGAAGAAACGTACAATCACATGAGGCAATCCTGCGGTACCCACCATAAGGGCAAAGGTTATCGCAAATACATCGATCAAGCTTTTTGACCCATTGGTGTATTCGGCAAATCCAAGTTCTGTTGAAAGTCCATCCAGTTTATCCAAAAGATAACTTCCATCAGCAATAGTACCTCCCATCCCCAACTGCGGAACTGGATTCCCAGTCATTTGAATGGAGATAAAAATAGCAGGCACCATAAAAGCGAAAATCAATACACAATATTGGGCAACCTGGGTATAGGTAATTCCTTTCATCCCACCAAGTACAGCATAGAACAGAACGATAACCATCCCAATAACCACTCCCGTGTTGATGTCGACCTCCAAAAATCTAGAGAAAACGATACCTACACCTCGCATTTGACCCGCGACATACGTAAAGGAAACAATCAAGGCGCAGATAACGGCAACGATTCGAGCCGTTTTGGAGTAATATCTTTCCCCAATGAAATCGGGTACCGTAAACTTTCCAAATTTTCTAAGATAAGGCGCCAGCAGTAGTGCCAGGAGTACGTAACCTCCGGTCCATCCCATTAAATATACAGCCCCATCGTAACCTGCAAACGAGATAATTCCCGCCATGGAAATAAAGGAAGCTGCTGACATCCAATCTGCGGCAGTAGCCATTCCGTTGGCCAATGGAGAAACTCCCCCACCAGCAACGTAAAATTCTTTCGTAGATCCGGCTCTTGACCAAATTGCAATTCCTATGTAAAGCGCAAAGGTGATGCCGACCAGAATATATGTCCAAAGTTGTACACTCATAATTTTGATTCTTTAGTTAGTCCTCGTTATATCCGTATTTTTTATCTAGTTTATTCATCAATCGCACATAAACGAAAATTAAAATCACGAATACATAGATTGAACCTTGTTGTGCAAACCAAAAACCCAGTTTGAATCCGCCTACGCGAATATTGTTCAGAGCATCTTTGAAAATGATGCCCGCTCCGTAGGAAACAGCGAACCAAATAGCCAAAAGGATAACCAAATACCTTAGGTTCTCTTTCCAATAAGCGGTAGCTTTCTTTTGTTTTTCAGTCATAATTGTTGGTTTATAAGTAAATCATTGCTTGTACAGTAAAAATGCCGGTACTGTCGCCGTCCCCTATCTTGGAATTGGCGTATTCCACGCTCAGTTTGGAATGGTGACCCGTCATGAAAATATTGGCTCCCAAACCAAATCGAGTCGCATTGTCATCGATGGCATCGATAGATCTAGTGTTGTAGGATAAATAGGGTTGTAAACGGGTTTTATCCGTTGGGCCCGGGACTAAGTATCCCACATGTCCGTAGACCATGTTACCCGTTGCATATGGTCCAAAGCTATAGTTTTCACCATAATCGTTGCTTTGGTAAACCAAATAAGCAGTGACGGCAGAACCATCCTGCCCAAGTGGAGCATCGTAGAAAGCATCGACCGCAAAAATGTTGACATCGGCTCCTTCTCCATCAGCTTCCACTACTCCATTTCGATGATTGAAGAATCCCGCTCCTACATTGAAGATTTTTTTACTACCCAAATAGGTTCCCACCTTGTAGGGTAAAAAGTTGGACTCTTGATCCAAGAAATTGAAGTCAAAATACCCTTGGAAAACCTTACCAGCATCTCCTGAGCCAAGAATTCGACGGCCTCCATAAACCGTAACTCCGTCGACGCCTGGATCTCTCGTATCCAATGTGCTTTCACCAGCCTCGTTATACGCAATTCGATATTGCAGTTTTCCAATTTTACCTTTTGCATAGACCCCAATGTGTCGTGCGAATTGGTCGGAAAGACCTATGGTGGCCCAAGATTGTCTATTGTTGTCCAAAGTCATCATGTTCAGTGTACTTTGGTTGTTCAATCTAGAGATACCGTTCCAGTAGTGTAGTCCAGCACCAATATCATGGTCTTTGGTAACTTTCCATTCGCCCCAGAAATCATGGAAGAAAAGTTGGGCATTCTCGCCAAAACCCAAAGGGCTTTGATTACTTCCATTTAAACTATTCAGTCCCCAATGTGTTAGGATCAAGAACTTTTTGTTGAGCTGCGTGAACGTTAAAACCCTAGCCCTTCTAATGCTAAAATTCAGTTCGCTAGCATCATCTGGAACATTGTCGTTGTATTGGGCCCAGAATTGACCCCACGCGATTACCCGAAGATACTTTGTGCCATCTTCGTTAAGTTTTATTTTGTAACCACCTGTATATTCGGTGTTTCCCTGCGAAAAAGCCAATGGAATAATTAGCAAGGTAAATGCTAATACAGAAACTATTTTTTTCATTTTTAAGATGTTATGGTTTTTTGCATGCACCACGAACATCCTAAAAAAAATGCCTTAATGAAAAGTTAATATATATTTTTGTTAACTAGGTATATTTATTCCCTGAACCGCTCCCATTTTATCAACATAAACTTATCACCCAACTCTGTAACCAAAACTCCTGCCCCAGTAATATTTTCAGAATTTTGAAAGTAATTCTGAAGTTCAATCTGATTCAGGATTTTGTAAGTGGGATGGTATTTTGAGTTGTACGGCCGTTTGATGTTATACTTTCGCACCCAATTCATTACCGATACATGGGAAACCCCAAGGATTCGTTCTATCTCCCTATAGGTCAACCCCTCTAAATATAGCTGTAATGCTTTGTTGACGTAATAATCGTCTATTTGTTTCCCAAGCTTACCTACAGTAAAAAAATAGCCGCAAGCTTTACACTTGTAGCGTTGTCTATTTTTAACGACTCCAGCTTTGATGAAACGTTCAGATGAGCAATTCGGACAAGAATCCATAGTTGATATACTTATTTAGCATAAATATATCAATTTAGCATTAAACAAAATAATTGTTTAATAATCTAAATTTAATGCTTTAACAAACTTGCAAATTATACGAAAACGATTTCGCTTCGGAAGGAACAAATCTTAAAGGTGCTCCATGAATCTCAAAACGTTACCTTCAATTCGCTCAGCAATATTAGAAACATCAGCTCTTTTAAAGGTCTCTCCTGTAATACTTTCGTAAAGCTCAATATATCGTTCAGAAACCGTAGTGATGTATTCGTCACTCATTTCTGGAACAGTCTGTCCTTCCAATCCCTGAAATCCATTGGAAATCAACCATTGCCTTACAAACTCTTTGGACAATTGCTTTTGAGACTCTCCTTTTGCCTGTCTTTCGTGGTATCCATCTTTATAAAAGTAACGAGATGAATCAGGAGTGTGAATTTCATCAATCAACACAATTTGCCCTTCCTTGGTCTTGCCAAACTCATATTTGGTATCCACCAAAATAAGTCCCTGTTTCGCAGCCAATTCGGTACCTCTTTGGAAGAGTTTACGGGTATAATCCTCCAATACCAAGTAATCTTCCTCAGAAACAATCCCTCTTGAAAGAATTTCCTCCTTGGAAATATCCTCATCATGGTCTCCTTTTTCCGCCTTAGTGGCCGGGGTAATTATCGGTTCTGGGAATTTGTCATTTTCCTTCATTCCCTCTGGCATCGCGACCCCACATAGCAACCTTTTCCCCGCTTTGTATTCCCGGGCAGCATGTCCGGAAAGATATCCTCGAATCACCATTTCCACTTTAAAGGGTTGGCAGGCCTTGCCAATAGCTACATTTGGGTCTGGTGTCGCCAAGAGCCAATTGGGCACCAAATCCTCAGTGGCCATCATCATTTGTGTTGCTATTTGGTTCAATATCTGTCCTTTGTAAGGAATACCCTTGGGCATAACCACATCAAACGCCGATAACCGGTCGGTTGCAACCATTACCAAAATATCGTTCTCAAGGGCATATACCTCGCGAACCTTTCCTCTGTATACTGACAATTGATTGGGAAAATGGAAATCGGTTTCCATTAAGGTATTTGACATTCCCTTAGTTTTGATGTTCTATGTTTTTGTAGGCATCGATTACCTTCTTGACTAGCTTGTGCCGAATTACGTCCTTATCATCGAGATAGATAATGCCAATACCTTTTACATTTTTTAGAATAAGAAGGGCTTCTTTCAATCCTGATATCACCCTTCTGGGCAAATCAATTTGCCCTGGGTCACCAGTCAATAAAAACTTGGCATTCTTGCCCATACGGGTCAAGAACATTTTCATTTGGGCATGGGTCGTGTTTTGGGCCTCATCAAGAATTACAAAAGCATTGTCCAGAGTTCTCCCCCTCATAAATGCCATGGGAGCAATTTGAATGGTACCATCTTCGATATACTTGGCTAATTTTTCAGGAGCAATCATATCCCGTAGCGCATCGTAAAGAGGTTGCATATATGGGTCCAGCTTCTCTTTGAGATCACCAGGGAGAAACCCTAGATTTTCTCCAGCTTCAACAGCAGGGCGGGTCAAAATAATACGTTTTACCTGCTTTTCCTTTAGTGCTTTTACGGCAAGCGCCACACCGGTGTAGGTTTTTCCTGTTCCAGCTGGGCCAATGGCAAAAACCATATCATTTTCCTTACACAGGTCGACCATTTTCCGTTGGTTCAAGGTTTGCGCCTTAATCAATCTACCACTCACTCCATGTACCAAAACCTCATTACTGGAAGTAGAAGTGGACTCATAGTCTTCTTTGCCATTGCTTGTTAAAACACGCTCAATCATGTTTTCATCAAGCTTGTTGTACTTGGCAAAATGTGTAGCAAGCATGTCAAAGCGCTTATCGAATTCCTCTAAAAGTTCTTCGTCACCGTAAACTTTAATTTTATTGCCTCTCGCAACAATTTTAAGTTTTGGGAAATATTTTTTGAGGAGTTCTATATTTTCATTGCGCTGCCCAAAAAAATCCTGTGGGCTTATTTCTGTAAGTTCAATTATGAGTTCGTTCAAAAAATGTGGAGTGTTTAGGGTTATTTTCGAAGAATCCTTTTCGTTCTAAATTTGTTTACTTTTATCCCACAAACTTAACCAAAAATCAATTTGGGAACCGAAAAATATTTCAACAGTATTGCATGGCAATCATAACCTTAACTACGGATTTTGGAGACAAAGACCACTTTGTAGGGGCCATCAAGGGAACGATTCTGAACAATTTACCAGATGTTGATATTGTTGATATTTCCCATCAAGTAAGTCCGTTTCATATTCAAGAATGCGCTTATATCCTTAAAAATGCTTACCAATATTTTCCAAAAGGTACCGTGCACTTGATTGGTGTGGATTCAGAACTTTCTCCAGAAAATGAACATATTGTGGTGCAAGCGGATGGGCACTTTTTCGTTGGGGCCAACAATGGGGTAATGTCCTTGATTGCCTCTGAAACCATTCCAGATAAAATCATCGAACTTAATATTCCGCAAACCTCATCAAGTTCCTTTGCGGAACTTCATATTTTTGTACCCGCGGCATGCCATATAGCCAGGGGAGGAAAACTTGAGGTGATAGGCAGACCTTTTGATTCTTTGAAGGTTTTGAAAGAGTTTCAACCGCGGGTGGCTGACGGAGGGAACACCATTATTGGTAATGTCATTTATATTGATAATTATGGAAACGTGGTGACCAACATCCAAAAAGTCCTTTTCGAGGCGTATCGTAATGGAAGGGACTTTGAAATTATCGCAAGAACCAACACCATTAAAGCTATTCATGAATCCTATAACGGAATTATCAATTTCAGTTTAGACAGAGGACAGCGAAAAGGTGCTGGTGATGCTTTGGCACTGTTCAATTCGGCCGGTTTTGTGGAATTGGCCATCTACAAAAGCGACTTGAATAGTGTTGGTGGCGCTTCCACCCTATTAGGATTGAATTACAGAGATACCATAACCATTAATTTTCTATAAATGCTGGTACGAATCGTGAAGTTGACCTTAAAACCCGAAAATATCCCTAGCTTTGAGCAAATCTTTAATGATTCCAAGAAAAAAATTGTTGCTTTTGAAGGTTGTACTTTTTTAGAGCTTTATCAAGATTTGAACCATCCGAATATCTTTTTCACCTATAGCTTTTGGGAAAATGAAGCAGCTCTGGACAACTACAGGAGTTCCTCATTCTTCATTAACGTTTGGGGCCAGACAAAAAAATTGTTCCAAGAAAAACCAGAAGCCTGGAGCGTTGCCAAACTTCAATCCTCAAACCAATTCTGATGTTTGCCATTTTTAAAAGGGAAGTCCAATCTTTTTTTACATCACCTATCGGATATTTAATTGTGGGGCTGTTTCTATTATTGAACGGATTGTTCCTATGGGTTTTTAAGGGAGAGTACAACATTTTTGATTATGGGTTTGCCGATTTGAGCAAGTTCTTCTTATTGGCCCCCTGGATATTCATTTTTTTGATTCCTGCCATCACCATGAAAAGCTTCTCTGAAGAACGAAAGTTGGGCACCCTGGAACTTTTGTTAATCAAACCCATTTCAGTTTGGAGAATCGTTTTAGGCAAGTTTTGGGGCACTTTTGTTCTTTGCTTGATAGCCGTTTTGCCCACTATTATTTATGTTTTCGCTATTTCAGATTTAGGAATAGTTAGGGGAAATTATGACTTGGGCGTGTTAGTGGGGTCCTACTTTGCACTCTTGTTTTTGATTTCAACTTATTTGAGCATAGGACTGTTTGCTTCCACCCTATCGGATAATCAAATTGTTGCTTTTTTATTGGGGATTCTCTTTTGTTTCTGTTTTTTTTACGGTTTTGAAGCATTCTCTTCACTATTCCCGAACGGTAGCACACAGTTAAAAATTCAAAATTGGGGAGCCATGGCCCATTTCAGAAGCATTGCCAGTGGAGTATTGGACACAAGGGATTTGCTTTATTTCGTTTCCATTTCTCTTCTGTTTTTGTATCTGACCTTTGTTCGACTAAAGCATTTACCCAAATGAGCAATAAGTTTTTAATTTCCTTCGGAAAAGCAGTTGCCGTGGTAATCACATTGAACTTATTGGGCAATCTCATTTACAAAAGGTTCGACCTTACGGAAGATTCAAGATACACGGTTTCCAGTCCCGCAATTGAAGTCTCCCAAAAACTTGATGGCCCTGTTATCATCGATGTGCTTCTGAACGGAAAAATCCCATCTGAGTTTGCAAGGCTCAGAACAGAAGCTATTCAACTAATAGAGTCTTTCGCCGACCATAACGAAAACATCCAATACAACCTGGTGAATCCTTTGGAAGATGAAGCCAATGCCCAACAGACCATTTTGGACTTACAGCGCATTGGTCTTACCCCGGCCAATGTCACCATAGAGGATGGCGGGAAAGTTTCCCAGGAGCTTATCTTTCCCTGGGCAATGGTCAACTACAACAATCAAACCGTGAAGGTTCCTTTGCTGAAAAACAAATTGGGAACTACAGCCCAAGAACGTATCAACAACTCCGTGCAACAATTGGAATATGCTTTCGCCGATGCTTTTACCAAATTGAGTTTGGAAGATAAAAAACGAGTTGCGGTAATCAAGGGAAATGGGGAACTTGATGATATTTTCATGGCGGACTACTTGACCACCATAAGGGACTATTACAATTTAGGGGCAATTACCCTGGACTCGGTCGCCGATAATCCGGAACAGGTATTGGAGCAATTGAAAAATTTTGATTTGGCACTTATTGCCAAGCCCACGGAAGTTTTTTCTGACCAAGAAAAGTACATCCTAGATCAGTTCATTGTAAACGGAGGAAAATCGATTTGGTTGGTTGACCAGGTAGCCATGGAGGTGGATAGCATATTTAAAGGTGGAGGGCGAGCCATGGCCATTCCAAGGGAACTCAACCTCAAGGACTTCTTCTTTAAGTATGGGGTTCGTATCAATCCTGTTTTGGTGAACGATTTATACTTTACCCAAATCGTGTTGGCCTCAGGAGAAGGCAACGATTCACAATACAATCCCGTACCTTGGTACTATAACCCCATGGTGTTTTCCCAGAATGACCATCCCATCAATACCAACCTCGAAGCAATTCGATTCCAGTTTGCCAATACCATTGACCTGATTGACAATGACTATGAAAAGACGGTACTTCTGCAAAGCTCTCCACTTTCAAAAGTAGAGGGCGCCCCTAAACAAATTGGTCTCGATATTCTCAATGTCCCACCGAACAAGGAGTCCTACACAGATGGCAACCAAACGTTGGCTGTTTTAATAGAAGGGGCTTTCAATTCTGCATTTAAAAATCGAGTTAAGCCCATAAAGCTTCAAACCGCTTTGGATGAAGGTCCAGAAAATCAAATGATTGTAATTTCAGATGGAGACCTTATTCGTAATCAACTTCGCAACGGACAACCTTTGGAACTTGGTTATGACAAATGGACCAATAGCTCATATGGAAACAAGGAATTTTTGGTGAATTGCATCAACTATTTACTCAATGACACGGGACTTATAAACATTCGAAACAAAAGAGTTTCAATCCCATTATTGAATCAACAAAAAATTACTGATAACAGAACCAAGTGGCAGCTACTGAACATTGGGGTTCCCACAGTTTTGACTTTGGTTTTTGGGATTTTCTTTGGATACTATAGAAAAAGAAAATACGCAGCTTGAGTGTTGATAAATTTGTTTCTTTGCTTCAAGCTTTTAAAATATATTTGTTTTTATCGGATTTATGAAAGCATGTGCTTTTTTCAAGCCCTAGCCGGTAACTCCTAAAGAAATTCATTGATGAAATTTATTGTATCCAGCACATATTTATTAAAACATCTGCAGGTTCTGGGAGGTGTAATCAACAACAGCAATACCCTACCCATTCTCGACAATTTTCTATTTGATTTGAAGCAAAAGGAACTCACGATTTCGGCTTCCGATTTAGAGACGACCATGAGTTCGGTTTTGGAAGTGGACTCTGAATCTGAAGGCTTGATTGCCGTTCCCGCCAGATTGTTGTTGGATACCCTGAAAACGTTTGCCGAACAACCCCTAACTTTCGTCGTAGAAGACAATAACACTGTTGAAATCAGTTCCAATCACGGAAAATATGCAGTAGCTTATGCTGATGGCGCCGAATTCCCAAAGGCTATTGAAGTTTCCAATCCGAGTTCTACCACGATTATGGGAGATATTCTTGCAACGGCAATCAACAAAACGATTTTTGCCGCAGGCAATGATGACCTTCGTCCTGTAATGAGCGGTGTATTTTTTCAGTTCTCTACTGAAAATCTAACCTTTGTTGCTACGGACGCCCATAAATTGGTCAAGTATCAAAGAAACGATGTTAAGGCAAGCGAGGTTGCGGAGTTTATAATGCCCAAAAAACCATTGAACCTTTTGAAGGGCATTTTAGCTGGTTCAGAATCTGAAGTTGTTATCGAATATAACGAGAGCAATGCCAAGTTCATTTTTGATGGCACAGAGCTTATATGCCGATTGATTGACGGGAAATATCCTAATTACGAAGCGGTAATTCCGAAAGAAAATCCGAATGTACTGAACATTTCAAGAAGCCAGTTTTTGGGTTCTGTGCGTCGGGTTTCCATCTACTCCAATCGCACCACTCATCAAATTCGCTTAAAGATTGCAGGTGCTGAACTGAACATTTCTGCAGAAGATGTCGACTATAGCAATAAAGCAGAGGAACGGTTGTCATGTTCTTATCAAGGCGACGACATGCAAATTGGATTCAACTCACGGTTCCTTGTAGAAATGTTGGGCAATCTCTCCTCCGATGATGTTACTTTGGAGATGAGTCTTCCCAACAGAGCAGGTATTTTGACCCCAACCGATGGTTTGGACGAAGGTGAGCATATCACTATGCTCGTTATGCCTGTAATGCTAAATAACTAGAAAACCCCATTATTTCAAGGTCAAGACACCGTTTCTAGTGTTCTAAACAAAAGGAATGGTTAAAAAATAAGATGGTGACTCCCCGTTGGCCGCTTTAACCGCATTTACTATGGGCAGCACAAATCCTAAGATACCGACTCCAATTAACCCTAATATCCCAAGCCCAAGCAACAAGATGGCCGGAATGCTCAAAATAATATAAAGCAACAAACTCAATTGAAGGTTAATGATAGCCTTTCCATGTTCGTTCATACCTTCGACGGTCTTTCTTGAGGACAGCCAAATAATAAGGGGAACAATGAATCCACCAAAACCCGTGACATAGTGCAATAATTGGGTAAGATGCGTAACCGACAACAAAGTGTTGTCTTTCCGAAGTGATTTTTGATTGATAATTTCCATTTTTTTGATTGATGTTGATGTTATACTCTATCTGTATCGTTTTTCTTCCCAATGTTACACTTAACTTATTTGTATTTTTGCCCCCATGTCTTATGAAGATACCATAGTAGCCTTGGCAACCCCTTCTGGAACGGGAGCTATAGCCGTAATACGGATTTCGGGGAAGAATGCTATCTCAATTGGAGACAAGGTTTTTAAATCTGTAAAAAACAAAAAACTCGCTAAACAAAAAACCCATACTATTCATCTAGGACATATTGTGGATGGGGAAAAAGCGCTTGATGAAGCGCTGGTTTCTGTTTTTAAGGGTCCAAACTCATACACAGGTGAAGATGTGGTAGAGATTTCTTGTCATGGTTCGCCTTACATTCAACAACAAATTATTCAGCTATTGCTTAGAAATGGGTGTAGGTCGGCAAAGGCAGGTGAATTTACGCTCAGGGCCTTTTTGAATGCGAAAATGGACCTCAGTCAAGCTGAGGCCGTAGCCGATTTAATTGCAAGTGATAGTGCAGCTTCCCATGAAATTGCCTTGAACCAAATGCGAGGCGGTTTTAGTACGGAAATTGGCAGACTTCGTGAAGAGCTTCTAAATTTTGCCTCCCTTATCGAGTTGGAACTTGATTTCTCGCAAGAAGATGTTGAGTTTGCCGATAGGGAACAATTTAATGCCCTTCTGAACCAAATCAGCACTTTGCTCAAAAAACTAATTGATTCCTTCGCACTGGGAAATGTTTTGAAGCATGGCATTCCCGTGGCCATTGTGGGAGAGCCGAATGTGGGAAAATCTACCCTTCTTAATGCACTGTTAAATGAGGAGCGGGCCATCGTGAGCAATATAGCTGGGACCACCAGGGATACCGTTGAAGATCAAATAAGCATCAAAGGAGTCAACTTTCGCTTTATCGATACCGCTGGAATTAGGAAAACTCAGGATGTTGTGGAACAGATAGGGATTGAAAGAACTTTTTCAAAGATTGAGCAAGCGAAGCTTATCATCTTTCTTTTTGATAGTCCCGATTTCGACAGGCAGGAACTGGAAAACATCAGAAAACAATATCCATCAAAAAGACTCCTTGTCATTTGTAACAAAATGGATCAACTGAATCAAGCCCAAATTGACAAGTTAAAGGGTGACATTTCAGAAGTACTTTTCATTTCGGCTAAAAATGGTACAGGGATTGATGATTTACAAGAGAATTTGTTCGATTTGGTTGACCAAGGAACGGTAAGTGGGGATGAAACCATAGTTAGTAACAGTAGACATTATGACGCTTTGCTTAAATCTTTGGAGGAAATACAAAAAGTAAAAGAAGGTATCGAAATGGGTGTATCAGGCGATCTTTTGGCGATAGATATCCGACAGGCCCTATTCCATTTAGGAGAGATTACAGGAAGTGTAACCACGGATGACCTTTTAGGGAACATCTTTTCAAATTTTTGCATCGGTAAGTAAGAAGGTAGGAGAATATGTTCAGTTTTTTTGAAAAAAAGGTTTTTTTGGTTGATTATTTGCACGGTCTGGTCGATATGCACAACCATGTTTTGCCCGGAATTGACGATGGGGCTAAAACAGTGGACCAGTCATTGGACCTTATAAAGGGATTTTCAGAGTTTGGGGTTACCAGCTTTGTTTTTACGCCCCATGTAATGCACCACTACTACCCCAATACACAGGAAACCGTCAAAAAAGCATTTATTCTATTACAAAACGAACTAAAACTACAAGGGGTCTTAAGTGTAAAGACAAGCTACGCAGCCGAACATATGATAGATGATAATTTCGAGAGTTTATTGGCGTCCGATGAGGTGCTTCCCATAAAAAAGGAATATCTCTTAATTGAAATGTCGTATCTGCAGCCTTCCCTGAACTTTGATGGTGCCATACAAAAGATTGCCAGTAAAGGATACTATTCCATTTTAGCCCACCCTGAACGCTATGCTTACTATCATAACACGTTAAAGGTCTATGAAACCTTAAAATCAAAGGGCATCTTATTCCAGCTCAATCTATTATCATTAAGTGGATATTACGGCACTGAAATTCAAAAAGTTGCCATGTACTTGCTTAAGGAGGGCATGATTGACTTCGTCTCTTCAGATGCGCATCATAAAAATCACATCGCTCAACTCAAGGAAATCAAAATTCAAAAAAGCACCCTTAACCTGTTGCTTCCGATTATTGAAAAGACGATACTAAGTTTTTATTAGGAGTTCGAGAATTTCCACCATTGACGGACTTTTTTTCCGTAGCCATAGCCATATTTTCCACCATAACCCAAATTAGATTGCTTAACATTGTTTACAACAAAGGATAGTCCCTTGAGTTTTCCCTCTTGCTTTAGCTTCAAAGGAAAATCCAATACCTTTTTCTCTGTAAACCCTGCTTTTGTGACATAGATTATTTGGCTGGCGTATTCCGTAATTAGGAGCGTATCGGTCACAACAACCATTGGGGCTGTATCAACGATAACATAGTCGTAAAGTTCTGAGACCTCATCAAACAAATCCTTGATTCTTTTGTTCATCAACAATTCCGCCGGATTGGGTGGAATTTTTCCAGAATATATAATATCAACCGTATTTTCATGGACCAGCATTGGAGTAATTATGTCCTTAACCGCTAGGTTGTCATCTTTTAGATAGTCGGTTAAACCAATTTCCTTTATTTGTCTTGGTTTGTTTAACGCATCGGACTCATTACCTGTGAAGAAAGTGTATAGTTTAGGGTTTCTAATATCGGCTCCCACCAATAGGACCTTCTTCCCTGTACTGGCAAATACCATTGATAAATTTGAGGATAGAAAAGTTTTCCCTTCCCCAGATACGCTGGAAGTAACGAAAATTAGATTTTTTCTTCCGGGTTTTTTATTTGAAGTAATAATGTAATCAAGATTGGTCCTCAGAATCCTCAATGACTCGGCCAGAATCGACCTGTCTTGATTGTACACCAATTTCTTTTCTTTTTTGGAAATCATAGGCAATTCGGCCAAAATTGGAACATTGCCAACTAGTTTTTCGAGTTCAACCTTATTGTGAACCTTGGTATCCAAAAGGTCAGTAATATAAATGATAGAAAAAGGAAGAAGTAGTCCTAAAAAAACTGCAGCGAAATAGATTGTCTTTTTTCTAGGAGATACCGGTAATCTAGTAAGGCTATACGCACTATCGATCACCCGACTCTTAGGAGAAGAGGATGCAAAGGTAATTTGAGACTCCTCCCTTTTCTGTAACAAATACAGATAAAGGGATTCTGTTGTTTGCTGTTGTCTGGTAATGTCCCTAAGCGCTCTTTCATTACCTGGAGCTGAATAGATTCTTGAGTTTATTTTTGACTGTTGATTGCTAAGACTATTCACCGTAAGTACCAAATTATTGGTCATACTGTTCAAACTGGATTGCATGGACCGCTTTAGACCGTCCAAACGCTGGTCCAGATTGACAATTATGGGGTTTTTTTCGTTGGAACTTTTCAGTAACCGTTGTCTTTCGGCGACCAACTCATTATATCTTGCTGTTGTACCAGCGATAGAAGCATCTGATAATCCAATGTTGGACGGTAGTATCTCATAACCATTCTGGTTATCGACAATATCTTTCATAGAAGAAGCTATATTCAACTGAAGTGTAGCATTTTCGAGTTGTTGTCGGTTTTCAACCCCAACGTTCAGATTAATGTTGGCCTCGGAGGCAATATCGGTAAGCCCCCTTCCAGTTTTAAAGTCTTCTGCGGTCTGGTCCACCGAGGAAAGGCTCGTGGAAATATCCCTGATTCTGTCGTCTATAAATTTGGAAGTCCTATCCGCAATGGCACGTTTATCCTCTATTGTATTCTTGTTATATACTTCAATAAGCTTGTTGATTATGTCTTGGGCCTTACTTTGAATTGGGTCTTCCAAATAGAAAGAAAGTATGGTTGACGCTTTGCTTGTTGGAACAATACTAATCGTATTACGGTAGTACTCTGCTACAGATGCAACTTCAATTATGGAAATCCTAAACTTTTTTCCATCGAATTTTGATAAATCTTGATTTGGTAAAATTACGATATCCCCTACCGAAGTTTCTATGTTCTTTCCATAAACATATTCCTTAAAGGGACCTTCCTCACTTCTTGAATAACCAAAAGATGTTTTCGAAGAGGTTAGATTAATGTAACAACTGAAATTGGTATTATCTACTATGGAATCACTATCTATAAAACTAATGCTGAACGGAGGTGATTCGTTGTAAATCTCTGAATCCAGGATATTTCCCAAACTCATTATACGTTTGTTCAAGCCCAATTCTTTTACAACTTGAATAAAATTAGATCTTGAACGGATAACCTCAATCTCATCCTCCACGGAGGTATTTGCTCCATCTGAAAAAACTTGCAGGTCTTGAAACGCTCCTAGCTCGGAGGCACTCCTTTCTTCTAAAATTTGAATCTTTGCCCGTGCAGAATACTTAGGAGTAGTGTATCTTATAAAGAAGAAAGCTAAAACAACGGCAACGGCCAAAGAAAGGATGAACCATTTCCAATTTCTTAGGTAGTTTTTTATAAACTCACCAATGTCAAATCCTTCATTCGTAGGAAGTGTTGTTTCTGGGATTTTTTCCAAGATTATCAGAAGTTTTTATCTGTTTGAAGTTACTATAAGCGTTGCTACTGACAAAAGTACTCCAATAATAGAGACTGTAACTGTTAATCCGGTGGTAGAAGCCGACGCGTTAACTGCTGCGTTGTTGGGTTCAACATAAACAACATCATTTTGAGTCAAGTAATATACAGGCGATTTCATCGCGTCCTTACTGGTCAAATCTATTCTATTGTATACTTTTGTTCCATCAAAATCACGGATTACCATAATGTTTTCACGTAAACCTCTGATAGTAAGGTCTCCAGCCAATCCCAGAGCTTCTAAAATAGTAACTTGTTCTCCAATTATGGGGTAAGTCCCGGGAGTTCTAACCTCTCCTAAGATAGTTACGGTATAATTCAGCAATCTAATATTGATGATAGGGTCCTTTAAATAATCGGTCAACAATTCCCTTAGGCTAACGCGAAGTTCTTCTGGTGAGAGTCCCGCAACTTTCACCTTGCCGATAACTGGAAAATCAATCTCACCCTCTTTATCGACCAAATAGCTTACTTGTTCTGCTCCAAAGCCTGCTGTGGGATTTGCTCCCGCATCTCCCGAAATACCAACTACTAGATTGAAAGGTACACTGGCCTCTGGGTTTAATGTCGATACATGAATACTGATCAAATCATCAACCTTGAACCGAGGCGTGAAAGCGTTGTCCGCAACCAAGGTTTCAAAATTCTTAGCGTCTTGGAAATAGACAATATCTTGCCTAGAAGCACAAGATGATATTAGAACCGATAAAATAAGAATGGAGGCAAACTTAGAAAGACTATTTGTTGACATGCTTAGTTGTGTTTAATCTGAACCGATGTAATTCAAGAATGTTGAACTTCACCTTTACCAATCTTAGATTGAGGTTCAGTATTGGTTTTCTGGTCCAATTTACAAAGCTCAGAATTATTGGAGATAAACTCGGGAACAATTTTTTTCATTAGGTTCACTGTATCCTCCCTAAAAAACATGTTGGAGATGCACAATTCATCAATGTAAGATCGTACTTTGGCATACTCTAGCTCACGTACTTTACTGATCATTATCTTTTTATGATATGTGGGAAGTAAATTTTCTCCGTTTGCCAGGAGTTCCTCATAGAGCTTTTCACCAGGTCGCAAACCTGTAATCTTAATGTCAATGTCTTCTGGGTAACTCAATCCAGACAATTTGATCATGTTTTTGGCCAAATCAAAAATCTTTACTGACTCTCCCATATCAAAGATAAATATCTCACCTCCTTCACCCATCGCACCGGCTTCGAGGACTAGTTGTGAGGCTTCAGGGATTGTCATAAAAAATCTTGTAACATTCTTATCTGTTACGGTTATCGGACCCCCTTTTTCTATTTGTTTTTTGAAAAGTGGGATAACCGATCCATTTGACCCAAGAACATTTCCAAAGCGAGTGGTTATGAACTTGGTCTTACCTTCCTGTTGCATACAACTTATATACATTTCTGCTATACGCTTCGATGCTCCCATGACATTGGTAGGGTTGACCGCCTTATCTGTGGAAACAAAAACAAATTTGTCCACTCCATGGGCATTGGATAGGTCTGCAATTGCTTTGGTGCCTGCTATGTTTATTTTGATTGCCTCATAAGAGTTATACTCCATCAGGGGCACATGCTTATAGGCCGCAGCATGAAAAACAATATTCGGCCTATGTTCTTGAAAAAGATAGTTCATCCTATTCTTGTCCCTAATATCCCCGACAATAGCTATAAAGTTGTGGAAGTTGTTTTGCCTTAATTCTTGTTGCAAATCGTACAAGGCCGATTCCGCTTGGTCAACAATTATTAAGAATTTATAGGTATACTTACATATTTGGCGAACCAACTCGCTACCAATAGATCCTGCACCCCCCGTTACCATAACCACCTTGTCATCAAGTTCCATGGGAATTTTGGAATTTTGAATGTTGATAGGGGCCCTATCAAGCAAATCCTCTATTTGGATTTGTTTGATCTGCGACACCTTAAGCTCACCGTTGATCCAGTCTTCTACAGGAGGTACCGTCTTAACCAGTACCGGAAAATCCACCAAACCTTCGACCAGTTCCCTTAATTTTTTGTTGTCAATATTTTGGATTGAGAAAATAACTTCCTGTATACCCTTGCTGACAATGAATTCCTCGGTCAAAAGTTCATTTCCAAATACCTTGACACCATTAATTGATTTTCCAATCTTTTTCTTATCACTATCAATATATCCTACAACTTTTGCATTGCTATTAGTGTGGTTGGTAATTGCATTATGTGTTAAAATTCCCAACTCGCCAGCTCCATAAATAAGAACATTCTTCGTCGCCTTGAGCCTGTTTATCATTAGATTATGATAGATCCCCTTAAAAACATAACGAGAGGCAGTAAGGGAGACAAAGCTTATCAAACTATAAATGATAATAATGGAAAGAGGAATAGTAAAGTCATCGACAAAGACAAACTGCCTGTTTACGATAACCAAAAAAATGCACAATATACTGGACAGGCATATTGCATTGAACAAGTTATAAACATCCTTGACCCCTGTATGTCTAATCACTCCTCTATATGAACCCGTAAACAAAAAAGATACAAGTGCCGTAACGAGAACAAAAGGAAGTTGAATCAGTAATTTGTTGACGTCAAAGTTCAGGGTAAGGTTAAAGCGGATGAAATACGCCAGGACAAATGCCACGCTTACAATGATCAAATCTATGACCAATACAAGCCATTTTGATGAATATTTAAAAAGCTTTTCCTTCAGGTAATTTCTTATCATGATAGGGCTTCTTTAACAATATCGGTTATTCTTTCAAGGTCCTCCTCCAATAGATTGGAACCACTAGGCAGACAAAGGCCTCTCTCGAACAGCCCCTCAGAGGTTCCGTCCGTTATACTAGGTGTCGTTTTGAAAACAGGCTGCATATGCAGAGGTTTCCATAAAGGTCTAGATTCAATGTTTTCTTCAAGCAAGGCCAAACGAATTTTTTCACGGATTGAAAATGATGGGGTCAATATGCAGGTCAACCATCTATTGGAACTAAACCCTTCCGGTTCTGGCAAAAATTCGATTTCGTCAAAAGAACCAAGAGAGTCTTCATAAAATTTATGGTTATTTCTTCTTGCAGAAACCCTGTCCTCCAATACTTCCATTTGTCCGCAGCCTATTCCAGCGAGAACGTTGCTCATTCTATAGTTGTATCCTATCGCCGAATGTTGGTAATGGGGTGCATCGTCTCTGGCTTGCGTCGCCAAAAAAATTGCTCTCTGGCGAAATTTCTCATCTCTAGACACCAACGCTCCACCTCCTGAAGTGGTAATTATTTTATTCCCATTAAAGGAAAGAACACCCAATGTGCCCAATGAACCACACTTAGTTCCCTTATACTTGCTACCCAAGGCTTCCGCACTATCCTCAATAACAGGAATACCGTATTTTTCTGCTATCTGCTGTACCTCATCAACTTTGTATGGCATACCATACAAATGAACGGCAATGATGGCTTTCGGAGCTTTCCCAGTGGCTGAGATTCTTTGCTGTATGGCTTGTTCCAATAGCTCTGGGGAAATGTTCCAAGTTTCCTTTTCACTATCCACAAAAACTGGTGTAGCCCCTAAATAGCATATGGGATTAGCTGAAGCGGAAAAAGTGAAGCTTTGACATATTACTTCATCCCCATTTGAAACTCCAAGAATTTCTAAAGCTAAGTGTATGGCACCGGTTCCTGAACTTACAGCAGCAACCTTAGAGGAGTTTTGAAGATAATCTTGAAGGTATTGCTCAAACCTGTCCACATTGGGCCCTAGTGGTGCTATCCAATTTGTTTCAAAAGCGGACTTGACATATTCCTGCTCTGTGCTTCCCATGTGTGGAGATGAGAGCCAGATGCGTTTGCTTACTTTCGGTACTATGGTCACAATCTGGGTATTTTAAGCAAAAATATACTTTAACACCTTATTAGGTTTTGAAGTATTGAAGAATTCGATAAACTAGGCATTTCATCGTTAAACCACCGAAAAAAGAGTCTCTGAAAAAAAAATAAAAGACCGTTTGGTCACAAACTTTTCCAAGATTTCCTGTTATCGATTGGTCTAGGTCGTACAAGGTTATTAAAACGAATTAAAGGCTTTAAAATCCTTGTGTTCTTTTTTATACAGCTCACTTTCATTTAATCCTTTAAAATAATCAAGGGTGATCTGCAGGCCCTCGGACCTTTCTATTTTGGGTTCCCAACCCAAAATTTCCTTGGCCTTGGTGATATCTGGCTGTCTTTGCATTGGATCATCCTTAGGTAAGGGCTTATAAATGATTTTTTGATTTGAATTGGTCAGTTTAATGATTTCCTCGGCAAAATCCTTTATTGTTATTTCGTTGGGGTTCCCAATATTGACCGGTAAGTGGTAATCACTCATCAATAATCGAAAAATGCCCTCTACTTGATCGTCGACATAACAGAAAGACCTTGTTTGTTCGCCATTTCCAAAAACGGTTAGATCTTCTCCCCTCAAGGATTGTCCTATAAAAGCTGGAATCACACG
>NZ_JANQIH010000161.1 GCF_028282265.1 Allomuricauda sp.
TCCGCCTTCGCCGCATGGGATTTTAAAGTGATTGCACCAAAAAACCTATCTCCAAAATAGCGTTTCAACCCGATGCGGTTATACACCTGCCCTTCAAAATCAAAGGGATAGTACACGTAATAGCCCAGTTGTGTCACAATACTCAATTTGTTTACAAATAGCTCATGGCCCACAAATAAGCCTACCCTTCTAAAGTCAGTATCCCCGTCCACATTCAGTTCAGGGAACGAGATGGACTGAAATCGAATCAATTCTTTCAAAAAATTGGAGAAAAAGGCGTCAACCCCAAACTGAATAGCGCTCTTACCTCCAAGACGTTTATCAGCATAAGCAGAAAGAATCCAAAAACCATATTGTCCTGAATTGATGACATCACTTTCGTTGACTCCTCCGCGCAACACCAAATTGTAACGGATGGGCTCCTTTATGCTTTCCTTCTTTTCAGGTTTTAGGTATTCGTAAGTAGCTCCTTGGTCCAAATCATAGGTCAATCCAAAATTGAACGCAAAGGTATTTGTTGAGGTGTTGGGTGCCTTGAAATTCGCATTTGAATAATGAAGAAGACTCAGACCAGCTTTTAGGCCCAACCCTTTAAACAGGTTTTCCTTATGATAATTCAACATCACCATGGTCGAAGCCAAGAGATGGGTTCCGTAGGCATTGTTCCTGAAATTTTGGTTTTTATCATAGGGATTGGTATTGTATGCTATTCCCTGGGCCACACGAAACTGAAGATTCCTTCTCAAGAAATAAAAATTGTAGTGTGCATATAGCCCAAAATGCTCCCCCAAGGTGGAGTTGTTCATATTCTGATAAACAAATGAAAATCCCGTATCAGGATAACCAAATTCGGATTCCCAATCCTCATGCCCAAATCTTTTCCGACTCAATCCTAGAATAAGCCCTGTAGGATGTTCAGTAATCAAATGCGAAATATCTGGATTATGCAAGAGAATGGAACCGTAGAACTGGCTCGCATCCAGCACATACTTTTTAGGGACCTTAGATTCTTGGGTAATACCTAAAAAAAAGGTCAGCAAAAAACTAATGATAAGCAGGGGCCTCATGGAGGGCAAAAGTAGGAAATTAAAACACCTCCGAGGCAATGGCTTTAATGTTATCTGATTTTCCCATGGAATAATAGTGTAAAACGGGTACACCGGCCTCTTTTAGTTCCTTCGACCGTTTAATGCACCACTCCACCCCTACCTGACGGACTTCCTTATTATTTTTACAGTCTTCAACCGCTTCTATCAGCTCTTCGGGAATGTCAACCCGAAAAACCTGGGGCAAAAGCTGCAAGTGTCGTTTTACGGCTATCGGTTTTATTCCAGGTATAATGGGAACATCAATTCCCATTTCACGGGCGGCCTCTACAAAGGCGAAATATTTTTTGTTATCAAAAAACATTTGAGTGACCACATAATCTGCCCCTAGATCAATCTTCTCTTTTAACCGTCTTAAATCAGATTTTAAGGATGGGGCCTCCATATGCTTTTCCGGATATCCGGCAACCCCAACGCAAAAATTGGCACAATTGTCAGTTTCAATGACCTCATGAAGGTATTTCCCTTTGTTCAGACCTTGAATCTGCTTCACCAAATCAGAAGCATATTGATGCCCCCCATTAGTGGGTTCAAAATACTTCTCTTCTCTCATGGCGTCACCTCGTAAGGCCATTACATTGTCAATGCCCAAATAGTGGCAATCGACCAACAAATACTCGGTTTCCTCCCTTGTAAACCCACCACACAACACGTGGGGTACCGTATCCACATCATATTTGTGCTTTATGGAAGCACAAATACCCAATGTGCCTGGTCGCATTCGCGTGAGCTTTTTGTCCAGAAGCCCATCTCGGTCGATATACACGTATTCTTCGCGAGATGTGGTCACATCGATAAAGGGCGGGTTGAATTCCATCAAAGGATCAATACTATCATAAAGTTCCTGAATGCTTTTCCCCTTCACCGGCGGAATAATTTCAAATGAAAACAAGGTCTCACCCTTTGCCTTACTGATATGTTCCGTAATTTTCATGTATTCTTAATTCTGTTGCTGCAATTTTTTTTTGCATTACCCTTCGGGTCGGGCTTTCGGTAGTCGCTCTTTTCAAATGAGTCATCCTGAGCCTGTCGAAGGGTGACCCAAAACTTTTGAAAAGGAGCTCCAACAGTACCTCAATCCCTAATGCTATGTTTCAACAATGTTCGGTGCCAGCCATTTTTGGGCATCCGTTATTTCAAAATGCTTTCGGTTGGCAAAATCAATTACTTGGTCTTGCTTTATTTTTCCTAGACCAAAATACTTGGCCTCCGGGTGGGCGAAGTAGTAACCGCTTACACTGGCAGCAGGCCACATGGCCAGACTCTCGGTCAACTTCACCCCAATTTTTTCCTCTACGCCCAATAACTCCCAGATGGTCAATTTTTCCAAATGATCCGGACAAGCTGGATATCCCGGGGCGGGTCGTATGCCCCTATACTTTTCATCGATCAATTCGTCATTGGAGAGCGATTCCCTTTGTGCATAGCCCCAGAATTTGGTTCGCACCTCTTTGTGCAAGTATTCCGCAAAAGCCTCTGCCAAACGGTCGGCCAAAGCTTTGATCATGATGGAGCTATAATCATCGTGG
Source organism: Allomuricauda sp. (assembly GCF_028282265.1). Lineage (GTDB taxonomy): Bacteria > Bacteroidota > Bacteroidia > Flavobacteriales > Flavobacteriaceae > Flagellimonas. Next base: position 2,636 of record NZ_JANQIH010000161.1, read on the forward strand.
TCTTTTTCAAATTTTTCAGCCAATTCTTGGGTTCCAAATCCTGCAGTCACACAAAAACAGCCTACGTAATCTTGAATACCTGATTCTTTGGGAGCTACAAAATCAGCCAATGCCATATTCGGAACGCCTTGACGCTTTTTAAGTTGTTGACGGAGTGTTCGGAAGATTTTTTTATCCTTTGGTTCACCTTCGGTTTCGCTCAGTGAACCAACTTCAATATCATCTTCACCTATCTGATTGGCCGGAAACAATCCAAAAATCGCTTTGCCTGTCAGTAATTTTTCATCCAACACCTTTTTCAACATGCCCTTAGCGTCCTCAAAAAGCTCAGTGGCCTGCTGGCCCACTACCTCATCCTCAAGAATATTTGGGAATCTGCCGTGCAAATCCCAGCTACGGAAAAATGGGGTCCAGTCAATGAAATCCTTGAGTTTCGCCAAATCAAAGTCTTGCCAAACCTGAATTCCCAATTGATTCGGTTTTATGATGTCCTTAGCATTCCACTGAATTTGGAGTTTATTCTCTCTGGCTTCCTCCAAGCTTAGATATTCCTTTTGTTTCGTACGGTTCAAAAACTTATCGCGAAAACTCTCATAATCTAGTTTAATGGATTCTTTATAGTGGGTTGAAGTTTCCCTATGCAGCAAATCACCAACAACGGTTACCGCTCTTGAAGCATCATGCACATGCACCACGGATTGACTGTACACAGGGTCAATTTTTACTGCGGTATGGGCCTTGCTTGTCGTGGCACCCCCTATCAAAAGCGGAACCTCAAAACTTTGACGTTCCATTTCCTTGGCCAGAAAGACCATCTCGTCCAAAGAAGGCGTAATTAGGCCACTGAGACCAATAATATCCACTTGTTCTTCCCGGGCCTTGTCGATTATTTTTTCAGGAGGTACCATTACGCCCATATCCACAATCTCATAGTTGTTGCAGGCCAACACCACACTGACAATGTTTTTGCCAATATCGTGCACATCCCCTTTTACGGTTGCCATCAATATCTTTCCTGCCGAATTGCTATTGGAATCCTTCGATTCTTCGATAAAAGGAGTCAGGTAGGCCACAGCTTTTTTCATCACTCTGGCGGACTTTACCACTTGGGGCAAGAACATTTTCCCGCTTCCAAAAAGATCTCCCACCACATTCATCCCCGTCATTAAGTGCCCCTCAATGACTTCTAGCGGTTTTGAGGCATTTTGCCTAGCCTCTTCAACATCTTCCACTATAAATTGATCAATTCCTTTGACCAGCGCTCGGGTGATTCTATCTTGAAGTGGTTCCTCCCGCCACGAAAGGTCCACCTTTTTTTCCTTGGTTTTGCCCGCAACGGTTTCAGCAAATTCTAAAAGACGTTCCGTTGCATCTTCCCTTCGATTCAAAAGAACGTCTTCTACTTGCTGCAGCAAATCTTTTGGGATATCATCGTAAACCTCAAGCATAGCCGGGTTAACAATACCCATATTCATTCCTGCTTTTATCGCATGGTACAAAAAGGCAGAATGCATGGCTTCCCGTACCGTATTGTTGCCTCGAAAAGAAAATGAGACATTGCTGACACCACCACTGACACTACAATGAGGAAGATTTTCCCTTACCCATTGTGTACCTTCAATGAAATCGAGGGCATTGCGTTTGTGCTCGTCCATACCAGTAGCAACCGGAAAGATGTTGAGATCAAATATGATGTCTTCCGGAGGGAATTTCACCTCATCCACCAAAATGCGGTAAGACCGTTCTGCAATTTCGATGCGTCGTTCCAAATTGTCTGCTTGGCCCACCTCATCAAAGGCCATAACAATGACAGCAGCACCATATCGCTTTATCAATTTGGCCTGTCTGACAAATTCTTCTTCGCCTTCCTTTAAACTAATGGAGTTTACCACGCATTTCCCTTGCACCACCTGAAGTCCAGCTTCAATGATTTCCCACTTTGAACTATCGATCATAATGGGAACCCGAGCGATGTCAGGTTCAGCAACGATAAGATTCAAGAACCTGACCATAGCCTCCTTGCCATCAATGAGACCATCGTCCATATTGACATCTATGATTTGGGCCCCTCCTTCTACCTGATGTCTGGCAACTTCAAGGGCTTCCTCGTATTTCTCCTCCTTAATTAGTCGAAGAAATTTTTTGGAACCCGCCACGTTGGTGCGTTCCCCTACATTGATGAAATTGCTTTCTGGGGTAATGATCAGCGGCTCGAGGCCACTTAATTTCAGATATCGTTGTTGTTTGGTTTGAATCATGAACAAGTTTCTTCCTAAACTGGAATTGCAAGTTTTCGGGGTTTAAACTGTGTTGCCAACTGCGAAATAGCTTTAATGTGCTCCGGGGTTGTTCCACAACATCCTCCTACGATATTGACAAGACCTTTTTCCAAATACTCTTTAATCTGCTCTGCCATTTGCTCAGGGGTTTCGTCATAGGCTCCAAAAGCATTCGGTAGACCTGCATTCGGGTGGGCCGATATCGCGAAATCTGATTTAGCGGATATCACTTCCAGATGCGGAGTCAACTGCTTGGCCCCTAAAGCACAATTAAATCCAACCGAGAGAATGGGAAGATGCGTAACGGAAATTAGAAAGGCTTCCGCGGTCTGACCCGAAAGGGTCCTTCCTGAAGCATCCGTAATTGTACCGCTGACCATAATGGGCACCTGTTGTATTCCCTTTTCTTCTTTTACTTCTTCAATTGCAAAAAGGGCAGCTTTGGCATTTAGCGTATCGAAAATGGTCTCGACCAATAAAATATCGACACCACCATCGAGAAGCGCCTGCACTTGCTCCTTGTAAGCCAATCGTAACTCATCAAACGAAATTGCCCTAAATCCTGGGTCGTTTACATCAGGGGACATGCTCGCCGTTTTGTTCGTAGGACCTATACTACCAGCTACGAAACGGGGCTTTTCAGGTTCCCTTTTGGTAAATTCATTTGCTACTTCCTTAGCAATTCGAGCCGACTCGTAGTTTAACTCATACACCAATTCTTCCATTCCATAATCGGCCATTGCAACAGTTGTTCCTGAAAACGTATTCGTTTCCACAATATCGGCTCCGGCCTCAAAATATTTGCGGTGCACCTCAGCAATCGCTTGTGGTTGTGTCAATGAAAGAAGGTCGTTGTTTCCTTTTAACGGGGACGGCCAATCCTTAAAACGCTCTCCTCGAAAATCCTCTTCTTCGAACTGATAGCGCTGTAGCATGGTGCCCATGGCGCCATCCAAAATAAGGATTCTGTTTTCCAGTATTTCTTCAATTTTTTGCATAACTTTTTTGACCCAGCCAAGAGCTGGATTTTATTAGGCATCAAGAAATGGACAAAGGAATTTTCCCAAAGAGTTATCCTTCCAGATAGTATCTGGTAGAATGTAGCACCTTCTTGACCTTTTTAAGAAGTTGGCCAAGGGTTGCTAAGGTTTCATAGGGTCTAATCCCTCCACCTTTCTTGATAACTTTTCAATTTTTTAATGAACTGGGCACAAATTAACGGCACATCGGGATGAAAAGCAAATGATATCTCCTATAAAAACAAAAAACCTCCCACAAGGAGGTTTTTCAGCTTCAAATAATTAAAGAGTCTATAATATACTCTGAACTACTTCTTTTTTCGCTTCTTTTTTACTTCCATCGAATCCTTCTACTCCACCAACAGTAGTGTACTTCATCACGAACCGTTTATCCGGATTTATGATTTGGTACGCGTATTGACACATGACGGCTGCTTCGTGAAATCCTGAAAGAATCAACTTCAACTTGCCTTCATAGGTATTCACATCACCAATAGCAAATACACCAGCGATGTTGGTTTGATAATCCTTAGCATTATTCACTTTGATGGCATTTTTTTCAATTTCAAGACCCCAGTTTCCGATAGGTCCCAATTTCGGGGACAGACCGAACAGTGGGATGAAGTAATCCGTTTCAACATAGGTTTGCCCTTTTGCCTCGTCGTTGTGTTTAATGACGACCGCCTCAAGTTCCTCACGGCCATGGAGTTCCTTTACCTCAGCTTCAGTGAACAATTGTATCTTACCTAATTTGGCCAATTCTGATGCTTTCTCAACGGAATCCAAAGCTCCTCTGAATTCGTTCCGCCTATGTACCAAAGAAACTTCACTGGCCACATCGGCCAAAAATATGGCCCAATCCAAAGCGGAGTCACCACCTCCAGCAATGACAACTTTCTTGTTTCGATATACTTCTGGGTCCTTAATGATATA
>NZ_JANQIH010000162.1 GCF_028282265.1 Allomuricauda sp.
CCACCATCTCTTGCGGCTTGGGAGGAAATATTGATTATTGCGGGACCCTTGGCCATCATGGGTTCAAAGGCTTGCGTAACAAAAACAGTGGACTTGAAGTTGACATCCATCACTAGGTCGTAGAACTTCTCGTCAAATTCTTGCAATGTTTTCCGTGCAAATAGACCTCCAGCATTATTGACTAGAATATCGATATTGTTTCCAAATGCTGCTATAACTTTTGTCTTTAGATTTGCAATGTCGGACAGATTGGAAACATCTGCCTTAACTGCAATGGCTTCCCGCCCTAAAGTTCTTATCTCATCAACCGTTTCATTAGCTCCAGATTCTGAATTGAAGTAGTTTACCACCACTTTGCAACCCTCTTTGGCCAGTTTTATTGAAATGGCCCGACCAATATCTCTGGAGCCTCCAGTTACCACAGCTATTTTTCCATTAAGTCTACCCATGCTTAAAAATTATTAGATACCAAGTCCTTGACCACCGCCCACCTGTATGGTTTCGGCAGTTAAAAAAGCAGCGTCATCGCCTACCAGAAAGGAGATCACCGATGCTACTTCCTCAGGTTGTCCGAGTCTGCCCAAAAGAATATTGTTCTTCCAGGATGCAAATACCTCTGGTTTAGTGGATTTTATTTGCGTATGAAAAGGGGTATCTATAGTACCAGGTGATACAGCATTAACCCGAATGCCATATTCTGCCAAATCTTTGGCCAATGCGCGAGTAATGGCATGCACAGCAGCCTTTGATGTACCATAAATCCCAGCGCCCGGTCCTCCAGCGTTCCAACCAGCAATAGAGGTATAGTTAATTATGGAAGCGTTTACTCCCTTTTTAAGATAGGGTATTGCCGCTCTAGAAACAAAAAATGTGGAATCTAGGTTCAACGCCATAACGCGTCGATAAAATTCCGTGGTCATCTCCTCGAAACGAGATCGTCCTCCAAGCCCTCCAGCGTTGTTGACAAGCGCGTCTATCTTACCGTATTTTTCTCCGATTTTAAGAATATTAGAATTCACGGCTTCTTCATCGGTAACATCAAAACCATAGTATTCTGCGGTTATGCCCTCCGATGTCAATTCTTCAACTCTTTTTGCCCCTGTATCATCCTCTATTCCGTTCAAGATTACGGTGTATCCATCTTGTCCCAGTCTTTTGGCGACTTGAAAACCGATACCCCCTGTTGCCCCAGTGATGACGGCAACTTTTCCATTTTGACCATTCATATCTTAAATATTATTTTTATTCTACTTGATTATTATTTGTCCAATTAAATTTTGCTTTTCAAGGGTTCTATTCTCCCGCATAGTACCAAAACACTGATTAGTGTTAGTATTGCGAGCGAAGCACCTATGACAAAAGCCGGCGTATAATTCCCACCTCTAGTAAGCCAAGGTACCAGATATGTTAATCCGGCTGCAGTAAGTTTCGCAGCCATACCGGAAAATCCTGCAAGCGTACCTACCGTTTTACCGCTAAAAAAGTCACTTGGCAAAGTTTGCACATTTCCAATTGCGGTTTGAAAACCGAATAGGATGACGGCCATAATCAACACTGCGGTAACAGGACCCCCGGGATTGGCCATTGCCAACAAAGCGGGAAGCATAATCAAACAGCCAAGTCCGATAACTGTCTTACGGGTTTTGTCAATGGACCATCCTACTTTTATTCGATTCTGGGCAATCAACCCTCCGAACCACGCCCCAAGCATTGCTCCCACGTAAGGTACCCAACCGTAGAGTCCGATGGATTTAACGTCCATGCCATACACTTCCGATAGGTAAATTGGAATCCAAAAAACAAATAACCACCAAATTGGGTCAATTGCAGCAGAAGCAATGATAACACCCCAACTTTGCCTATGTGAAAGCAATTGCCCTGTATTGGGGTTGTAACCGTCATCGGGTATTCCGTCTTCGTTTACATCTTGGTTTTTTTGACCTGTCAAAATATATTCCCGCTCCTCATCGGTAATCCACGGATGCTTTTCGGGTGGTGATTTTACGACTATCCACCAAGGTATAAGCCAAAGCAATCCAGTAAGGCCAACGATTATGAAAATGGCCTGCCAACTAAAGTATATCGTTAAAAAGGCTATTAATGGAATTGAGATGATTCCTCCAATGGCAGCGCCGGAATTAAACAAGCCTTGGGCAAAAGCGCGCTCCTTGGTCGGGAACCATTCGGCGTTTCCCTTAGTTGCCCCGGGCCAGTTGCCTGCTTCGGCAACTCCCAAAATAGCACGGAAGATAGCGAAGCTCGAAAATGAGGTTGCTATTGCATGCAAAGCAGTGGCTACGGACCATACCCCAATGGATAATACAAATCCCAGACGGGTTCCAATCCAGTCAAATATTTTCCCAAATATTGCTTGACCAAATGCATAGGAAAAAACAAAAATTATTGAGATCCACGAAAAAATCTCTTTTCGTTCATCGCTTGATTTATCAGGATATAACTGTTCGGAAATCTCTGGCCAAAGAACATTAATTGATTGTCTATCGACATAATTGATTACCGTCGCCACAGCTATAAGCGCTATTACCCACCAACGTAAGCCTTTTAATTTCATTTTTCCATTTTTTAGAATTCTGCGGAAATACGACAAGAGTTTCCCGAAAGGTAAAGTGATATAGATAGAACCACTCCTTTTTTCAAAACTATCGCAACTTAAATCTGATACGGAAATCCTACGAACAAGTAGCTAGGATTATCATACTTCGTTAAGTTTTCTTCCCTCCAAATATTTCAAAATTGTGAAAACGAAAGCGTGCAATTTCGTTTTCTCCTAAGCAATTATTCTTTGATGTTATAACAATACTGATACAATACCCTGAAATGGGTCTTCATTTTTTCTTTAGCCTTTTTCGGATCTTGTTCCTTGATGGCCTCATAAATGTCCTCATGTTCTTGAATGCCCTTAAAAGACAGGTTGGCATCACAAACATGGTACTTTTCAAAATTCGTGATAATCTCAGGTGTTATTACCAACATAAAAGTATTCATAGTACTGTTTTTACTAGCTTGAGCTATTGCCAAGTGGAACAATAAGTCCTCCTCCACAGCATCTTTCCCGTTCAATACCTTCTTCTTATAGGCATCCAACGCTTGTCTCATTTTCGCCAAGTCTTCCTCCGTTCTTCGCAAGGAAGCCAAACGCACGGTCTTAAGTTCCAATAAAATCCGGGTTTCGACCAAAGACTTGAAATCCGGGTCTTCCAACTTTAGAATATCTTCCAACATGCCGCTCATGGCTACCCTTCCAATATTGGCAATAAAGGTTCCACTTTGTGGTCTGGATTTTAATATGCCAAAAAACTCCAACTTCTGAATAGCCTCTCTGATATTGCTTCGGCTCACCCCAAACTTCTCTGAAAGCATTCTTTCAGAGGGAAGTTTATCCCCCGGCTCTAAGTTTTTATATTCAATAAATTCCTTGAGATTAGAAATAATTTCCTTTTGAACCCCGTTTATCTCGCTCTTTGTCAGTATATCAACTCGCATAGTATTAATTCACCTTTAAATTGGTTAACCAGATTGGTTTGTTAAATTTATAAAATTACTCCAACAAAGTAAACGTGCTCTTGATTTTTCTTTGACCTGTATTTAAAAGGCCATTGACCAAAAGCTCTGCCAACAGCCTTTTCCTTAACTAAACTAACTCAAATAATTACTATTCATCTCTCTTAATATATTGTAAATCAATACCCAGGGTTTTGGGTAATCACTCCATCCGTTGCAAGAATTTCAGAGATTGGAACGGGGAACAGGAAAAAATTGCTATTGATGGTTTGACCCATTTCAGCTTCCACAGTTCCGGTTCTTACTAAATCAAACCATCTCTGCCCTTCAAAAGCCAACTCCAATCTTCTTTCGTCTTGAATGGCCTGTCTGACCTCAGCTTGTGTGACTGCAGTCGAATTGGTCAAACCTGCCCTGGTTCTAATCTTATTCAATTCTATCAATGCCGTGGGTGTATTTCCGTTCTCATTTAACGCTTCAGCGTACAGCAGAATGGCGTCGGCTAGTCTCATTTCAATCCAGTCGAGATCTTCTCCACCCGTTTGTGGATATTTTGGAGAGGCCATAAGTGTCTCATCAATGGTTACAGCTCTTCTTAAATCAGCACCGCCTGCGGCCTCACTGGCATCAAAAGCTGCTATCAAATCAGGATCTAAAGGCATTAAGGATTTCGTGTCAAGACCGCCATACCAAGAGAAGAACTCAGAAAAGCCATATTCATCCACAATTGAACTTGATACCTGGGTCGCAAATATGACTTCCGGATTCAAGTCGATTAGAAAAATATCTGCAAAGTTGGCTTGTAAGCTGATACCTGCGGCATCAGCTCCATTTACAACTGAGGCCAAAAGTGGTTCTGCACTACCAAAATCTCCTCGGTGAATATATACTTTACCGAGCAATGCCTGAGCGGCAATTTGAGAGGCTCTTCCACTAGCTATATCCCCATTGTCCAAAGCAGAGATTGCATCTTGGAAATCAGGAATAATAATATTGTTGTAAACATCTGCGGCAGGTTGCCGTTCAAAAATTGACAAGTCTGTTGTTGGGGGGTTGGCAACCAGATTTACGGTTACATCGCCAAAAACTTGCACCAATTTGAAATAAGACAAAGCCCTCAAAAATCTGGCTTCACCGATATCACCAACATCAGTAGAGTTTTCGATAACGTTGTTTGCACTCAATATTGATTTGTACAAAGCGGTATAGAAAGGACCGAAAAACTGATCTTCCATAACTGTCAAATCCGGACCGTACCTGTCAAATTCAGGAAATGGTTCTTCGTCCATTAGGGCATTGTCCGCTCTAAAGTCTCCCATGACCGCCATTGGCGTAACCGCACCCAGTTGATAGAAGTATGCCGCATTCACAACCCCACCAAAATCTTCCAAGGAATCTGAGCTGGCAATATTAGGTGGCACTTGATCTAAATCATTGTCACATGCTGTACTAAACAACATTGACACGAACAAAAAGATATATAGCTTTTTCATTTTTCCTTTTTTAAAAATTAACATTCAAACCAAGTGTGAAACTTCGAACAATTGGACTTGCACCAACCTGAACCCCATAAGTAGTAGGGCCTAGATAGCCCGAATTGGTAATTTCAACACCTTCTGGATTAAATGAGGTATAGTCATCTCCCCATATGTACAATAGATTTGTAGCAGCAGCATAAATCCTGGCAGAACTCAAACCTAGTTTGCTTATTATGGAAGGATCTATGGTATATCCAACGGTCAGGTTTCGCAATGCTAGATACGATGCATCCTGTATCTGAGCATCCAGTTGATTCCTTGACTGGGTGTAAAACCGGCCAGTGGCATCCTCAATGCCGTCATCATCGGCATCAAAACTAGCCCGTAACCTACCTCCGAATTCTGATTGCCAGTAGATAGGATCAATATTGAATACATCCCCTCCTTGGGCCCCTTGAAATTGAAATGACATATCGAAGGCCCTATAACGAATTGTGCTATTTAAACCATAATAAAAATCGGGGGTATTCTGACCAATTTTAACCAAATCCCCACCATCTTCAACGGTTCTTGTTCTGTCAATGACCCCATCACCATTTTGATCCACCACATAGTATTCTGAACTGTTGATGCCCACGGCCCGTGTTGGGTCGGCAATGTGTACATCATCAACAAGACCCGCGGTCTCCAATCCCCACATTTCACCGATTTCACCTCCAACATAATTTCTAAAAACGGGTCCTCTACCACTCTGCCCATAAATTACATCGGGCAATGCCTCTACGTCACGCAAATCTGTAATTTCTGTTTCAACAGTTGAGAAGTTGGCGCCAAAATCCCAACTAAAATCATCTTTTTGAATTACCAAAGCAGAAAGCTCAAATTCAAAACCGGAACTTCTTACATCCCCGGCATTCAATCGTATCGAGGTAGTACCCAAAACTTCGGATACACTTTGGTTTATCAAAATATCTTCAATATCCGAGGTATAGTAATCTGCACCTATTCTGACACGATTTCTAAAGAAACCCAGATCAATACCATAGTTGGTTTCCGTATTGGTTTGCCAAGTCAAATCGTCGTTACGGACATCGGAAGGAATTAAAAATCCAGTGCCAAATATCGTCGCTTGTGGATTTAACAGACTCAAAGAATTGTAAGCCCCTAGGTCTGAGGTAGTACCCAAAGACCCGGTACTGAACCTAGGTTTTATAAGACTTAAAAAGTCAGAGTTATAAAAAGCTTCATTAT
>NZ_JANQIH010000288.1 GCF_028282265.1 Allomuricauda sp.
TTATGCCTAGTTCAGGCTTCGCCGTTGAATAAAGAAGCGTTTCAATAATTCAGAAGCCTCATTTTCCATTAGGCCCCCAAATATTTCAGTTTTAGGATGAAGATGTGTCCCCATGACATTGAAGCCCCTTTCCAAATCTGCTGCCCCATAGACCACTTTGGATATTTGGCTCCAATACAGTGCCCCAGCGCACATTTGGCAGGGCTCTAACGTCACATACATAGTGCAGCCATGTAAATATTTTCCTCCGAGGAAATTTGAAGCAGCGGTAATAGCTTGCATCTCCGCATGGGCGGTCACATCTTGCAAACGCTCGGTCAAATTGTGAGCCCTCCCTATAATACGATTATCAATAACCACAACTGCACCAACCGGAACTTCTCCAGCCTCAAAGGCAAGCTCCGCTTCTTGAAGCGCCTTCCTCATAAAATAGGTATCATCAAAGGGATTTTCCAACATTTTCCTTTTGGAATCAAATCTAAATTAATATTCAGTCATTTCACAAAAAAGGCTTCCGAATTTGGAAGCCTTATAACAATTTGATTAGAAAGACCTATTCTTTTTCGTAGACTTCTTTATAAATATAATCTGGAATCCCATTCAAATCTTCATCCTCAGTTTCCGTAATCGTTAATCTATTATCTGATATTTCGATGGTTCCAAAATACAGAAGGTACCCCTCTCCTGGTTCAAAATCACCAGTATCCTGAGTTCCATTATCATCCTCGGAATAATTGTATTCCACTATTGCAAACTCATTTTCAGTTTCATCGTAAGACCAAAAACCACTGCTTTGATAGGAGTATACAGAAGTATCAAAAATGGTATTACAAACTTCGTAAGTTTCAGGGTTTATAGTTGTAATGGTAATTTGATAATCGTATTCGTAGGTTCCATCGGCATTAAAAACAATCTCTCCCTTGTCTATGTTAAAACATTCTTCGTCGGCATAAGAAAATTCGGGACAAACAATAGTGATTTCAGTGCACCCTGAAAGACCAGACACCGTCAATTGGGCATTTTCTCCTTCCTGAAAGGCTTCTTCCACAAAGTTCCAAGTTCCTAAAAGGGCTTCATAACCCCCCCAAGCAGCAATGGTTACACAAACTTCTTGAGGTGCACTTATATTTCCCTCAGAATCATATACACATACAATATAGCAGAATTCTCCAGGTTCAATCTGAGTGTTGAAATCAACATCGATTGACTGGGCACTTTGTTTGGATTGTACTTTCTGGTTTCTTTTTACCCCTAGGTGCTTGGTAAAAGATTCCTTTGAAACATTGTTTTCACTTAAATTGATATCATAGTAACCATCGGCAACCTCACCGTCTTTATCCTTAAACTGTAAGTATGCTCCTGTGACGGTTCCGCTTGAACTAAATGGAATTTCAAAACCTTCATTTAGATTGGCCGTTTTTCTTGCTCCTACGATATCCAAGGTAATAGCTTCGTTTGGCGTAGGTGGAGTCCCTTCTTCTTTGGTACCTCCTGGAATCATTACATTTTCTGCCACAACGTTGGCAACTGTAGATCCTTCTTCAGATGAATCACTAGTTTCATCAGGGGTTTGATTTTGTTCTTCGTTGTTTGGTTCTGTTTCTGTACTTGTTTCGTCATTGCTACAAGCTGCTAAAAATACAAGTCCGGTAAGTAAAATGGTCGATAATTTAAGTTTCATGGGTCAAAGGTTATTTTAATTTTGCCGTAAAATACCTGCACCTACTTGAATGTTAAAAAAAATGTTGTGAGAAATCCCATAGTCAACGCCAATACATCAAAAGCTGTAGCTTTGTATTCTTCATGTTTCCATGCAAAACCTCCTATTACATAATATCAATTCCCCAAAAGACCTCAAAAAGCTGAGGAAGGAACAGCTGCCGCAGCTCGCCCAAGAACTGCGTGATTTCATTATCGCGATTGTCGCAACAAAAGAAGGTCATTTGGGAGCTAGTCTCGGTGTGGTCGAACTTACTATCGCATTGCACTATGTTTTCAATACTCCATCCGACAAGTTGATATGGGATGTGGGTCACCAGGCTTATGGACATAAAATTCTAACCGGAAGAAAGGAAATATTCGATACCAATCGCCAGTTAGGTGGCATCAGTGGTTTCCCAAAAAGAAGCGAAAGTGAATATGATGATTTCGGAACGGGTCACAGCTCGACGGGAATTTCTGCCATTTTAGGTATGGCGCTTGCCTCGAAATTAAAAGGCATTACAAAAAGACAACACATTGCTGTTGTAGGAGACGCCTCTATCGCCAGCGGAATGGCCTTTGAAGGATTGAACCATCTCGGAGTAACCGATGTGAACGCCCTAATCATCCTTAACGACAATGCCATTGGTATCGACCCGAGCGTTGGGGCTCTAAAAAAATATCTCACCAATGTAAAGCAGGGTACGGCCAAAGATGAAAACCTATTTGAATGTCTCAACTTGAACTATTCGGGGCCTATTGATGGTCATGACCTGGATGTTTTGATCGAAGAACTGGAACGGCTTAAAACAGTGGAAGGCCCCAAACTGCTTCATATCATCACCAAAAAAGGCAAGGGGCTACAAAAAGCTGAGGAAAACCAAGTTGCTTATCACGCGCCGGGCAAATTTGATGTGACCACTGGGGAACGGCTTAAAAAAACGGACGAAGGCATGCCCCCAAAATATCAAGATGTGTTTGGTCATACGATAGTGGAGTTGGCACAGGAAAATGAAAATATCGTAGGAATCACCCCCGCCATGCCCACCGGAAGTTCATTGAAATATATGATGGAGCAAATTCCAGAAAGGGCGTTTGATGTCGGCATCGCCGAACAGCATGCGGTAACCTTGGCCGCCGGAATGGCCGCGCAAGGTTTAATCCCATTCTGCAACATATACTCTACCTTTTTACAAAGAGCATATGACCAAGTGATTCACGATGTTGCTCTACAAAAGCTACCGGTTATTTTTTGTTTAGATCGTGCCGGATTGGTTGGACAAGATGGCCCTACCCATCATGGTGTGTTTGATTTAGCGTATCTTAGATGCATACCTAACATGATAATCTTTGCTCCCATGAACGAAATCGAGCTAAGAAACATCATGTACACTACACAAAAACATCTTGATTCCCCAATTGCAATACGCTATCCTAGGGGCCGTGGGGTGACCCTTGACTGGCAAGTCCCATTTGAAACCTTGGAAATGGGAAAGGCCAAGTGCCTTAGGGAAGGGAATAAAATGGCCATTCTCTCGGTGGGCCATATTGGAAATACAATTACAGAAATTCTCGATGATTTGGACCAACCTGCGGGAGTGGGCCATTATGATATGCGTTTTATAAAACCTTTGGATGAAGAAACCCTTAGACATGTCTTTGGACGCTATGATACGGTTTTAACCATTGAGGACGGATGCGAAACGGGAGGTTTTGGCACCGCTGTTTTGGAGTTTGCACAGAAAGAGAAAATAAACAAACCTATCAAAGTATTTGGAGTCCCAGACCGATTCATTGAACATGGAACCCCATCGGAAACCTACAAACTGGCCGGGATAGATATCAATACTTTAACAACTTTTATTCAATCGACTTTATAATGCGGTTTCATTTTTTTGTTGTTGTGTTTATCTTTTCGCTTGTCTCTTTAAATGCTCAGGTGGGAAACTTGAGGGTTTTTGAAAAGGATAGCACCGAAGCGGGTTTTCAGGCAGTGCGCATTAAAGAAGTAAAACTTTTATATGTTCCTCGAGCTGCCAAATTAACCAATCCCAGGACGATATTGAACCGAACCAAAACCATTCAAAAAAAAATAAAGAGGTTTGTTCCCCAATCCTTTTGGACCAAAACCCATGAGTTCGGACTCAATATTAACGAGGTAGCATTCGTAAACTGGAATGCAGGGGGTGACAATTCGGTTTCAGCGCTCGCCAATGCAAGATTTGAACGAAACTATAAGTTTCGGTATTTGAATTGGGACAATGAACTACGGCTTCGTTACGGAATAAATGCCCAAGAAGGAAGGGCCTTGAGAAAAACCGATGATCAAATCAGGTTGTCATCTACCTTTGGGTTTCGAAAAGATACCATCACCAATTGGTACTACTCGGTAAAGATGAACTTCAACACCCAATTCTCCAATGGGTTTCAATATCCCGATAGAGACACTCCCATTTCTAG
>NZ_JANQIH010000003.1 GCF_028282265.1 Allomuricauda sp.
AGTTTAATTATTAATTAAATTACTTGTCATAATTACCAGACCAAGAACCAATCATCAAAAATTTGAAGAACCGCAAAACAACAATTTCAGATACTGCCCAGCTATCCCTAATTGAAAAGGTCGGTTATGGCCTTGGTGACATGGCCGCCAACTTCTACATGGGATTTTTCAGCATATTCCTACTTTATTACTATACCGATGTATGGGGCCTTGCACCTGCCGCAGTAGGGGTCATGTTCTTGGTTTCTAAGATAATAGACGCCGTCTCCGATCCCGGTATGGGCTTAATAGCTGATCGCACCCAGACGCGTTGGGGGAAATATCGCCCTTACCTTTTATATATGGCCATACCTTACGGAGTACTTGGTTACCTTGTTTTCTTAGGACCAGACCTTTCGGATACCGGTAAATTGATTTATGCCTATGTTACTTATATTTTGGTCTACATAGCTTTTACGGCCATTAATGTACCATACTCTGCGTTACTGGCGGTGATCTCACCTGTTGCCGAGGAGCGTACCAAAGCAACAACTTACAGGTTCATTTTTGCAGGTCTGGGCAGTTTGCTCATAGCCATGTTCGCAACCCCTCTGGCAACATTTTTTGGTGGGGGTGATGAAGCTAAAGGTTTCAGACTTACTATGGCCTTATTTGCAACCCTGGCCGTTATTATTTTTATCATAGTTTTCCTTACCACCAAAGAACGTATCAAGCCTACCGTAGAACATAATTCCAGTGTGCGGTCGGATTTGGCGGCCCTTTTGAAAAATACCTCATGGATAGCACTGTCCATCATGAGTATTCTGTTGATTGTGGGCATTGCCTCTAGGGCCTCAAGTGTAGTTTTCTACGTAAAGTATTTCTTTGGGGCGGATGATAGTCCCTTCATTTTCATCTTCGACAGAATAGCCATTTTTACATCGTTTGGATTGGCAGGACAAATCGTGGGTACTTTGATCACCCCATTTCTTGCGAAATATTTTGAAAAACATCACCTGATTATCGGTATGTGTGTGCTTCATGCCGTGGTCTTAGGGCTGGGGTATTTTATATCTGTAGAAGGTTATTGGCTTGCCGTCGCCGTACACGCTTTAGGATTTATGACTTTGGGCGTCTGCCTTACCCTAATGTTTGTGATGTATACAGATTGCTCCGAATACGGCGAATGGCTAACCGGTAAAAACACGGCGGGTCTAACCATATCTTCCTCCATGTTCGCAATGAAATTTGGTGCTGCCATTGGCACGGCAATACCTGGCTTCATTTTGGCCGCGGTTGGGTTTGTTGCAAACCAGGAACAGACAGAGGGTGCCATCTATGGAATACAGGTCATGTGCGCGGTGTTACCTGCTGCAGCCTTTATTTTGGCAGCCATTGCCTTGTACTTTTACAAAATAGATAAAGCCATGCTTAAAAAGGTAGAATCTGACCTAAGTGAAAGAAGAGCAAGTGTAGGAGGGGGCTAAATCCAATAAGACAGAAACTTGAAAATCAATTAAACAGGATTACGGAAAATATGTCACCGAACCCTAATTTAAAGCGACCAGATATCAGTTATGAGCAGTAACGTACAAAAAACCTGGTGGAAGGAGGCGATTGTTTATCAAATCTATCCGCGTAGTTTCATGGATTCCGATGGGGATGGTATTGGAGACCTCAAAGGCATCATTTCCAAACTTGACTATATAGAGAAGTTGGGCATTGACGTAGTCTGGCTCAATCCCATCTACAAATCCCCAAATGATGATAACGGTTATGACATATCTGATTATCGTGAAATCCTTGATGAATTTGGTAACATGTCCGATTTTGAAGAATTACTCAAGGGTCTTCATGACCTAGGAATAAAACTGATCATGGATTTGGTTGTCAATCACACAAGCGACGAACACTTTTGGTTTCAGGAGTCAAGAAAATCCAGAGACAATCCCTATAGGGATTATTATCATTGGGTACCCGCCGAAAATGGCAAGCCCAACAAAAGATGGAGTTTTTTTGACAAAGATGGCGATGCTTGGAAGTTTGATGAAGCAACAAATTCCTATTACCTCCATTATTTTTCAGAAAAGCAGCCTGACCTGAAGTGGGAAAATCCAAAGGTGCGTCAAGAAGTGTATGACCTTATGCATTATTGGTTCAAAAAGGGGATTGATGGATTTAGGATGGACGTCATTACATTTATTTCCAAAGACATCGCATATCCACCAATACCAGAAAAGTTTAATGGGAAATCATGGGATAAGTTTTACGGCGCGGGCCCTAAGCTTCATGATTATATTAAAGAAATGAATCGGGAAGTACTAAGCAAGTACGATATACTCACCGTTGGCGAGGGAATTGGCACAACAACGGAAAACGTTCTGTATTTGGTTGGCGAAGACCGAAATGAATTACAAATGTCCTACCACTTTGAACATCCTGCATTAGGATTGGGAGATAGAAAGTTGATCATCGGGAACGACTATAAGAACTTGGTGGAATTTAAAAAAATTCAGACCAAATGGGATGAAGCACTTAAGGGGAAAGGCTGGGGGGCCATTTATTTGGGTAACCACGACCAGCCCAGAATGGTTTCAAGATGGGCCAATGATTCCCCTGAATACCGCCCATATGCGGCAAAAATGTTGAACACATGGCTCTTGACCATGCGCGGCACCCCATTTTGTTACATGGGTGATGAAATAGGAATGGCCAATATTAAGTTTGACAACATCGAAGATTATAGGGATATCGAAACAATCAATTGGTACCATCTAACCGAAAGAGAGGGTGGTGACCTCGACCATTTTATGGAGTCCCATAAAATTTCAGCTCGTGACAATGGTCGAACACCCATCCAATGGGAGCCTTCGGTCAACGGAGGTTTCACAACGGGCACGCCTTGGATTAAAGTGAACCCCAACTATACTTCGGTTAATGTTGAAGTCCAGGAGAGCGACCCGAAATCAGTACTTCATCATTATCGAAAATTGATTGAATTGCGAAAAAAGAATGATATCCTCGTTTACGGTGATTACCAACTTTTAGAACCGAACCACAAAGAATTATACCTATACCAAAGGTCTTGGGAGGGACAAGACGTATGTATAGCGCTAAATTTTAGCACCCAAAAAATACCATTTGACTTTAAAACTCGAAATATGGACGTCTTGATCAATAACTACGATTCGCTGAGCATAAGTGAATCAAAAATAGAACTGGAAGCTTTTCAGGCAGTGGTCCTAAAAATAGGAACATAAAGAATTATCGAAAACGTCAATGGGAGTAATTGATGTAATCTAGGGGTTCGGTTAGAATAATACTAATTGGTTGAATACAGTCCCACCTGGTTTCCCTCTGTGTCCTCAATAATTGCAAAATATCCCATATTTGGCCCTAACTGCGACTTATGAATATTAATTTTACCGCCTTCAGCCAGAACACGATTGGCAACAGGCTGAAGATCCTCACCAACATGTAGATAAACCATTGTTCCTTTATTTGATGGAACCAGCCCTTCACTTTTGATAATTGACCCGCCCACACCACCTTGAAAATCAAATTCAAATATGCCGAGGGTATAATCAGGAGTTTCCATTATTTGAAGCTCATAACCCAAAATTTTACTATAAAACTTATGGGCCCTCTCAAAATCAATAACGGGTATTTGGAAGTTTTGTATCGCGTTTTTCATATCATGTTGTTTTCGTTCCCAATATTGTTAAAATATAATGTTATACCTTGTAAAAAAGCGAAAAGTTAAATCCTTTTGGATGGGCCTATTATTGTTTATCCCAATCAGCACCAAATTGTTATAGCTTGAGAATAATAACTATTGACCTCCGTAAAAAACTTCGGGAATTTGTGAAACATATGTGGATTGTAGAGGAAGGTATTGGCTTGGATGTATCCATCAAGTCTTTCCCGGTTGGGTACTCCTTTATCAACGTAATAGACGGGAATCCATTCAACATTATTGAAAAGAATAGGGCTTCCAGTTATAAAAGTTATCTAGCAGGTCCGAGGTCTTCGTTTTATGACCTGAATATGAGTTTCATCAAAAGGGCCTTGACAATTCAGTTACAGCCTTTTGCCTTGCCGTTTTTTTTCTCTATGCCGGCCTCGGAGTTTACAGAAAAAGTTGTTCACCTATCAGATTTTATGCCTGATTTTGCGGATCAATTGGAAAGCTTGATTTCTAGTGAACAACCTTCAATCGAAGTATTAAGGAAAGTAGAGAATTTGCTACTGGAAAGGGTTAATTGTTCCTCACCGGATGAAAGAATTCTATGCTCGCTTGACATACTATTAAAAACTGGAGGGGATATTCGCATTGATAAGTTATCTTATCATCTAAATCTTTCACAAAGAAGGCTTCAACAATTGTTTCAGCAATATTATGGGATTACTGCCAAACGATATAGTAGGATAATTAAAATGCAGCACCATACTTTTCAACTTTTAAATGGTAAGGACCTTGATACCGTTATTCCCGATGGCTATTTTGACCAATCCCATTTTATTCATGAGCTTAGAAGTCAAACCGGTATGTTGCCCAAAGAGTTCTACAATTACATTAGTCACGAAAACCACAAAGCCGCCTATTTGAATTCAAGCTTGTTCCTAAAACGAAATTGATGCGGTAAGAACGACATGTTCTATAATGTGCAGTGCATGCTGCGCGCAGTTGAAGGGTAACTTAAACTTTGGTACGACCGGATGAAAAAGTTCTGGTAAACCTTTTGAAGTAGGAACGAGCTCGTTCGCCGACAATTTTTGTAATGCATAACCTGAAAAAATCTTCTAAAAATCTTCTTTAAAAAGGTAATTGAAGACTGTTTTACCGAACCGTAAACGAATCCTTAGAAGCTCTTCGACGGAAGTAGGAGAGTGGGGGAGGTAAAAGTGTACGGAATGGTCAAAACCTTAATTGTTAATAAAAACTGCCAAAAACACCTTGAAATAGTAGAAAACCCCCAGAATTTCTAAGGTTTTTGTCTGGTCTTTACTGATCCAGAATGTTTAATTTTCAACTATCCCCTCAGCTAACTTTTGATATTTATACCCAATGGCTTCGCAGGTTAGTTTGCAACTAAATCTGAAAACGTCAATTAACTCTCAAATTAAAGTCAAATGATAAACACTAGAGAAGAATTGATTCTTGCTTTGAATGAAGCAGCAGAGATTGAGCACTCCTTATTAATTCAATATTTGTTTGCGGCCTTTTCCTTGAAGCAATCCGTTGAAGAAGATGTAACGGAAATGCAGCTTGAAGAAATCAATGAGTGGAAGAGAACCATTTTAGCCATAGCAAGAGAGGAAATGGTTCATTTTGGTTCTGTTTGTAACCTTCTTTCTGCTGTAGGTTCAGGCCCAAGAATTTTGCGCTCTAATTTTCCTAAAAGGACAGATTATTTCTATGGTCTTGACGCTCCCTTCATACTAACCAAATTTGATATCGAGACGGTTAACAGGTTTAGCATTTTCGAATTGCCTCAAGGAATGGAGCAACAAAATATTATGGATATGCCGGAGTTTGCCCCAGATCCTTTGGAATATAATAAGGTCGGTGAACTATATAATAACATCTTAAGAGCTTTTTATGAGATACCAGATGTTTTGATTGGTGACCCAAAAAAACAAGATCAGGATGGTTGGAGCTTGGAAAGAAGGAAAACCATGGAAGAAAAAATATTGTTCCCAATAAAAAGCTTGGACGATGTTAAACGTGCGGTTCATAATATTATTGAAGAAGGCGAGGGTACACCGCAAAATCCAGAAACCATAAGTGATTCACATTATGGTCGATTTTTGAATATTAAAAATAGGTTGAAAAAAATAAATTTTGAGCCTTCAAGAAATGTAGTTAAAAATCCAGCAACAAGAATACAGAGGGATTCGGATCACAGTATTGATATTAATCAAATCAAGAACAACGAATCGCTTTTGGCATGTGAATTATTTAACTCTATTTACAACAGTATGCTGATTTCAGTAATTCAGTACTATTCCCATATGGGTGAAACACAAAATGAAAAAACATTCCTTAAAAATATTTCATGGCAAACTATGAGCGGAATTATAAGGCCGTTAGGAGAAGTTTTAACGCAGTTGCCTTTTGATAAGGCAGAAAATGATTTAAGAAGTGGTCCATCCTTTGAGATATATGGTGAATATGCAATCGCACCGTCAAAAGAAAATAGGTTTATTGTTTTAAGGGAAAGATGGTCGGACCATTATAGATCTGGTTTAGAAATTAAGAATATCCATCCAAGAATGGACTCAATCGTTAGAAAAATTGATTGGATGACAAAGAATATAGAAAAACAGATTGCAAAAGAATAAATATGATAACTATGAAATTTAAGGGTTGGTTTCAATGTAGGTTGGCCACTGACCCAGACCCAGCTGATGAACCAAGAGGAATTAGTGGTTACATGCGAGCTCTCCCAGGAGAACCGGATTTGGATAGGATCATTAGGTTTCAAAATCCATTAGTGGTAAGGAGTCATACTCCCAAAGTAGGTGTTTTTATTACTGATTTATTTGATTCGAACAATAGAATAGAAAACCATCCTTTGGTCGGAGCAAAAGTTAATTTGGAAGGCGAACCCATCTTTTATGGTTGGAATTCCATTATCGCGGATGATGGCGAAGAGCCTATTATTCCAATAGTTCTTAGTATTACTAAAGAAAACTTTGGAATTCTTAAGAAACATAAAAGTCAGGATTATGAATATCCTTTTGAAGAAACCAGAGCGATTCAATTGATTTTTGGAGCAAATGATTTGTTAGAACAGGCTGGGATTTACGATGAAATTTCCTTTATTCAAGAGAGAATAAGTCTATTAGAAAAGGATTTACAGAAAGTAAAAGACAAACAAGAGAAATACAACATTAATGAGCGAATAAAATGGC
This sequence comes from Allomuricauda sp., assembly GCF_028282265.1. Taxonomy (GTDB): domain Bacteria; phylum Bacteroidota; class Bacteroidia; order Flavobacteriales; family Flavobacteriaceae; genus Flagellimonas. The sequence continues at coordinate 6,898 of NZ_JANQIH010000003.1, forward strand.
TAAAAGATGGAATATCCTACCGTTTTTTTCGGTTCAGGATGAACTACAACATTAACGAACTGAAAGGTTCACTGGAGATGAGAAATGTGGATAATCTTATTGAAATTGGCGATGAAACAGAATGGTATCTAAATTTTTGGATGGGGGCCTGGGATGCAGATGCTCAAAATGGTTTTGTCTCAGGAATTATTCAGTTAAAAAAGGCAAAATTATTGCCTACTAATGTTTAGCTGCCCAAGAGAAGCATACCTGAATCATTAGCAAAATTAACCAAGAATCCCTAATTTCTTTTAAAATTTTCTTTAAAACTGGTTTCGGTTATTTTGTTGAAGGTGGTCGTACGTAGCATTTGTAAATGTGTTTAGGCCTGCACCTTATAAAGTTTAAGTATTTTGCACTATATCAAGCTGTCATGTTTAATAAGCAGAACATAAATAACATTCTTTTTTTTCTCTTTTTGGCTTGTTGTTCTTCGTTGTGGTCACAATATGAAGAAGTTGATTTCAAGAAATCCGAAAAGTCATTTTTTGGAGTACAAGTTGGCTTAATAGGTCTATGGGTACATCACGAGGCCAGATTGGTTGAAAGTATTGTATTACGTTCTGAATTGGGGTTCGATATGGTTGGTTTTTTCAGGGATGATGTTTTCGCATCAAATCCTGAAAATGCGGTAGGTGGTCCCTTTTTTGCACCAACTATAGCCCTAGAACCGCGTTGGTACTATAACCTTGAACGCCGTTCAAAAGAAAACAAGTCCACAACTAAAAACAGTGCCAGTTTTATAGCTTTGGAAACGAAATACTACCCAGACCTCTTTTTGTTGACGGGTGCACCTGACGGCACCCAACTTGCAGAACAGTTGGCTATTTGTCCAAGATGGGGCATAAAGCGTACGGTAGCAAAGAATTTCACTTATGAGCTGGGCATTGGCTATAAAATATACTATGTTTTGCAAGATGAAGATAGGAGTCGTGTGAACGACGAGGAAGGGTTCATCAATATGCATTTAAAAGTAGGGTATACCTTTTAGCTGTAAGTAGTGTGGCGAAGCATAAAATTTGGAAATGATTTTACCTTTAATTTACTCTTCTTTAGGCCTTTTCTTTAAAGAATACGAATCATTTTCTAGTTCAACGTCTTCCCAAGATGGGGGGACAAGTCCTTTCAGTCTCATATAGACAATCACATTACCGTAGTGTATTAAGGAATGAAGAACCGAAGAATCAAGTACACCACCTGCGGGTTGCATTGCTCCCATAAATTGAACCAATTTCTCCTTTTCTGCTTTTGTCATCTTTTTTCTGGCTTCCAATAAATGTTCAAACGATTTTTTAAGAGCTTTGATTACTTCTGGTTTAGTAGGAGTTATTTCGGATACAGCTTCGGATTCGTCTTTGGCAATAGCAACCATTTCAAAGTTTGATTGAGCTATATGGGCCATTAGCTCCCCTAAACTACGAACCTCGGGGGTTGGTCGAAATGAATAATAATTTTCCGGTATTTGCTGCGCTGCGGTTACAATGATTTGTTCATAATAGGCTGCTGCAACATCT
>NZ_JANQIH010000019.1 GCF_028282265.1 Allomuricauda sp.
TATCTCTGAGGGTGTTTTCGGAATGCGAGGAGAACAAGGAAAATTAAAAGAAATAGTTGCTCTTAAGGAAAAGTTCAAGTTCAGACTAATGGTTGATGACGCCCACGGTTTCGGAACCTTAGGAAAAACTGGTGCTGGAGCAGGTGAGGAGCAAGGGGTACAAGATGATATTGATGTTTATTTTGCAACCTTCGCAAAATCTATGGCGGGGATAGGTGCCTTTTTAGCCGCAGATAAAGAAATTATCGACTACCTAAAATACAATCTGCGTTCGCAGATGTTCGCCAAATCGCTTCCCATGATTTATGTAAAGGGAGCGTTGAAGCGACTAGATATGCTTAGGACCATGCCTGAGCTTAAAGCCAAACTTTGGGAGAATGTAGATGCCCTCCAAAACGGTTTGAAAGAGCGTGGATTCGATATCGGAACAACATCGAGCTGTGTTACTCCGGTTTATTTGAACGGTAGTATTCCCGAAGCAATGGCCTTGGTGAAGGATTTAAGGGAAAACTATGGAATCTTCTGTTCCATTGTGGTGTATCCTGTTATTCCAAAAGGATTGATTTTGTTACGTATGATTCCAACAGCGACCCATACCATGCAAGATATTGTCGAAACCTTGGACGCTTTCTCAGCGATTCGGGATCGACTTCAAAATGGAACCTACAAAAGGCTTTCAGCTGCAGTGGCCGCAGCAATGGGGGAATAATCCTGTAAGTTTTATCGAAAGTATCTGTTGACAATGGTCAACACAGAATTTCTATAGGAACTTCCAAAGAGGTTCAGGTGCACCAGCAGATAATACAATTGGTAAATATCTGTCAGTTCTTTTTGTCTCGGATGGGGTGCAATGAGCTCATGATAGGCAGAATAAAAAGAAGGTCCAAATCCGCCAAACAAACGGCTCATGGCCAAATCAACTTCTGAATGCCCCATATAAGTACTCGGGTCTATTAATACTGGGGTTCCGTCCTTGGCAATTAAAAAATTTCCACCCCACAAGTCTCCGTGCAGAAGGGATGGTTTGACCTCCCCTATAATGACCTTGCATACTTCCTCCATGTTTTCTTTTAGAGGAATTTCGTCTCCGCTTAATAGGTTTTTGTCTCTGGCTAACAGAATTTGTGGAATAAGTCTATGTTCGATATAAAAAGTGACCCAATTTTTCTCTACGGCATTGCTTTGTGGCAAATGTCCTATATAATTGTCAAAGTTGGCACCAAATTTATTGGGTTGTACTGCAAGATGTAATGCCGCCAACTTTTGACCCAATCGCTCAAAATCTCCCGAATCGGGCCTTTTACTTTCCACAAATTCAAGAACTAGGTAGCCAGTCCCATCAAATACCCCTTCAGCATATACCTTTGGTACTCTAATGGTTTGGGTAGCTTCCAATTGTTTGAGTCCCCTTGATTCGGATATAAACAGTTGTTCGGCCCAGGGTTCAGCCGAAGTCTTGGTAAAAAAATGATTCGATGACGTTTTAATCAGATATGAATCTGCAATATCACCTCCCCGAAGGGCATTAGTCTCCAATATGGGAGTGCCGAGAACAGTTTCGAGATGTATTTTTAATTCAGGAAGCACAATCAGTTATGATTCATCTCCTTAAAATTAAGAATTACAAATCCTTTTAACACGCCCTCTTTTAATGATTGACAACTGAGTTAAAATCCCTCTGTTTTTTTGAAGAGTTACTTCGCTTTGATCAGTCGCTCAACCGAAGTTCCCCTTTTTTGGAGTTCTTTGGTGTTTTTCTTCAAAAGCTTATGTGCCATTCGATTGATTTTTTCTGGAGAGACCGTTTTCCAATTTTCGGCGTCCTTTTGAAAACCCATTTTAAATTGTAATCGCGACAAGTCCCGTATAACACAATAGTTCGCAAGCGGGTGGGGGTTTTCACTGTTTTTATTTGCGTTGGCTGTAAATGCCTTTAGTAGGTGATAAATCCTGTCTTGGGCCAAGCTGAGTTCGGAAAGCTTCGCACGATATTCTAAATCAGGCCCTTTAAGATTTGGATACTTTTTTTTATCAGCAAAATGTCTTCCTTCATGGGCCAAATAACTGATCCTAAACTTCTCACTTTCCAAATCGTAAACTTCTTCAACACAATAAATAGCGCTATCCGTGGCCCAACCTCCAGGATATCGTGTTCCAAAAGTGGCGTACTCTTCCCAGCCCAAGGTTACAAAATCATTCATAAAAACCACTTTTACCTGAATTTGTTCATTCTTCAAGTCAAAAGTGTAAAGAGAGTCCCTCTGTGACTCCCAAACCAATAAATCGAAAATTCTTCCTGTTTTACCCATTTCTTTGGTGGTATGGTAGCCTTTACTTTTAATATATTCACTCACTAGGTAACCAAGACTATCTCTATCAATGTTTCTGTTTTTGATGATTACATATTCTTTTTTAAGGAAAGCGGTTACTTCTTCGGCCAAGGTATCTTCAAAATTGCCTTTGGGGTCCAACAATGATTTTCGCCAGTAATCTCTAACGATTAACTGTAAATCATGTATTCTCGATTGTTGGCTCTTTAGATATTCTGAACGATCTTCTTCGAATTTGAACCTTTCATTGAAATTTTCGATGAATAGGACGTCTTTCTCACTTAGCTGCTCCGGATTGATGTCCAGAAGCGGAAAAATATCCTTCACATTGGCATCCAATGCGTGGGAATAGATTTGGTCATAATCCAATGTTTCCGTATCCAACATTGGTTTTTGGGCAAATACTCCATGAAGTATAAGCAGTAGAAAGCCCCACTGAAAATTCTGATAAGTAACCTTTTGCATCCTAAAATTATTTTAAGGTCAAAGGTATATGGGCTGTCCAGGATAAAATTGTACGATATCAACTATTTATATCGCGCTTGAATTTGGCAGGGGGTATGCCATAAATGGATTTGAAAGAACGTATGAAATGTGAGTCATCATAAAAACCAAGTTCAAAAGAAATGGAGCTGACATTTTTTGAAGTGTTCAATAAAAGATGAATGGCTCTTTCAATCTTCGTTTTCATCTGAAACTCCTTCAAGGTATGTCCCGAATACATCTTAAATGCTCTGGACAGATATACTGGGTGAACGTAAACTCTATTGGATAATTCATTCAAAGAATGGAATCTATCGATTTCATCTTGGATGATAGCGTACACATCCTTCATCCAAGCTTGCATGGTTTTTTGTGGTGCAGACACAGCGAATGCTGCATAAAAATCATATACCTCATCAAAAATGACTTCGTGCGATGTGTTATGCTTTAATTGCAAAAACAATTTATAGAAAAAGGGATATCTGGCCGCGTTAAACTTTATAGGCCTGTCCTTCCCATTTGTGGGAAGTTTGGCCAAGTGATTGAACCAATCCGGTTTGAACTCAATGTTAAAACAGGTCCCATCATTTTGCTCAAAACAATTTCTATGTCCGTATCCCTTTGGCCTGTACAGCACTTCACCCGGTGCGATGGTTTGTGTAATTACTTCTCCTTCTTCGAGATAGCTTCCATTGACAAGAAGGCTTAGGTATGGGTTTTCATGGTTATGCGGTGCAATAACAGTTTCGGGAACGTAATTGGTAATGCAGAGCTTCAGATACTCATTTTCAAGAGTTTTAGTGCTATTTCCAAAATATTCTCCGGTGGCCAGATTGAGCATGTTCTATCAATTTATAACTATAGAGTACTCAAGGAGCCATTTTGTTACATTATACCAAATCTTTTCGATACGTCCTTCGCCTTTTATGGGTAACGGGGTCAAAATGCTTCCACATTTGGCGGATGGCCGTATTTTCAGCCAATTCAGGAGTACGAATACAATTGACAATACCCTTTTCCTGAAATGTTTTGTAGTACTCGTTGAAAATAACGGCTGTAACTCCTTTGTTTTGATAATCAGGATGAATCCCTATCAGATAAAAAATAACATCTTTACTATGCTTCTTGGCATTTAACAGATGAAAAATACCAAACGGAAACAGCCTTCCATTGGCTTTTTGCAAAGCCTTCGAAAATGAGGGCATCACAATGGCAAAGGCTACTAATTTATCATTGGAATCCACCACAAATTTGATGTACTCAGGATTTATAAAACTGATATACTTTTTCTTGAAGTAAGCTTTTTGGACATCGGTGATTTTTACAAAGGACGATAGTTTGGAATAGGTTTCATTGAAAAGGCTGAACATTTCATCAACCCAAGGCATAATTTCATTACTGCTGCTGAAATTCATTTCCTTTAGGCCGTACCTCTTCTTTATCAATAAATTGGCTTTGTAGAAAAACTTGGGGTCGGCATTGGCTGCAGGGAACTTATTCTCTAAATATTCTTTTTCCTTGACAAGACCGTACTTTTCATAGTGAGATTGATAGTAAGCATGATTATACCAAGTAATCATCGTTCCAATATGATCAAAACCCTCCGTAAGTACCCCAACTTTATCTAAATTGGAGAAACCAACAGGCCCTTCCATATAAAAGAGTTTGTTCTTTTTCCCGATTTCAGCGACTTTGTCAAGTAAAGCCTTAGACACTTCGAAATCGTCAACAAAATCGAACCAGCCAAAACGCATCTTTGCCAGATTTTGTTCCTTTACCTCCAACCAATTAATTATTGCCGCAACGCGACCAACAATTTTGCCATTTTTATAGGCCAGATAAAAGGAAGCTTCTGCACTCTCAAAAACCGGATTCTTATCGGTGTCGAAGGAATCCATTTCATCCTTTATAATGGGCGGTACCCAATATGGAGAACCTTTGTAAAGGGAGAAGGGAAACTTCACAAAACGTTTTAAGTCGTTTTTGGATTCTACCTTTTGTACAGTGACCATAGATGTATTTTCTAAGGCCCAATAATAGGAATATTATATTCAGGAGAAAAATGTTGGGGTCAAAACTTAGAAGTCGTTTTTCTTCTTCTTACGACGTTTCTTCTTGTATTTTTTTCGTTTGATATTGCCGTTTTGTCCAGAACTTTGATTTTCAATAGGTATCAACTCATCCTTATGAAAATCGAGTCGATATGAAAACCCTAGAACAGTGAATAATCGTGATGGGGAAGTTTTAAAATTGGAACCCAAATGAAAGTCGGCTTGAAAGTTTTTGTTGATTAAATAGGCAACACCACTACGCAATAGAATATCGGAATATCTATCACTATTGATACCCTGGGTTTCAAAGAAAACACTCCACTTTGGATTTCTAAACGCATGGGTTAACGAAAGAGCGTAGCTCCACTCGGGAAAGTCCGTCCCTATTCGATCATAGGCTACATTCGCAATAAGCACAAAACGCGGAGAAAGACGACTTTGGGCTGCTACAGCACCTCTGGGGGATACCACGGGATCTCCCTCAAAGAAAGGATTGTCACCTAAATTAAAAGTGGCACCTGCATAAACCGAGACGGCCGGAATTAAATTTTTCCATTGAAAAACATTGTTCGCCCGCCAGCTGTAAAGATTGGGTTTATTGCGTTCAGGATTTTTATAGGGGTCAAAGATTAGATATTTCACTCCAGCGCGATTTCTTGAGAAATCGGTACGGGTCACATCAGTACCCAACTCTGTAAAAGTAAGGTTCTGGTTGATGAAGGAACCTTCATAAATGATTTCCAACTGCTCGAAAAGAAGTCCGTAACGTACCGCAAAATCAGATCCAAAAATGTTGGAGTCTGTATTTAGTGAGGCGTCATCCTGCTGTTCGTAGAGCAAACCCATTTCTAACTGAACCACATTTTTTCCAACGGCATAGGCGCTTACTGCCCTTCCGGGTCTGTTCGAATTGATAACATCGGTGTATTGAGCCCAAGATAAGAGTGGCGTGATGAACAGAAAAAACAACGTAATTTTTCGAAAAGGGAAATCCATATAACTTTTTTAATAGTATTTTATGATACTTTGGTGGTCATTGCGTGACTAACTAAGTAATTTTGATTCACTAGTCTAGTTATATGGTTTTATTACAAACGATTTTAGTACTCATCTTAGTATACTACGGTCTCAAATTGCTGTTGAGATGGTTGGCACCTAAATTGTTCGGATTTGCGGTGAAGAAGACCCAAGAACGTTTTGGACAACAGTTTGGGACGACAGACTCTTATAAAAAATCCACCGAAACAGAAGGAGAAACCTCCATATTCAAGAGGCCGCAACGAAGGTCCAAACCCACAAAAAAAGTTGGAGAATATATAGATTTTGAAGAAATTGACTAATATTTGTTGATTCAAAATCAATTCATGAACTTTTCCGTAAAAGCCTTGCTTACCCATCTGTGCGTAGCTGCTTTTTTCATTTTAGCTTCCTTAATGTACTTCTATCCCGTATTGCAGGGAAAAGCTATATTTCAATCCGATATTGCCCAGTACAAGGGTATGGCCAAAGAACGAAACGATTTCAAGGAACTTACGGGAGAAGAATCGTATTGGACCAATAGTGCCTTCGGCGGAATGCCTACCTATCAACTGGGGGCTAACTACCCTCACGATTACGTTAAAAAACTGGATAGGTTGATTCGGTTTTTGCCCAGACCGGCAGATTACCTTTTTTTATATTTCATCGGGTTTTACATTTTGATGCTCTGTTTAAAAGTGGAATACCGTTTGGCAGTATTGGGAGCTTTGGCTTTCGGTTTCTCTACATATCTAATTATCATATTGGGCGTAGGGCACAATGCCAAGGCTCATGCTTTGGGCTATATCCCAATGGTTCTTGGTGGTATTGTGTTGACCTTTCGAAAAAAATACTTGTTGGGCTTTGTGCTCACAGCCTTGGCAATGGCCCTGGAAATCAACGCAAACCACTACCAAATGACCTATTATTTTATGTTATTGGTTCTGGTTTTGGGACTGGTGTACCTGGTTTACGCCATAAAGGAACGTAAGCTAAAGCACTACTTTGTCAGTGTTGCTATATTACTGGGCGCTGTGATTTTATCCATAGCCACCAATGCAACCGGATTATTGGCAACAAAGGAATATGCAGATTGGAGTACACGCGGAACATCTGAATTGACCATTAACCCTGATGGTACACCCAAAGCACCATCAACCGGATTGGACAAAGAGTATATCACGCAATACAGTTATGGAATCGCAGAATCCTTGAATTTGTTTTCACCTAGGCTTTTTGGAGGCTCGGGTAGTGAGGATTTGGGAACCAGGTCCAAATCATACGAATATCTTACAGGCCAAGGACTCTCGCCCAGTAAGGCGATTGAGTTTTCAAGTGCACTGCCCTTATACTGGGGCAAACAACCTATTGTGGCTGCGCCAGCTTATGTAGGTGCCGTAGTGTTTTTTCTTTTTGTTCTCGGTGTTTTCTTTGTAAAGGGAAAACGGAAATGGTGGTTGGTTATTGGGGCTTTACTCTCCTTACTTCTTTCTTGGGGAAAAAATTTTCCTGCACTGACCAATTTCATGATAGACTATTTCCCGTTGTATAATAAATTCAGGGCAGTATCGTCCATACAGGTAGTTTTGGAACTCTGTCTTCCGGTTCTGGGAATTTTGGGGCTTCGAGAACTTTTTAAGTCCTCTAAGAAAAAACAAAAACTCAATAAATGGAAATACGCTCTATTTGTTACCTTGGGTCTGGTCGTTCTAATATTCTTGCTCAAAGGCTTTTTTGATTTTGTTGGACTTCGCGACGAAACATACCGTACTTATTTTGGGGATGAATTGATGGCCATGATTCAAAGAGATCGTGAGGCAGTCTATATAAATGACACCCTTCGTTCTTTAATTTTTGTGGCCCTCACAGCCTTTCTAGTATGGTTGATTATAAAGGAGAAAATTAACAAGAACATTGCGGCCCTTGGATTTGGACTTTTGATTCTATTTGATTTAGTGGGAGTCAATTTGCGATACGTAAACGATGACGATTTTGTAAGACAACGAAGAGTTAATGTTCCATTTCAAACTTCCCAAATTGATGAGCTTATCCAACAAGACAAGGATGTTTTCCGAGTTTTTGACCCTCAGGAAGGACTCAATGGGGCTAGGACTTCCTATTTTCATAAGTCTATCGGAGGATATCATGCCGCTAAACCCAGACGTCTTCAAGAATTGTTTGAACATCATTTGTATCAGAACAATTTAGAGGTCTTGAACATGCTCAATGTAAAGTATATCATCCAACAAGATGAGGAGGGGAATAGTTTTCCGGCAGTAAATGATCAAGCAAATGGAAATGCTTGGTTCGTTCAAAGGTTGATTCCCACAAGTACCTCAAATGAGGAAATGACAAAACTTGAATCATTTGACGCTAAAACCGAAGCGGTGGTAAACACCCAATTGTACCCGACTTTGACCAAGCTTAGTTACCAGGTAGATTCCACTTCTACGATTGCCTTAACTGAATATCGTCCAGATTATCTAAAGTATGAATCCAACAACCCCAATCTAGGTTTTGCGGTTTTCTCTGAGATGCATTATCCGAATGGATGGAAGGTTTCCATTGATGGCAAATCAGCGGAACACTATCGGGTGAATTATGCACTGCGGGGACTTCGTATCCCCTCCGGTCAACACACCATCACCTTTACCTTTGAACCGGAAGTTGTAGAGATGGGGAGTAAAATCGCCTTGGGCAGCAACATTTTTTTAGGCTTGGTTGTTATTGCAGGTTTGGTATGGTCCTTTATTCCGAAAAGAGGTAAAAAGAAAGATAAAGCCTGATGCGAAAGGTTTTGGTCATAACATATTATTGGCCCCCTGCTGGCGGACCAGGAGTGCAACGTTGGTTGAAGTTTGTAAAATACCTCCCTGATTTCGGATTCGCACCCATAGTATATGCACCGGAAAACCCATCCTATCCCATTTTGGATGAAAAACTGTTGGAAGAGCTACCAGAAAATGTCAGAGTGCTGAAGCAACCTATTCGAGAACCCTATTTTTTTGCTTCATTGCTTTCCAAAAAGAAAACGAAAAGCATAAGCTCAGGGATAATTCCCGAGAAAAAACTATCATTGATGGACCGAATGTTGCTTTGGGTCCGAGGCAATTTCTTCATCCCGGATGCACGAAAGTTTTGGGTAAAACCTTCGGTGAAATTTCTTTCTGAGTATATATCCAAAGAAAAAATTGAAACCATAATCACTACGGGGCCACCCCATAGTCTTCACCTTATCGGAATGGGACTGAAAAGGAATCATTCGGTCCGGTGGATTGCCGATTTCAGAGACCCTTGGACCTCCATCGGTTACCACAACAAACTTCGGTTGACTTCTTCATCCATTCGTAAACACAAGAAGATGGAGCATGAGGTATTGAACAGTGCTGATAAAATTGTGGTGACCAGTTCGACAACTAAAAAAGAATTTGAACAGATTACCAAAAGACCTATTGAAGTCATTACCAACGGATTTGAAAGTATTTCGAAAAATGATTCGCGGGACGATCATTTTACCATTTCGCACTTTGGCTCTTTGTTGACAGGAAGAAATCCGGATAATCTCTGGAAAGCTCTTGGTGAGCTCATTTCAGAAAATGAATCCTTTAAAGTGTCTCTGAGGATTCAATTGGCTGGGGTAGTAGGGCAGGAGGTGTTACAGTCTTTAGAAAAATCCAAACTAATGGATTTTGTTGACCTAATGGGCTATGTTTCCCATGATGAAATTTTAAAACTCCAACAGAAATCACAGGTGCTTTTATTGCTGGAAATCGATTCCAAAGAAACCCAAGGAATAATTCCCGGAAAACTCTTCGAGTATTTATCGGCCAAACGTCCTATATTGGCTATTGGACCCCAGGATTGGGAGGCAGCTCAAATAGTTAAGGAGACGGAATCGGGAGCGGTTTTTTTGCATAAAGAAGTTGATTCCCTAAAAAATGTACTTTTAAAGTGGTTTCAACAGTATACAAACAACGAATTGGAATTGACATCAAAGGACATAGAAAGATACCATAGAAGGAATCTTACCGATGCCTTAGCAAATATTATCTGATGGGAGTCGTAATAAAACAGTCCATCACCAACGTTTTGACCACCTATTTGGGTTTTCTATTTGGTGCGGTAAATACGCTTTTCTTGTACACCTCCATTTTACCAGAAGCCTATTATGGTCTTGTTACTTTTATTTTGGCGTCGGGAGCTATTTTAATGCCAATCATGGCTTTTGGGGTCCATAATACCATGGTCAAATTTTATACCCAGTACGCGGACCTGGAGAAAGATGGCTTTCTATCTTTAATGTTGTTGGTTCCCCTTTTGGCAATCATTCCTTTGGCTATGTTTACCTTCTTATTCAAGGATTCCATTGTGGATATTGTTTCTGCCGAGAACCCAATGGTGGGGAACTATATTTGGTATATTTTTTTGGTAGGCTTGGCTATGGCTTACTTTGAGATTTTCTACGCGTGGTGTAAAATCCATTTAAAATCCACTTTTGGCAATTTTATGAAAGAGGTTTTTGGTCGTATAGGGGTATCGATACTTCTTGTTCTTTTGTATTTTGAAATTATCTCCTTGGATGACTTCTTCATATACTTGGTAGGCCTGTACATACTTCGTACGGTAGTTATCAAGGTCTACGCCTATAGCATACGGTTTCCTAAAATCAATTTTAAGTTTCCGTCGAATACCAAGGAGGTTCTGTTTTATTCTCTGCTCATTATACTGGGAGGCTCAGCAGCATTGATTCTACTGGAGATTGATAAAGTGATGCTGAATCAGTTCCTGAAAATCGAAAACGTCGCTTATTATGGGGTAGCGGTTTATATTGCTACGGTGATTATTGTGCCTTCTAGGGCCATGCACCAAATCACCTA
>NZ_JANQIH010000026.1 GCF_028282265.1 Allomuricauda sp.
CTTCGTTACTTGCAATCAGTTCTCGCAGTTGATTGATGTTTTCAACATTGTATTCCTCCAAAAGCTCTGATAACTGTTCCGCTTTTGTGATGTTTTCCATAATCTCCTCTTCATCATACAAGAGGTGTTTGGTTCTATATAAAGCAGGAAACAAGTTCTTTGCTCGCTCTGGATTTTCGTTGAACCAAAGCAATAATTGCCGAAAAGCATTCCTATAATCCTTCGCCAATTCCCTGTCTACGGTCTTTTGTTGTACCTCTGTGGTAATCTCCCTGACTGCATATTCTAAACCCAAAGCTGCAGAGGAATCAAAGTCGGCCATTACCAGACTATCCAACAGTTCCGAACGGATATCCGAGTCCAATAAATTTAGTATGTCCTTCAGTTTCTCATCAATATCTCCATTGTCCAAGTATAAATGCTCCTTTTTGCACAAGTCACCATTCTGATTTGGAAATATCGCATAATTGTTGATTATCGAATCGTAATGACGCTCTTCTGTCTTTATTAGCTCATAGAAGCTATTGAGCCAGTCATGGGCATTAATTTGCAAAAGTACTGACTGCATTTCTTCCAATGTACCTTTGTTTTCAATGAATTTCGCAAACTGGGTAACATCTAATTTCCCGCACTCATCCCAAGTTAACTTATTCCATAGTTCTATATCGGATTCCCGAGGTAGGCAATAGGGAAACCATTGGTTGGCCAGTTCCCATATTTTAGATCGAATCTCCTTCTTGCCTGAAGCGGGAAACCAAACATATTTCTGACCATCTTGATTTAGAATCGAGACCAAATCTTGGCTGGCATTGGTTACAATGGGTTCCTTTAGCAACCGGTTGCGTATAGGTCGGAGTACGTTGTCCATGTACCATGAATTGTCTACCCAACTAGGCACGCTACTGAAGTGTCTGATATGTGCCAATAGATGCAGGTTTCCCCAATTGTTGGCAATGGAATATTCGAGCAGTTCGTAATATAGTTCGATAGCCTCTAGAATTATGGCCTGGTTTTCCTCTATTTGTTTGTTATGTCTTTGCGTTTGAGTCAGGGCCACACCATCCCTTGCATTAGTTGGATTGAAATTTGGGTTGTTGATGATCATAGGCAATTCCAGGACTTCAGTCCCCACCAAAGGAAAATCACAGAACAATCTTGGAATACTATCTTCTATTGGTACTAATTCAAAACTTTCTTTCCTACGTATTACGGGCACAGCGATTGTGGTAAGTCCATTTTGCAATGTGACAAGGCTATAAACTTGTCCATCCCCTTGTACCATGATGGATTGTAGGGTCAGATTAGCACTCAATGACTCTTTAGGACCATGCCTTAGATAGGTCCTGTTCAACGAAGGAATTTGGACGGACTTTATTTCAGGTACAAAAACAAAGGTATAATGCAAACAATTGAGTAGGTCATCTATTCCAGTCTTGGCCACCTTGAGGCTGAGCGCGTCATCCAGATTGTAATGAAACTCGGTGTTAAAAGCATTAGGATCATAATTAGATAAAGGTGTTGATTCGTCAAGATGGTTCACCGCTATTTTGGCCCTTTCCACTGCGTCCGTGATCTCTTCGAGTTCATATCCACTTCTATCCAGTTCCATCTTGAAACTCTGGTACTCAAGTTCCGGTTCTTTAGCTACACCAGATACCGTCACCTTTTCCGAAAGTAAATGTGTGGCCAAGAAACCAGTTCCAAACTTGCCCGTAGTGCCGCTCCTGCCAATCTCACCCTTCTTACGGTCCTTTGTGGAAATCTGTTCTATCAAAAAACGGATATTGTCTGCCGTGAAAGGCCTTCCGTTGTGAAGGAATTTTAGATAGGGACTACCACTATTGGGACTGTGATCGATAAGGATATGAGTTCCATGTTCCGGATGTACGTCCTTGGCATTTTGAATCAACTCCCATACCCACCTCCTTGAGGCCGTAGGCGAATGTTCTACCATGGCCCGTAAGTCCTCCATGTCGCGTAAAATCTTAGTCGCAATGTTCTTATAATGAGCTCGATGCTCAGAGGCCTCAAATTTCTCCTTGTAATTCATTGGTTACTAAACTATTACTTATTAATTAGGCTTTGGTTCATGTTGTTGCGCCTGTAAATATCTATTTTACGTTTATATTTCTAAGTTGGAATAAAACTAAAACTACACCAAATGGAACAATATCTGAAGATATTGAAACTTCCCCGTTTAATATTAATTATACTATCTACTTACACTTTTTATTGATAGAAAATATTACGAAAAGCATGTCAGAGAATTAGAACATAGTTGTTCTAAAGGATTTAGATACTGAAACCTTGCTTTTTTGTGGCCCTTCTCATTTTCAACAAGTAATAATTCAGAAGCAGTAACTTTACTAAAGTTCAAAAAAAGGATAACCCGAATTAGCGCGCCAATGGAAGAAGAAGTGATTAATTCTATTTTGCATTCAACAATTCCTGTTTCAGAAATTGAACATCTTCCCACCAAACAAGGAATTTATGCCTACTTTTTAAACTCAACAAAGGATTTAGGCATGTTTGGAAAAAATGGTGAAGTTATTTATGTAGGTTTAGCGGAGAAAAGTTTGCATGGTCGGGATACATTGAGTCACTTAGCTTCTGGAAAAACAGGTTGGTCAAGTTTTAGAAGATCCATCGGCGCAATTTTAAAAAAAGAATTAGAGCTGATAGCGATTAGGAGGGACTTAAACGGTTCTAAACTGAGGGCAGATAAGTATAAGTTTACTAGGGAAGGTGAAACTAAGCTCACAGAATGGATGTTTGACAATTTAAAATTTGGATATTGGGTAAGCGAAATCCCACTTCCCAAAACAGAGCTGAGAAATTTAGAAGAAAAGGTGATTCTTAAAATGAAGCCGAAATTAGACTTGGATAGAAGAACCCGGAGTAAAAATCTTTTGGCGACGCACATAGATGCTTTAAGAGCTGTATGTAGGGATGAAGTAAAAAGAAAATTCAAATAAACGATTGATTACTTATCAATAGTAACTTCTAAAATGTTAAACTTTGTTAAAAGGTGAGCCGCGCGGTGAGCCCAAAAAACAACCCTTTGGCAGGCCTTATATACAGGGCATTTTGAGGAAAAGTTCGAGTCCCGTCCAGACCGCAAGAAGTTAAAACCCTTCACACTTGGTGTGAAGGGTTTTTTAGTTTCGAAAAACAAAAGCCAGCTTTTGGAATTTGA
>NZ_JANQIH010000044.1 GCF_028282265.1 Allomuricauda sp.
CATCCAATAACAGGTAGTTGTTGTGCAATGCCTTTCTAGGAACCGCCGCCCCAAACTTTCTAAAATGGGCCACTTTTCCCAAATGCACATCACTAATAAGCAACTGGGATTTGTTAACCCAAAAAACACCACCCAAAGGGTGGAGCACAAATTTTTGATTTTGTATTTGGAGGTCAACCGTCACTTGGTTAAAATCTTGGTCATTCTCTTGATACGGTCCGCCAATTTTTCGTTGGATAGTTTCTCGCGCAATCTATCAGTAATTATCGGGAAAGAAAAAGGTGTTGGATTCTTACAGTTTTTCCAAACGATTTCTTGGGAGGCAATACGTTCCAAAGCCAAACGCAAACGCCCTTCTTCCAACTGGTGTTCAAAGGTTTCTGTAAATGCTTGCTGAAACATTAGATTATCGGGTTCAAAATCACGGAAAACATCAAAAAGCAATTGTGAACTACTTTGTAGGTGCTTCATCTTAATCCCTTTTTCAGGATATCCCGTAAAGACCATGCCACTGATGACCGCAATATCGCGAAATTTTCGTCGGGCCATTTCATTGGAATTCAAACTTTTTTGAAGGTCGGACAGCATGTACTCGGTCGTAAAAAGATTATTGTCAATTACTGCTTGAATATCAATTTCCTTATCTGAAAGCATTTCGAACCCATAATCGTTGAAGGCCAAAGAACAAGTTATGGGAGTCAATAGGCCAATACGATACGAAAGCAGACTGCTCATGGCCTCGTGGACCTGCCTACCTTCAAACGGATAGAAAATATGGTGGTAACCATCTCGAGTTTTGAACGTCTCAATCAAAAATTCGTCTGGCTTGGGCACGATGCTTTCTTCCCGTTGTTTGTTGAACATAGGGAGCAGCGCCTTGATTTCCTCAGATTGTTGATGGTTGTTGGGGTCGGCGGTATACATTTCATCCCGTAAAAGCTTTGACATTTGCGCTGAAAAGCTCAGGCGGCCTCCCATCCACGAGGGAACTTTGTTAGTGCGCCTGGTGGAGTTGCGAACGTGAGCCTGCATCCCTTTGATTCGGATGAACTCCAGATTCCTCCCGGCAAAAGTAAATACATCTCCAGGGGTTAATTTGGAAATAAAGTACTCCTCAATGGAACCGATGTATCCTCCTTTTTGATACCGGACAGCTACACTGGCGTCTCCCACTATGGTTCCTATCTGAAATCGATGTCGCATCGCTATGGCCCTACTGTTCACTTTGAACTTGCCATCTTCCTCTACTTCAACTTTTTTGTATTCATCGTAGGTTTTTAGACTTTGACTCCCCATCACCAAAAAATTGAGCAACCATTGCCATTCTTGTTCCGTGATGCCTTGAAAACAAAAGGTCTGTTTTATTTCAGGATAAATCTCATCTGGATAAAACCCATCAGATACGGCTAAAGTCGTTAGATATTGAACCAGGACATCATAGCTGTTAAGATAGGGGATACGGTCTTCGACTGCATTGTCACGAACGGCTACTTGAAGAGCAGAAGCTTCGATGAGTTCCATAGCATGGGTAGGCAGAAAGTAAATAACACTTTCCTTACCAGGGCGGTGTCCACTGCGACCCGCACGCTGAAGAAAACGCGCTACACCTTTGGGTCCTCCTATTTGCACCACCGTTTCCACGGGAGCAAAGTCCACACCAAGGTCCAGACTTGAAGTGCAGACCACCGCTTTTAAACTTTCATTGCGAATGGCCTGTTCCACCCATATTCGGGTTTCCTTGTTCACACTCCCATGGTGCATAGCCATTTCACCTGCATATTCTGGATGTTTTTCCAGAATTTTCTGAAACCAGATTTCGCATTGGCTTCGCGTGTTGGTGAAAAGCAATGTTGTTTTGCTGTTGTTGATGATAGGAACTACTTCTTCCAATAAACGCAGACCCAGATGTCCCCGCCAGGGAAAGGTCTCCATTTGCTCTGGGATGATACTCTTTACCGTGATTTTTTTGTTGAGGTTGGCCTTGACCAAAACAGAGTTTTTCAAAGCATCGGACGTAGGTCCCAACAGAACTTCCCGGGCCTGTTCTAAATTTCCAATGGTGGCTGAGATGCCCCAAACCCTTAGGTTTTTGCAAATCGTTTTTAGGCGGGAAAGGCCCAATTCCATTTGTACACCTCGTTTGGTGCCCAATAGCTCATGCCACTCATCAACCACAATGGCGGAGCAATCCTGAAAGACTTTTGCATATCCTTTGGAAGACAATAATAGTTGAAGACTTTCGGGAGTGGTGATAAGCAAGTCGGGCATAGTTGTCTTTTGGCGAGCACGCTCTTTGGTCGAGGTATCTCCGGTTCGAATTCCCACGGTCATCTGGGTTTCTAAATCTTGGGTGACTCGCTCTGCCGATTGCTTGATTTCTTGTGAAAGCGCACGAAGGGGGGTAATCCAGATGGCCTTCAAACCCTTTTTATGTTTGGTTTTATAGTCGGGGTGTCTATTGATGTAATCCAGAACAATGGGAAACCATAGCGCGTAGGTTTTCCCACTTCCCGTTGGTGCATTTAGTAATCCATGTTTTCCTTGCAAGAAGGCTTTCCAGGTTTCCTTTTGAAAAGGAAACGGTTTCCAACCTTGTTGATGGAACCAGTTTTGGGCAATATGGAAAAGCTCTTTTTGGGTCATAAATTGCGAGCAAAGCGAAGCAATCAGTTTAGTTTTTTGCTCAGCTTTTTCAGTTCAAAGTTATCATCTATCCAATTTAGGGATAAGTCATTCCACTTTGGATTTACCGAGTTAATCAAATCAATTTTTCTTTTTCGATTTCCAGCTTTTAATTGCTTTTCCCTTCTAAAAGCATCAGCTACATCATCAAGCTCCTCAAAATATACCAATAGAGTGCAATTATATCTTTTAGTGAACGATTTAGGAAAAACACCTTGTTTGTGCTCATTTATTCTTCTTTCAATGTCGGAGGTAGCACCAATATAGAGCACTGTTTTGTTTTTGTTCGTGAGAATGTAGCAGTAACCCTTGGTCATTTTGTGTCTGATTTAAAGGATTCCTTCGCTACGCTCGGAATAAGTCCCCTAAGGTCATCCAAAGAATTCGCCTCTCCAATTTTTTTGTCCTTTCGCCATCTGAGAATTCTTGGAAAACGCGTTGCCACACCACTTTTATGTCGTTTGGAAAGAGCAATTCCTTCAAAGGCAATTTCAAAAACATGGTGGGGCGTAACACTGCGAACGGGACCAAATCGTTCCAAGGTATTCTTCTTGATCCAAGCATCCACTTCTCGGAATTCGGCATCGGTCAATCCTGAATAGGCTTTTGCAAAGGTGACCAACTCCTTTTCGCCTGCTTCGTTGGTGTCCCACAAGGCGAAAGTGTAATCAGTAAACAGATTGCTTCGTCGACCATGGCCTCGCATGGCATAAGTTAGCACGGCGTCGATAGTAAGCGGTTCTACTTTCCACTTCCACCAATCTCCCTTTTTTCTCCCTACCTGATAGGAGGAATGGTTATGTTTTAGCATTAAGCCTTCGCTTCGCATTTCACGGGAGCGTGCCCTTTCAGCAGCAACCCGTTGCCATGAATCGAATTGTAATCGTTCCGAAAGCAAAAGAGGCAGGTCACTGATTGGAGTCGAAGTGACCGTATTGTGGTTTTGACTTCGCTCAACCACCTTTTCTAAAAGTTCTCTTCGTTCCAGATAAGGTTTACTTCGGATGTCATTGCCCTCCGATTCCAAAAGGTCGTAAGCTTTGAGGATGACGGGAGTCTTTTCCAAAAGGGATTTGGAAACCGTTTTTCTACCAATT
The DNA here is from genome assembly GCF_028282265.1 of Allomuricauda sp. Classification (GTDB taxonomy): domain Bacteria; phylum Bacteroidota; class Bacteroidia; order Flavobacteriales; family Flavobacteriaceae; genus Flagellimonas. The sequence goes on from NZ_JANQIH010000044.1 coordinate 3,780, forward strand.
CGGGTCTGGAGGTCATTAAAGGTGCCAATTTCGCCGTTAGGGTAGGGAAGCAGTTCTCCATCGAGCACGGTTCCATCGGGAATAACTCCAACAAAAGACAGGAATTCCGGATACTTATCCGTCACCAATTCCTCGCCACGGCTCCAAATAAAAATCTCTTGGTTTCTAAGAATCACTTGTGCCCGAATGCCATCCCATTTATGCTCAGCTGACCAATCGGACACCTCTCCTAGATCCTCTACTTTATCCTCCAGAGCGTATGCCAAGTAAAAGGGATAGGGCTTGGATAGATAGTCACTTTCCCTTTCCTCTAAAACCAAGTCTTGAAATGAAATGATATTGGGATCCCAGTTCCCCATAAGTTTGTAGGCCAAAACATCTTCGTCCAACTGAGTGGCTTTGGCCAATGCTTTGGTCATGAGTTTTTGACTTACCCCAATTCGAAATCCTCCGGTAATCAGTTTTGTAAATACAAAGCGTTCGTAGTAATCCAGACATTCCCAGTTTTCAATCAGGTATCGTTTCTTCTCTTCCTCACTTTTGGGTTTAAGGGCTATCATTTCCTCTAAAAAAAGGGTCAAGGTTTTATGGGTTCCCTTTTTTGAACTTGGAACTACCAAAGCTATGGTTTCGGCCAAATCCCCCACAATATGATAGCTTTCCTCGAACAACCAACTGGGAATCTTGGAAAGTTCAGCTGCCCACTCTCGGAGTAATGTAGTATTGACTGGTCTTGGCGGCCTCCTATGTGAGAGAATAGCAATGGTCCAGACTTTATCGGTATCATTCGCAGTATTGAAGTAATCGGCCAACGCCTGAACTTTAACATTGGTCTTGTTCGTGCTGTCAAGCGTTTTGATGAGTTGGGCGAACTGCTTCATTCCACCTCTGCTTTTGCGGATTCTGAGGTGTTGATTTCTGCTAATTCCCCTTCATATTGTGTACTCTCGGTCCGTGCGTCATATCCCAATTCCCTCAAATACCTAGAAAAGATTTCGGTATAACCGTGGGTACAGATGATTTTTTCCGCCCCTGTGGATTTGATACTATCCAATAGTCCATCCCAGTCGCAATGATCGCTCAAAACAAATCCTTTGTCAATCGCTCTTCTTCGACGCGCACCCCTAAAGGTCATCCATCCACTTGCTGAGGCAGTGATATAGGGCACCATTTTACGTATCCAAGTACTGCCATGTGCACTAGGTGGAGCAATGACCATGTTTCCTAATAGTTCTTCCTTTTTTGTTTCCCTTGTGACCAATGTGGTTTCAGGTAAATTTACCAAAGGTCGGAGTACTTCGGTCATATTCTCAACGGCGCCATGGGTGTAGATTTTTCCGATGGATGTGTCCAGATGTTTTAAAAGCCGCTGCGCTTTCCCTAAAGTATATCCAAAAAGAACTGATGTTTTGCCTTCCGCTTTGTTTTCAGTCCACCAAGCATTGATGTCTTTGAAAACTTCCTCTTGAGGTATCCATTTAAAGGCGGGCAAACCGAAGGTACATTCCGTAATAAAGGTGTGGCAATTGACATTTTCATAGGGAGTGGCCAGACCATCATCCTCGGTTTTATAATCGCCGGTAAAAACCCATACTTCTCCTTTGTGTTCCACACGAATTTGCGAGGAACCAACAATGTGTCCTGCGGGGTGAAGACTGAATTTTACCCCGTTCACCGAGAAGCTCTCGCCCCATTTCTTCCCAGTAATTGAAACCTCTCCTAAACGATGTTGAACAATGGGAACATTTCTGTGATGGGTAATATATTTTTTATGACCCCACCGACTATGGTCGGCATGGCCATGTGAAATGATTGCTTTGTCCACAGGTTTCCAGGGATCAAGGTAAACATTGGCAGCTTTGCAATAAATACCTTTATCCGTAAATTGCAGTAAGGGTGTTTTCATAGCAGGGTCAAATTACGAATTTCTTTTGGGGATATTTTTGTCCGCGTTTCTGGTTTAAAAATTATATTTGCCCAACAAATTTTAACACATGCCCATTTTAGATCTTTACGAGCACGGAGAACAGCGAAGAAATTTGGCCCATTTTGCCACTTTGGCGAGTTTGGCTGCTGTAGATGGAAAGGTCAATGAAAAGGAAAAGGCAATTTTGGACCGTTTTGCTTTTCAATTGAACATCACCAAGGAGGAGTATAAGGAGGTGATGAAAAAGGAGAACAAATATCCGATTGAAACTCCGCATAGCTCAGAGCAGAGACTGAAGCGGTTGTTTGATTTCTTCAAAATAGTATTTGCTGACAATAAAATCGACGAGGACCAAATGACCCTTATAGAAAAGTATGCTATCGGATTGGGGTATTCTTTGGATGGAGCCAAAGAATTGATCGAAAAATCATTTGATATCTTCTCGGGAAGAATCGATTTTGAGGCCTATCAATATCTTCTTGACCAT
>NZ_JANQIH010000111.1 GCF_028282265.1 Allomuricauda sp.
ATTCTAGCCGTTAAATCCTAAAGAAATAGCACCGCCATGAACTTTTTTCAGCTGTTCTGCATTATGCAATTCTTTAATGTCGCGGCGAACCGTATCCACCGAAACATTCAATAAATCCGCTATGTCTGTGAGCAACACTCTATTATGAATTCTAACTTCATTCAGAATAAATTGGTGTCTTTCTTCCTTCAACATACGGGGAGCAAAGTTAAATAAATCTTAAAACGTTCATCAATAACAGCAAAATACGGCAAAAACAGAATAGAATCTAGAATTTTACGATAAAAATTGCATTTTATTGCATGATATGCTGTTTTTTGCATACATTTGATGTTGAGATTTCAAGTTTTTGCAAGAACACTATATAATTTTCCATGACAGAAGTCTATCCGGAGGAAAGAAGATTTGAAAAAGTCCATACCATAATTCACGAGGACTCAAACACCGCTTCCTTATTTGTGGCCAACGAAATCGCCAGTTTAATTAACCAAAAACAAAAAGAAGGCAAGAAAGCCGTTCTAGGTCTAGCTACAGGTTCCACCCCCACAAAAGTGTATGAATACCTGGTGAATTTTCATAAGGAAGGTAGACTTAGCTTCCAGAACGTGGTGACCTTTAACTTGGATGAGTACTTTCCTATGGAACCAGATTCTATCCATAGCTATGTCCGGTTCATGAATGAACATCTTTTTGACCACATCGACATCCCCTCAGAGAATGTGCACATCCCAAAGGGAAATGTTGGTACGGAAGAGGTCCGTCAATATTGTTTGGATTACGAAGAAAAAATTAAAAATGTCGGTGGCATCGACATTCAAGTGTTGGGGATTGGACGAACCGGCCATATAGGATTCAACGAACCCGGGTCTTCGCTTAACAGCAAAACTCGTTTGGTTCGACTTGATAGGGTAACACGGCTTGATGCAGCCAGCGATTTTTTCGGGGAAGAAAATGTTCCTCGAAGAGCCATTACAATGGGGGTCGGCACTATCATGGATGCCAAAAGAATCATCTTAATGGCCTGGGGCGAAGGAAAAGCGGATATTATTCAACAAGCCGTAGAAGGAGAAATCAAGGAATCCGTTCCAGCAACATTTCTTCAAAATCACCAAAATTGCGACTTTGTTCTTGACGGTGCTTCCTCATCGTTTTTGACCCGGACCAATACCCCTTGGCTGGTCGAGGAATGTGAATGGGATGATTTATTTATCAAAAGAGCCACCATATGGCTGTCTGAAAAATTAGGCAAGGCCATTCTAAAATTGACCAACGAGGATTATAATGAGTACGGTATGGGCAATTTAATTGCTGAAATTGGTTCTGCCGAACAAATCAACCTTAAGGTCTTTAACCAATTGCAGCGTACCATAACAGGGTGGCCCGGTGGAAAGCCCAAAGCAGATGATAGCCAACGCCCTGAAAGGGCAGCGCCCTATCCAAAGACCTCATTGATCTTCAGTCCACACCCTGATGATGATGTTATATCGATGGGTGGCACTTTGCTACGGTTGGTAGATCAGGGGCATAAGGTTCATGTGGCCTATCAAACCTCGGGGAACATTGCCGTATTCGACGACGAAGTAATTCGCTTTCTCGATTTTGCCACAGATGTACAAGAAGACAATATCAACCTTAAAAACAAATTCAAAGAGGTAAGAGAGTTTCTGTCTTCAAAAAAACCGGGGCAGATAGATAGCGAAGAAATCCAAAGTTTTAAAGGAATGATACGAAAGGGTGAGGCTCTTGCGGCTTGCCGTTATTGTGGTATTTCGGAAGATAGTGCCCATTTTTTGAACCTTCCTTTTTATGAAACAGGTGCCGTACGCAAGAAGCCCTATTCCGAAAAAGATATACAGATTACGTACGAATTGCTGGACAAGCTCAGACCCCATCAAATTTTTGCCGCCGGGGACCTTTCAGACCCTCATGGGACCCATAGGGTTTGTTTGGAAGTCATTTACAAAACCATTCAAAGATTTGTTGATGAAAGGGCCGAGTGGATTTTGGATTGTTATGTATGGCTCTATCGAGGAGCGTGGCAAGAGTGGGAAATTGCCGATATGGAGATGGCGGTACCCATTGGGCCAAAGGATATGACCCGAAAAATCAATGCCATTTTCAAGCACCAATCCCAAAAAGACAGTGCTATGTTTCCTGGGAATGATGAACGAGAATTTTGGCAACGTGCCGAACAACGAAACAAAGAGACCGCCAACCGCTATAACGCCCTTGGCATGGCCGAATACGAGGCCATAGAAGGGTTTGTTAGGTATCACTTCAATATTAACTAAAAACTAACTTCTTCATGAAAAAAACAATTTTAATTCTTGGAAGGCTCTTCTTTTCCTGGATAGCTTTGGTTTTGTTTTGCATAGGGCATATTACATATGCGCAAGACAGCCAATATACGCTTACGGGAACTGTTACCGATGGAGCCAACGGGACCCCAATTCCAGGGGCATCCGTGTTTATTGAAAACACAACTTTCGGAACTGTAACGGACTTTGATGGAAATTATAGTTTTACAGCCAATTTATCCCCCGGCAGCTATACGCTTGTATCAAGTTACTTGGGATATTCGTCCTCAAAGGTTTCAATTACCTTAGGCTCCCAAAGTTCCGTAAGCACAGATTTCAATCTTGCCGAAGACTTACTCAACTTAGATGAGGTAGTGGTCACCGGTTCTACAGTAGTGCAAGAAAGAAAGAAACTGGGTAATGCCGTTACCACCGTAAAAAGTGTACAGTTATTGCAAGCTGACCCTATTAATGTGACCTCTGCGATACAAGGTAAGGTGCCGGGGGCGCAAATCACACAAAACTCGGGAGATCCAGCTGGTGGTTTTTCCATTCGATTAAGGGGACCCAGCACAATAAGCGGTTCATCTGAACCTCTTTACATTGTCGATGGGGTAATCGCCAGTAATCTTACCACCAACGTTACCAACATTAATGTAAGTGCCGGAGATGCAAGTCCTGGACAAAATCGATTGGTGGATATCAATCCCAATGACATTGAGGATATCAACATTCTTAATGGGTCTGCCGCCGCTGCCATTTATGGTTCAAGGGCCTCCAACGGAGTTGTGATCATAACAACCAAGCGAGGCAGAAATTTTCCTGACGGACCTGAGATATTCTTCAAAACTTCGTTCAATGTGAACCAACTCAGAAAAGAAGTTGATGTGAACCTAAGAAACGAGCAGTTTGGAGGCGAAGATGTAAGACTTTGGCCCATTTTCGGTAGAGATTCTGAGGGCAACACCACACCTTTTGCCAACTTGTTGACCAATATCGTAGAAGTGGAGCGTTTTGATTATCAAGACTTAATATTTCAAACAGGCTTGGGAACCGATAACTATCTTTCGTTTAGGGATGGCAATGAAGATATGCAATATGCCGCTTCCGTTGGATATTTATCCAACGAGGGAATTATACGAAATACCAAATACAATCGATTGTCAGCTAGATTTAACTTCAATCATACAGTAAACGATTGGTTGTCCTACGGTGTTGGTTTATATTTTATGAACAGTACTTCTGATGAAAAACCAGATGGTAATGTGTTCTGGAGCCCTATAAACTCAGTAAATATTACCAATAATATCTACGATGCTACACAACGGGATGCCAACGGAAACTTACAAAGTGTGGAACCCACCCGGGTAAACCCACTTTCGATTATTGAGACATTCGATATTACACAAGATGTGACCCGGTTTATTCCTAACCTTACGGTTTCTTTAAAACCGACAGATTTTCTAACAATCGATCAAATATTAGGTGTTGACACTTATAAACAAGAGGGTAATATTTCTATTCCCATTTATCCTTATGAGCCTGTAAATGCATCATACTTTAACTTAGGTTACCAAGGAAATGCTGAGGCAACTATCTTCAACTGGAATTATGATATAAACGCCACTTTTGATTTTGACATCACAGATAATCTCAATTCACAAACTGTTGTGGGGTATAATTTTCAATCGAGTGATTTGGAATTTACAGGCACACAAGGACGGGATTTGGATGCTAATGGAGTACCAACCGTTCCACTGCAGACCAACCTAAGTGATGATAGATTGGAAATCTTCGGAGGTTTCATTCAGGAGACACTTTCTTTCCACGACAGGTACTTCTTGACATTTGCAGGAAGGGTTGATGGTGCCACTAATTTTGACCCCGATAACAGGACTAATTTCTATCCGAAGATTTCGGGTTCCTATGTGCTTTCCAATGAGCCTTTTTGGGAAGGGTCTGGGATTTCAAATGTGTTCAACTCAGTGAGGTTAAGGTCTTCATATGGAGAAGCAGGAAACCTTACGGCAGTTGGCCCCTATGCCAGATTCGGACGATATAATCCAAACGAGTTTTTAGGAACTACGACATTAAACCAGTCCAGCGCCTTGGGCAATGAAGGTTTAGAGGTTGAACGACTAAGGGAATTTGAGATAGGTACCGACTTTAGCATGTTCGACAATAGAGTATCAGTATTGTTTACCTATTACAATCAACGAATTTCAGATTTGATAGTTGAGCGAACGTTGGCACCTTCAGAGGGTGGTCTTTCAAGATTTGAAAATGTTGGTAGCATGAAAAACAATGGTTTGGAAACCTATGTAAGAATTACTCCGATCAAAAACGATGACCTTCAGTGGGATTTGAACTTTAACTTCACACGTAATCGCAATGAAGTTACGGCCACAACGGGAGGACCAATATCGATTGCCAACGTAACCGGAGCTCCACCACAAGTTCGAGAGGGAGAACCCTTGGGAGTTTTCTTCGGGACCTATTTTGCCAGAAACGACGATGGTAGTCTATTGTTGACACCTGATGGCTTACCTCAGCAAGAGAGAGGTGATGCTGCCACCAATACACCTCAAAGGGATGGGAATGGCCAACCAACGGGTGATGCCCTGAGAAGAGTGATAGGAGACCCCAATCCTGATTATTTGTTAGGCATTGGTACGGATCTTAGGTACAAACAATTCACTTTTTCCATGTTATGGGAATCTGTTCAAGGGTTTGATGTTTTCGATGCCGACAAACGTACAAGGCAAGGAGTCGGTGTGGGTAGACTTGCAGAGCAGGAACTTACGGGTGAGCTCCCACGAGGCTATATTTCCGCGATTTATCCAATTCAAGAATTTAGAATGGAAGACGGTTCGTTTGTGAAACTACGAGAAGTGGCCTTGGCCTATACTTTTCCAGAGCTTTTCAAGGGAGTTAAAAACCTGACGGTTGGGTTAAAAGGAAGAAATCTTATTTCAATTGACAATTTCTTTAGCTACGATCCAGAAACAAACGCTGGAGGACAATCCAACTTGTTACGGTCAGTAAACTTTGGAAACGTTCCAATACCAAGAACTTTCATTTTATCCTTAAGTGCTAATTTCTAAAATGAAGAAAATGAAAAGTATATACAAAACATTCATAGCGATTATTCTTGTAGCATCGATTTCTTCATGCGATAAGGAATTTATAGACCCCATCAACATCTCGGACCCCGAGGTTGAAGGCAGTGTGGACAACTTAATTCTATTGATTAATGGAATTCAGCAACGTTATAGTACAGACAGGGCGGGCGGCATTTATAATACCGTCACCGCATCGGGACTGACTGCAGATGAATTGCGTCTCATTAATCCTGGAAACTTGGCTGAAGCCGAATTGACCAATGGTGGAAATGAGATTTCAATCAACAACGGAATTATTCGAAATCTCTGGGGCGAACTCATGTTGGTACGAAGAGAGGCTCTTACGGTTTTGGAAAGTGCCGATGGTGCAGCATCTGACGCATCTGAAGCCAATAGTCTAAAAGCTTACGCCCATTTTTACAGAGCTTTGGCCAATGGCACCTTAATTCAGTTTTTCAATGAAGTGCCCTTAGCAACGGAGCAGAACGCACAATTCAATACCAGAGCGGAAGTGTTGGCCGATGCCATTGCAGATTTAGGAACAGCACTGGGCTATGTTCAAGCTGGAATTTCCTCTAGTGTGTCCAGCGGGGTTTTTCAATCGGTAGATTTAGAAAACTCCATTCAGGCACTTCTGGCTAGATATCATCTTATGGCAGGGAATTATTCAGAAGCGGTAAGCGCTGCGGAAGCGGTAGACCTATCCGTTCAGTCGGTTTGGACCTATGATGCGGCGGTACCCAATCCAATCGCAGAAATCTATGGAACCAACAATGTTGTGGAAGCCAAAGATGATCAGTTTGGATTACCTGATGATTTGCTGCCCGACCCTGCCGATGGCAGAATCGATTTTTACGTGACCATCGCCACGGACCCATCCACAAATGAAGATGCTTTCTTTGCCGTTGGGTTCTTTGCTGAAAACCTAGATGACATTCCGGTTTACCTTCCAGGAGAAATGTTGCTCATTCAAGCCGAAGCGTTGGCGCGGCAAAATCAGGTTGGCGAAGCCATAAACGCTCTTAACGCTGTTCTTACGAAAACAGCGGCCGGGGATGTTTTTGGAGTCGGAGCCAATCTGCCAGCTTATGCAGGTGCAGCTACGCAAGAAGCCGTTCTGGAGGAAATTTATCGCAATAGACGAATTGAGCTATTCATGACAGGAATGTCCTTGGAAGATAGCCGAAGATTTGGTCGACCCGGACCTGGAGATGCAGATGCAGAGAGGAATAGAAACTTTTATCCGTACCCAGATACGGAAAGAGATAACAATCCGAATACTCCTGCTGACCCAACAAGTTAGTGCTTAATTTTTGAGTTTGTTAGTTTAAGTTAATCCAAGCAGAAAGGCCTACTTTTAATCTTCAGGTAGGCCTTTTTTATTATGATGAAGTCTTCTTTCTTATACCTTTTGTTCGTGGCTATGTTGGTATCCTGCTCGGTTTCCAAATACCAAAAAAACAGTCCAGAACAAGAGTTTAGGGGTGTTTGGATTGCCACCGTAGTCAATATCGATTGGCCCAAAAATGGGATGGATGATTCCAACAAGAAAAAAAAGGACTTCATCAAGATTCTGGACTTCTATAAAAGGCTCAATTTTAATGCAGCGATTGTTCAGATGCGGACGGCAGGTGACGCCTTTTACCCAACCGAACTGGCCCCATGGTCCAAATATTTGTCTGGCGAGGAGGGTGAACCTCCACAAGGTTTTAAAGACCCCTTGGAATGGATGATTGCGGAAACCCATAAAAGAGACATGGAGTTTCATGCATGGCTGAATCCGTATCGAGCTACATTTGATTTGGATACGCTGGCCCTGGATAAATCCCATGATTTCTATAAACATCCGAAATGGATGGTGAAATATGGAAAAAAGTACTACTACAACCCTGGGTTGCCTGAAGTACAGGAAAAATTTGCCCAAATTGTTCAAGAAATAGTGTCAAATTATCAAGTAGATGCCATTCACTTTGATGATTATTTCTATCCCTATAAAATCAAGGATGAGACCTTTGCTGATTCCATAACCTTTCAAACTTATGGATTGCCCGATCAAAATCTGGAAGATTGGCGCAGAAGCAATGTGGATTCTTTAGTGAAAAAAGTCCATCAAACCATAAAGAGCTCAAAACCTTGGGTGCAATTTGGCATTAGTCCCTTTGGTGTATGGAAAAATAAGAGTAAAGATCCTCGAGGCTCAGATACACAGGCCGGACAAACCACATATGAAGACCTATACGCCGACCCTCTGCTCTGGGCAGAAAAGGGATGGCTTGATTATTTGGCTCCCCAAGCGTATTGGAGTATGGACTACCCTGTGGCTTCCCATCGAAAAATAACCCATTGGTGGGCAGATACCATTCAAAGTATCAACCTATATATGGGAAATGGTCCTTACAAAATCAAAAATAATGCCGACAAAGCTTGGAATCGAAACAATGAGATTCCGAAACAACTGACGTTTGCAAGAAGTGTTGAAAATGTAGATGGAAATGTTTTCTTCAGTGCAAAATCTTTGATGGACGAACATGAAAAAGTGGTCAAAAGAATTGGAAAAATTTATCTCCTACCCATTAAAAACCCTTCTTTACCATCAAAAGTCACCAGGACGGTTAATCCTCTGTCTGTTGAATCCTCCAAAAAAAGGGATAATGGAATCGAGCTCTGTCTATCCCAAAGGGATAGTATTCCCCGATTTGTACTTTACTATCAGATTAAGGACTTAGCACTTCCCCAAAACAAAATACTTATTGGAAAAAGCTATCTTTCAGAAAGTGAAAATGCATCATGTGACTTTGTTCCTCTGTCTAAAAAGCAAGCAAATCAAAATCTGGGTATAGCTGTTATTGATGCCTATGGAAATGAAAGTGAGTTACTAATTCTGAACCAAAACTGAAGCAAATGCAAGATATGTTGGTCCGCCTTTTGGATTTACCCGATGTTACCTCGGAAGAAAAAAAATTGGCCAATGAAGAAGAAGTCATTTTCAGAAGGCCCATTGCTCCCGAGCGCAGCATTATGGTTGAATGGGTCAGGGATAACTTCAGCAAGAATTGGGCAGACGAAACCGAAGTTGCATTTTCAAATACACCTGTCCATTGTTTTGTAGCCCAGAGAAATCAGTCCATTTTAGGATTTGCCTGTTTTGAATCTACCGCCAAGAATTTTTTTGGCCCCACAGGGGTTTTAGAAACGGAACAAGGTAAGGGTCTAGGTAAAATCCTATTGGTTAAGGCACTTCAGGCCTTAAAAGATATGGGATATACATATGCCATCATTGGTGGGGTTGGCCCGTTTGAATATTATCAAAAAGTGGTGGATGCCCGAATCATTGAAAACTCAGAGAAAAGTGTTTATCAAAACCTATTAAAGCATAAGAAATAAATGGTCGAAAAGGACAAAGGAGCCTGGGCATGGATTCCAACCCTATACTTTACGCAGGGTATTCCCTACATTATGGTGGTCACGGTTTCCGTAATCATGTACAAAAGGCTGGGTATCAGCAATGCCGATATAGGATTGTATACCAGTTGGCTCTATCTGCCTTGGGTAATCAAACCCTTGTGGAGCCCGATTGTGGATTTAAAGGGTACCAAAAGAAAATGGTTTTTAGGGATGCAATTGGTCATATCACTTGCCTTTCTAGGAATCGGATTGTTTTTGCCATCCAATGCCTTTTTCACGATAACCTTGGCTTTCTTCTGGATGGCCGCCTTTGCATCGGCGACCAACGATATCGCTTCCGATGGATACTATATGATAGGTCTTAGTCAGAAAAAACAATCTTTTTTCATCGGACTTCGAAGTACATTCTATCGATTGGCCATGGTTACAGGACAGGGGTTGTTAGTCATTTTTGCCGGTTTTTTAGAAAATAAATATGGAGACAATACCAAAGCATGGTCCATGACGATGATTTGTACCGCTGTTCTCATGTTGATTTTAACCTTGACCAATTTTTTCACTACCCCAAAATTTGAATCAGAGGCAGGGGAATCTGCTGAAAAACCAGAAAGCTTTCTTCAAGTTTTTATTTCCTTTTTCGAAAAAAAACAGATTTGGGTAGCCTTGCTCTTTATCCTTACCTATCGTTTGGGAGAGTCGCAGTTGGTAAAAATGGCCTCTCCTTTTCTTTTGGATAAACTGGATGTAGGCGGTTTGGAATATTCAACCGAAGCTGTGGGCACCATTTATGGTACTGTCGGACCGATTATGTTGTCCCTGGGAGGAATTGTAGGTGGCATTTTAATCTCCCGTGACGGTCTTAAAAAATGGATGTTGCCCATGCTGTTAGCCTTGAATATCCCAAATGCTTTATATGCGATATTGGCGTACACCCAGTCCACTAGTTTGGTGGCCGTAGTCGGAACCGTGGTTTTCGAGCAGTTTGGTTATGGCTTTGGATTTGCCGCCTTTTTAATTTTTCTCATTTACATCTCCGAGGGAATTTCAAAAACATCACACTACGCAATCGCGACCGGTTTTATGGCCCTTGGGATGATGATACCCGGTATGGTCAGCGGGTACGTTCAGGAGTGGTTGGGGTATGACGGATTCTTCCTGTGGGTAGTGATTGCTGCCATTCCTGCATTCATTGTACTTAAGTATTTGAATTATCCTGCCGATTATGGCAAAAAAAGTAATTCTGCCGATGCATAAGGAAATTCAGAATCTTGATGACATCAAAAAAAGGCTCTCCCTTACGCAAAAAGTGGGACAACTTTTCATGTTGGCTGTTTTCATCAATGATTCTGAAGAAGAAATCCAGAAAACGGAAAAACTCATCCATGACTCCTACATTGGGGCTTTGTGCTTTTTTCACAGTAGGGCAAGCGCTGCCACCAATTTTGAAGGCAAAAAAAAAGTAGTCTACAATGAAAAAAGTCTTGACCGACTGAAAGAATTAATCACTAGGTATCAAAAGGCAGCCAAAGTTCCGCTTCTGGTAGCGATAGACGCCGAATGGGGTCTTGCCATGCGTGTCGAAAACACACCACAATACCCCTATGCTATTACCTTGGGAGCACTTCAAGATGGGGTTGACCTAATTCACGAAGTAGGTCGAAACATTGGACTGGATTGTAAAGAAGCCGGTATCCACTGGAATTTGGCCCCTGTGGTCGATATCAATAACAACCCTGAAAACCCTGTTATCGGGTATCGCTCTTTTGGGGATGAAAAAGAGGAAGTCAGAATAAGGGCAGCTGCCTTTCTAACTGGAATGAAAGATACCGGTATTTTAAATTCCCTGAAGCATTTTCCAGGTCATGGAGATACCAACATTGACTCTCACTTGGGTTTGCCTGTTATCGATAAATCAGAAGAGGAGCTTTTCCAAAACGAACTCTATCCTTTTGGGGAACTAATCAAGAAAGAGGTTGATTCGGTTATGGTCGCCCATTTATCCTTACCCCAACTGGATGATTCTGGGAATCCTTCCACCACATCAAAAGTCATCATTACCGAATTGCTTCGTGAAAAAATGGGATTCAATGGGGTCATTATTTCTGATGCCTTAAATATGCAAGCGGTTTCAAAAATGTATCCGGAAAAAGGAGCCCTTGAATCCGCGGCCTTTGAAGCTGGAATGGACATGTTGTGTTTTTCTGAAAATCCTGCGGAAGGAATATCCAAAATTTTGAACGCTACAAATCCAACCAAAATTGAAACAAGCTTTGACCGCGTCTGGAAATTGAAACAAAAGATTTTTGAAACCCCTCGTCCAAAGGAGGCAAAAAGAAAATCAACCTATTCAGAGCTTAATCGAAAAATCGCAGAAAACTGCATCACCGAAATTCAAGAGGATGGAACAGTTTTACAGAAATTAAATCAACATAATTTTCTGAACCTTTCCTGTGGAAATCCAAAAGAGAATAGCTTTTCCAAAGGATTGGAAAAAGAGTTTGACAGAACGCATCACCAGCTTGCTTTGGAAACTATTGATAAAATAAAAGAGTTATCCAAAGAACAACGCCAGATTGTTTTGGCCTTATTTCCTCCTTCTATCAAACCAAAAAATCGATTTGGGTTTGATTCCAAAATCGTGAAGGCGATTCAAAACCTTCTGTCCCAAAACCAAGTGACCCTTTACCTTTTTGGAAATCCCTACGTTATTGACATTTTTGAAGATACTGGGGATTCCAACCCCATTTTGGTCTACCAAGATTTTCCTGAATTTCAAGAAGCAGCACTTCAACACTTTACAGGAAATATATCCGCCAAAGGAAAACTACCGGTTCAACTAAAGACTATATCATCATGACCTCAGATATCATTTCATCTTGGGAAAAAAATGCCAAAGAATGGGTCGAGGTTATTCAAAACCAGAGCATTCCTTCTCGAAAATTTACCAATAAGGCTGTTTTGGAAGCCGTGGGCAATCTTAAAGTCAAAAAAGTCGCTGATTTAGGTTGTGGCGAAGGATGGTTAACAAGGGAAATGACCCGACTTGGTATGGAATCTGTTGGATTTGATGCCGTTGAAAGTCTTTTGGATGAAGCTCGGAAGCAAGGTCAGGAAAACTATCATCGACTTACTTTCGAAGATATCATTTCACGAAAACCTATCCCGCAGGCCCCTTTTGATGCAGCAGTTTTCAACTTTTGTCTCTATCTGAAAGATGATTTGGCCCCACTATTGGAAAATACGCTCTCTAACCTTGTTCCAGAGGGCCATCTGGTAATACAAACGTTACATCCCTTCTTTTTGATTCAAAATGAATTTGATTATAAGAGTCAATGGCTATCTGACTCGTGGAAGGGGCTACCCGGAAATTTCAAGGACGGTCATGCCTGGTATGCGCGAACTTTTGAAGATTGGGTCAATACACTTTCTTCCTTCAGAAAAATTCAGTTTGAAATGAAAGAGGTAAAAAATGATGATGAAAAACCTATTTCTCTTATCCTCAAAATCAAAAAGACAGCATGAAAAAATACAAGGTTCTTGGAATGATGTCGGGCACCTCCTTGGATGGTTTGGACATGGCTTATTGTCACCTTTGGATGGAAAACGGCAAATGGGAGTTTTCCATCGAGTCCAGCAAGGAAATCAATTACGATTTTGAGCTTCGAGAACAATTGAAAAACGCGATTCACCTGAGTGAAGCCGAACACGAAAAACTACATCTCGATTATGGGGTTTGGTTGGGAAAACAAGCGAAACAATTTATCATGGATAGTCAACTTGAGGTAGATTTTATTGCCAGTCATGGCCATACCTCACACCACCGGCCCGAAGATGGAGTGACCTTTCAGCTTGGTAATGGTCAATTGTTGGCTGATACAAGCCAACGTAAAGTGGTTTGTGATTTTCGAACCAAGGATGTTCGTTTGGGCGGCCAGGGAGCCCCATTGGTTCCCATTGGGGACAAATTTCTTTTCCAGACCTATGATTTTTGCCTTAATCTGGGTGGGATTAGTAATATATCTTTTGATAGAGATGAGGAACGAATCGCCTATGACATCGGACTTGCCAACATGCCCTTGAACTACATCACTCAAAAACTGGGCATGAACTATGACGAGGATGGACAAATGACCAGATCTGGTTCCTTGGACATCAACTTACTTAATGCTTTAAATGATTTGGAGTATTATCGACTCCCCCACCCGAAATCCACAGGTTACGAGTGGTTTATTGCTGAAATCGTACCCCTTATTGAAAACTCAAAGGCTTCTGAAGCTGATTTGTTGCACACCATTATCCATCATAATTGCGAGCAAATTGCCCTAGACACAAAAAAACACCTTACCAAATCGAAGAGTACTATGCTGGTCACTGGTGGAGGGGCACTCAACTCATTTTTTACAGATACACTTCAGCAAAAACTGGGGCCGGATATCCAATTGGTGATTCCTTCCAAAACCTTGATTGCCTACAAAGAAGCGCTCATTTTTGCTTTTATGGGAGTTCTACGTTTGGAAGATGAAATCAATGTATTGAGCTCAGTCACAGGAGCAAAAGAAGACTCCTGCAGCGGAGAGGTTTTTGAACCCAGTTCATAAAATCAAGCCGCTTCGACCACTTTCTTCTTAGGTCTCCAAACCGAAAGAAACACAAACATTGAAAGAATCCCACAAAGGGCCAAGCCAACGAAAAGGGGCAATACCCGGTCATCCACAAAACCTCCAATAAGAGTTGCAATCGGAATGGCAATTACTGTTGAGAAGAATCCATTTATTGCCGCCCCTATTCCTGCAATGTGGCCAATGGGTTCCATGGCGATGGACCGATAGTTCCCCCACATGAATCCCAAACAGAAAAATTGAAGGGAAAGAAAGGTGACCAACACGAAAACATTCGGATTCGAAGTATTCCAAAATAGAAGCACATATAAAAGAGCTATCAAACAAAAAGTGCCCAAGGCCATAAAGCCAAGTTTGCGCATCCCAAAACGCAAAACCAAAGTGCCGTTGAAATAGGTCGATAGTCCTATAGAAATTGCTAGTCCGGCAAAAATATAGGGGAAGGCTTCCTTTAACCCATATTGGTCTTCGAATATGTATTGTGAAGCACTGAGATACACCAAAAAAGAACCTGTGACCAGTCCAGAAATAATAGTAAAAGCCACGGTTTCCTTGTATCGCAACAGCTCCCTAAAGCCGTCTATGAACAACCTATTGGAAAAGGGAATCTTATATTCTGGTTTTAAGGTTTCCGGTTGACGTTTCCAAAACCAGACTCCGACCGCAATTGTCAGTACCAACTGTAAATAGAAGATTGCTTGCCAATTAGCAACATCCAATATCAATTTACCTATGGCAGGTGCTACTACCGGAACCAAAATGAAGAAAGCTGTAACAAAAGACATGACCCGTGCCATCAAGTCTCCCTTGTACATATCACGAATTATGGAAATGGAAATCGTTCGTGAAGATGATAGGCCAATGCCTTGTAGTATCCTTCCCGCAACCATCCATTCCAAATTCGGGGCAGCCAAACAAATGATACTTGCCACCATAAATACCAAAATTCCCAAATAAACGATAGGCTTACGTCCATAGGAATCTGATAGTGGTCCAAAAAATAACTGACCCACGCCCAATCCCAAGAAAATCATGGTGATGAGCATTTGATTGTCAGTTGGGTCCGTACTATTGATGGATGCTCCAATATTTGGAATAGCCGGAAGTAAGGTATCAATAGACAAAGCCACTATCGACATCAAAGCGGCCATCAGTGCCATAAATTCGAAACTCGGTTTTTGGGTTCCTTTTTGCATTCGGCAAAATTAGGAATACCCCGAGTCCTACAAGTTATTTTAATACATATTTAAGTTATATGATGCTGAACTTCATTATTTCTTAAATGTGCATCAGATTCCCTCAAATAGCTAAAACAATTTATAAAGTCTCGACTGCCTGCCCGTCCGGCAGGCGGGCACTTGACTTGACAGCAATCATTTACAAAGGAATATTCCCATGCTTTTTCTTAGGAGGTTGAACTTCCTTTTTCTCCAACATGGCAAAAGCCTTTAACAGTTTACGTCTTGTGTTTTTCGGAAGAATCACTTCATCAATAAACCCTCTTTGTGCTGCTCGATATGGATTGGCAAATTTTTCCGCATATTCAGCTTCTTTTTCCTTGAGCTTGGCTTGCGGGTCCTCAGCCGCGGATATTTCTCTCCTAAAGATGATTTCACTGGCTCCTTTTGCACCCATGACCGCAATCTCGGCCGTGGGCCATGCGTAATTAAAATCGGCATCAATATGCTTTGAGTTCATAACGTCATACGCGCCTCCATAGGCTTTTCTCGTAATGACAGTCACTCGCGGTACGGTAGCCTCACACAAGGCATACAGTAATTTGGCGCCGTGTACGATAATACCGTTCCACTCTTGATCCGTACCCGGTAAAAATCCAGGCACATCGACCAATATCAGCAACGGAATATTAAAGGCATCACAGAAACGGGTAAAGCGGGCCGCTTTTTTTGAACTTTTCACCCCTAAGACTCCGGCTAAAAACATAGGTTGATTGGCGATGATCCCGATACTTCGGCCTCCCAATCGGGCAAAGCCCACTATAATGTTCTCTGCATAGTCCTTATGGATTTCATAGAAGGAATCACGGTCTATGATACCATCAATTACATCGTGCATGTCATAAGGCTTGCTGGGGTCGTCCGGAACAATATTGGACAGTTCCTCGCGTATCTCCTCACCCAAATCATAGGGTTTGTTTTTTGGAACTTCCCTGTTGCTCTGCGGTAGATAATCGAGCAGTTTTTTCACATCATCCAAGCATGCCGCGTCATTATTGGAAGTCTTATGGGCTACCCCTGATTTGATGGCATGTGTACTCGCTCCTCCCAATTCTTCCGAGGTGACTTCCTCATTGGTAACGGTCTTGACTACGTTTGGACCGGTGACGAACATATAACTGGTCTCTTCAACCATTATGATAAAATCTGTCATGGCAGGAGAGTATACCGCACCACCGGCACATGGCCCCATAACCGCCGATATTTGGGGAATCACTCCCGATGCCTGAACATTTCGATAGAAAATATCCGCATAACCACCCAAGGATTTAACTCCCTCTTGAATTCTGGCACCACCGGAATCGTTAAGTCCTATAACAGGTGCGCCTACTTTCATAGCCAAATCCATGACCTTACATATTTTTTCTGCGTGGGTTTCAGAAAGCGCTCCGCCAAAAACTGTAAAATCCTGGGCGTAGACATAAACCAATCTTCCGTTTACGGTTCCATATCCGGTAACTACCCCATCTCCAAAATAGATTTCCTTGTCCATCCCAAAATCTGTGGTTCGATGCGTCACCAAAACTCCCATTTCCTCAAAAGAGCCCTCATCAAGCAAGTAATCGATACGTTCCCTGGCCGTTAGTTTCTTTTTGGCATGCTGTTTTTCGATACGCTTTTCGCCTCCACCTAGATGGGCTTGTGCGACTTTTTCTTCTAACACCTTTACTTTGGAATCCATATAAAATCAGTTTATGGGTAGTTGAATTTGTTTTTTGTCCTCAAGATATTGTTTCAATGCCATCACAGCTGCCACTTGGGCCTCGGTAGCACTACTTTGTTTTATCATCTCGGGTGAATAATGATCCTTTACAAAGTGGGTATCAAAATTACCCGAGCGGAAGGCTTCGTGTTCAAATACGAAGGTCCCGAAAGGAAGTGTAGTCTGTACTCCTTTTATTTTATAGTTCTGAATGGCATCGATGATAAGTTCGATGGATTCTTCACGGGTTTTACCGTAGGTAATCAATTTGGAAAGCATGGGATCATAATAAATAGGAATATCCATACCTTCCTCAAACCCGTTGTCAACACGAATGCCCTCGCCTTCGGGTAATTCATATTTTTCCAAAGTACCAACACTCGGAAGAAAATCATTGAGTGGGTCTTCGGCGTAAACCCGAAGCTCCATCGCATGGCCTTTAATCGATAAATCTTCTTGTTTTATTTCCAACTCCTCACCCCGGGCCACTTTTATTTGTAACTCTACCAAATCCACTCCAGTAATCATTTCAGTGACGGGATGCTCCACTTGAAGACGAGTGTTCATTTCCAAAAAGTAGAAGTTCAAATCGGCATCCATCAAAAACTCGACCGTTCCGGCTCCCACGTAATCGCATGATTTGGCAACCATAGTGGCCGCAACCCCCATTTCATTTCGAAGTTCAGGGGTGAGCAATGAGGATGGGGCTTCCTCAACCACTTTTTGGTGCCGTCTTTGAATACTGCACTCCCGCTCAAAAAAGTGCAGGACATTGCCGTGTTTATCAGCCATCACCTGCACCTCAATATGGCGTGGAGAGGTAACATATTTTTCGACAAACACCGAACCGTCACCAAAGGCTGAAGTAGCCTCACTAATGGCCCGCTCCATTTGCGATTTCAAGTCCGCTTCCTTGTCCACGATACGCATCCCTTTTCCCCCACCACCGGCAGAAGCTTTTATTAAAACAGGATATCCAATTTCAGAAGCAATCTCTTTGGCTTTTTTAACATCGGTAATCGCTTCATCAATACCGGGCACCATTGGGATATTGTATTGTTTCACCGCTTCCTTTGCTGCCAGTTTACTTCCCATAATCTGTATGGCTTTAGAGCCCGGACCTATAAAAGTAATTCCATTTTTTTCCGCGGCTTCGGCGAACTCAGCATTCTCACTTAAGAATCCATAACCGGGATGTATACCATCTACACCCAGTTCCTTGGCCACCTCAATAATCTTATCTCCCAAAAGATAAGATTGGTTTGAAGGAGCGGCCCCAATGCAGACCGCTTCATCGGCAAATCGGACATGGGGTGCATTTCTATCCACTTCGGAGAATACGGCAACAGTTCTAATCCCCATTTTTTTCGCCGTTCGCATTACCCTCAAGGCAATTTCTCCCCTATTGGCTACCAGAATTTTTTTCATGGATTCTTATTCAAAAGTTAGTAATACTTGTTTTTTATCCACAGCTTGACCTTGTTCTACGGAGATATCCTTTATGACCCCGTTTCTAGGTGAAGAGATAATATTTTCCATTTTCATGGCCTCTAAAACAAACAGTTGATCATCTTCATTGACCTCCTGACCTTTTTCCACTGAAATATCCAATATTAAGCCAGGCATCGGAGCTTCAATTGAGGTAATGTTCTTAGAACCATTAGTGGCGAAGCCCATTTTTTCGATAAGTCTGTCAAGTGCATTTTCTATGGTAGTTTGGTATTCCATACCATTTACCTTGACAACATACGTACGGTTGTTGAAATCAGCCGAAATAATTTCCACTTGAAAGGATTCGGCACCATGCAGAAGGTGAAAATCCCGATTACCTGTTTTTAAGACATCAAGTTTGTTTACATCATCCTGGGAGAGCTGAAAATCAAGGTCTTGGTTTACCTTGACCGAATAGGAATTTTCCATAAAATATAGCGCCTTTGGTTACTTGAATAAAGATAAGCTTAAAAGCCATAATCTTGCGCAAATCTATGCTGGAAACCGCACCAATTTCATGACAACCGTCATTCATTTCAATAAAAACATACCTTAACTATGCAAAGCTTTTGAGTAGAGGGAAATCTTAACAAATGATTACTTTTGAGATTAAAATTTTCATCATGCTCATTATAGGAATTGCGGGAGGAACCGGGTGTGGAAAAACCACTGTGGTGAAACAAATTGTAGAAGAATTACCTGATAACGAAGTTGGGGTAATTAGCCAAGATTCATATTATCACGATTTGGCTCATTTATCGAAAGAAGAAAGGGGCCAAGTAAATTTTGACCATCCCAATTCCATAGATTTCGACCTTATGATTTCTCATTTGGAAGAACTGAAAAAAGGGAATGCCATCGAGAAGCCGATTTATTCCTTTGTTGAGGAAACCCGTTTGGATGAAACCATCACGGTCCATCCAAGAAAGGTTATGATAGTTGAGGGTATTTTGGTCTTGAGCAATCCCCGGCTTCGTGAAATGTTTGATATAAAAATTTATGTTCATGCCGATTCTGATGAACGTTTGATACGTCGTTTGCAACGCGATATTCGAGAGAGGGGGCACGATTTGCAAAAAGTGCTCCATCGCTATCAAAATGCCGTCAAACCTATGCATCAACAGTTTATTGAGCCCTCAAAAGAGTTCGCGGACCTCATTATACCCAATAACCATTACAACACGGTTGCGGTGGATATGGTTCGAACCATCATCAACGAAAAATTGGGCTAAAATGGGGTTAAAAGAACTCAAAAAGAAAAAATGGTTCAAGGTGATGACCAATATGTACGTTCTGGTACTCACCATATTCGTGATTTGGATGGTTTTTTTTGATACGAACTCTTTTTTGATTCACATGGAATTAAAAGGGGAAATCAAAAAGTTAGAACAGCAGAAAAAGTTCTTGCAGGGGGAAATTAAAAAAGATAAGGAGGTACTGGAAAAATTATCGGACACCAGCGAACTGGAAAAGTTTGCCCGCGAAAAATACTACATGAAAAAAGAAAATGAAGAGATTTTCTTGATAGAATATGAGGACAGCCTAAAGAACAAAAAAAATGAGTGACCCTTCCCTGTTTAAAGAGTTTCCTGAAGTTTCGGCGAAACAATGGAAGCAAAAAATCCAAGTTGACCTTAAAGGGGCCGATTACAACGATTCCTTAATCTGGGAATCTCCCGAAAGCATAAAAGTAAAACCGTTTTACCATGCGGAAGATTTACAAAACGCTTCGCTATTTCAATCCAAATCCACCAAATGGAAAATCGGTCAGGAACTGTACGTTGGAGACGTTGCAAAAACAAATCAAAATGCATTGAATGCATTGGAACGGGGAGCTGAAAGTCTCGTTTTTTTAGTCCCGAAGCAACCCATGGATTGGTCAAGATTGTTTAAAGGTGTCGATTTGGAA
>NZ_JANQIH010000124.1 GCF_028282265.1 Allomuricauda sp.
ATTGGTGATGGAGGAAACAAGTTAAGTGGTGGACAAAAACAGCGCCTTTCCATAGCCCGTGCGGTCCTTAAAAATCCTCCAATTATGATTTTGGACGAAGCAACCTCAGCTCTTGATACGGAAAGTGAGCGTTTGGTTCAAGATGCTTTGGAAAAAATGATGCAGAACCGGACTTCCCTCGTTATCGCTCACAGACTGTCCACTATCCAAAATGCTGACAAGATAGTGGTACTTAGCAAGGGCAAGATAGTAGAAAAGGGCACACACGAAGAACTAATGAAATCCCAAAAAGGATATAAAAAATTGGTTGAAATGCAGTCTTTTGCCAACTGATTAAACCTTTTTGTTATAGAATCGTCTTAGCACCAAATGGCAAATGCAATTGTTAGCCGAAGAAGCCTTAATTGACGAACTCAAAAACCCGAATACCAGGGAACGTGCCTTTGGGGTATTGGTAAATACCTACAAAGAAAGGCTCTATTGGCATATACGACGAATTGTGTTGAACCATGATGATGCTGATGACGTGTTGCAGAATACCTTCATCAAAATCTATCGGAACATCGATGGTTTTAAAGGGGAAAGTAAGTTGTATTCATGGATGTATCGCATAGCGACCAATGAATCCCTTACATTTTTAAAACAAAAATCGAAAAAATCAGGGATATCCGATGAGGAACTAAAAACGAGGATGGTCGAGAACTTGGAAGCAGATGTCTACTTTGAAGGAGAAGAAATTCAGTTGAAGTTGCAAAAGGCACTGGCCACGTTGCCCGACAAACAGAAGCTTGTTTTTAATATGAAATATTACCAGGATATGAAATACGAAGAGATCTCTGAAGTCTTGGAAACCTCGGTAGGGGCTCTAAAAACTTCGTACCACTTGGCGGTAAAGAAAATTGAAACGTATCTTAAGGCGGATTAAACCTTTGAAAAAATGTGAAGTCAAAAAAATGATGGGGAAAAACGACGAAAATAATTTCAAAACACCGGAAGGCTATTTCGATAACTTTCATGAAAAGCTGATGGGGAGAATCCGGGAGGAAGAAGAGGCAGAAGACCTATCTTTTCTGCCCAAATCAGATGGCTTTACGGTTCCGGAAGGTTATTTTAAAGGGTTGGACCAAAAGGTTTCCGAACAAATCAAAGATGGGGAGACCAAAGTCATTTCCTTGAAAACCTATCGAAAGTATTTCTATGGAGCTGCTGCCGCGGCCGCCGTTTTTTTGGTCATTTTCGGATTGAACCTGAATCCCCAGGATACCGTTGGATTTGAGGATTTAGCCAGTGCGGAGATTGATGCTTATTTGGAAAATGCAGAGCTCGATTTAAGCACCTACGAATTGGCCGAAATCGTGTCTTTGGATGAGATTGAAATTAATGATGTTGTGGAGAATACATTGGAATCTGATAATATTTTGGAATATTTGGATGAAAATATCGAAGATATTGAAGAACTAAACCTGAACTTTGAGGATTATGAATAAGAGAATTCCGATAGCGCTGGTTTTAACCTTTTTTGCATTCAGTATTTATGCACAAAGACCTGTGAGGGATCGTATAAAAACCCTTAAGGTGGCGTTTATTACCGAACGCCTTAGTCTTAGCACCGAAGAGGCTCAATCTTTCTGGCCTATCTATAATGCGCACGATGAAAAGTTGGAAGGTATTCGAAGAAGGGAAAGACTGGAACTAAAAACCAAAATACCCTTGGTGCAAGATTTAACAAATCAGGAATCTTCAACGTTGTTGAAAAAATATCTGGCCATACAAAATGAGAAGCACCAGGCTGACCAAGAATTTATCACTAATCTTCAAGGTGTCCTTGCTCCTAAAAAGATTTTGCTACTACTGAAAGCCGAGGAAGATTTCAAAAAACGGTTGTTACAACAATATCGAAAGCGACAAGGGGGTGGTTAGCACTTTCTTTCGACCAAATACACAAAAAGGGGCCAAATGGCCCCTTTTTACTTTTAAACCTTTTCATGATTGGGCAGTCATAGATACAGAAAACCCAAAAATCTACATTATGAAAAGCTTAAAAAACATATTAATAGCGGTATTACTATTTGGCACTATGGCATCCTGCAGCTCACAAAGCAGAGTGGTTCGGGTATATCCCGCACATGGAACCGTTGTGACCACTATCCATAACCCAAGAGTCGTGGTACACAAGAGAACCAATTTTTATTTTGCTGACGGGGTTTGGTACAGGGCCCGAGGAAGAAACTATGTGGTATGCGCAGCTCCCGTAGGAATTCGGTTAAGAACCTTACCAAGAGGATATCGAGTGGTCAACGTAAATGGCAGGAAATTATACAAATACAAAGGAGTTTGGTATAGAAAATCAGGAAGAAATTTTGTTGTGGTAACAGTTTAGTTGGTTTGGTTAGTTAGTTGTTAAAGGGGGCGTATTTACCGTCCCCTTTTTTATTGAAAAACCAATTTGGCGATTCTGTTCTTTCCAGCAACGTAGGCGATGGAGTCATTCAAAAACCGTAGGGTATAAAAACCTTCATCACTTAATTTTGTCCAAGTTCGCCCTTGGTCTTTTGAGTAGGATATTCCTGTGAAACCAACCGCAACTAAATCCGTACCTCCAGAACCTGGCACAAACTGAACACAACTTTTATACCCTGGTTCTGCTCCATCCGCTCTTAGCTTCCACGTTTTACCACCATCATTTGTGAAAATCTTATTGGCAGCGTTCATATTGGGATTTGAATAATCTCCTCCAATCGCATAGCCCATATTTTCATCGAAAAAATCTAGAGAATATATTCCTTCAGTTGGTTTTTCCTTGATGATGGGTGTTGAAATCACCGCCCAACTTCTCCCTTTATCCTCAGAAAGATATACGTTCCCCGAAGTTGTGGCTATCCAGGTATTTTCCCCTACTATATCAACATTGGTGTTGCTCGCAGCGAAAGCTCCTTCTCCTTCGGAAGCTTTGGGCAAAAGGGAACAAGGTAGCTTCTTCCATTGCTTACCGCCATCTCGAGTTATAACAATGGAAAGGCATCCATTTCTGCTGTCCCCAACGGCAATACCTTCTGAATCGTTCCAAAACTTCATGGAATCATAGAACACCCCTTCCCCCTCTTCCGTGTATACCAATTCCATTTTTCCTTGGTTTCCAGTTCGATAAAGCAAAGCTGGACTTCCCACGGACAACATAAAAAAATCATTCTGGGTATGTGCGACGGCCCGGAACTCTGGCTTACTATCCTCAAATTCCATTATTCCGGTCCTTGTTCTATTTGATGCCAAATCTACTGTGCCAAACATTCCATTGCTTCCGGCAAATGCCAAGGTTTGGGAATCTAAAAATTCAATGGCTCGAATACTTACTGAATCCTGAAAAACGGGGGTAACGAGAACCGCCGTAAACCGATGCGAGCCTTCTTTGGTTACGCAACCCATCCAACAAACAACCAAAAAGAAGAGACCTATTTTTCGCATTCCAAAAGGCTTTTCTCAAAAGTAATTGGAAAATAAAGGGAAACCATACCTTTGCAATCCTAATTTTTATGATGCGCTTACACAGAAACCTCGTATTTGCCGTAATTGATGCCCTTAACTTCATCTTCAACGAGAAGCAGTATGCCGATAAGGTCATAGAAAAAGTTCTCAGATACGATAAACGATGGGGAGTCCGAGATAGGGGCTTTATCGCGGAAACGACCTATGATATTGTTCGATGGAAACGTTTGTATGAAACCATTGCAGAGGTTCACGAACCCTACTCTAGAGAGAGCTTATTCAGAATATTTGCGGTCTGGTGCGTACTTCGAGGGATTCGAATCCCTGACTGGAAACAATTGGAAGGTACTCCTGTTAGACGTATCAAGGGAAGGTTTGATGAGCTTTCAAAAATTAGAAAATATAGAGAATCCCTTCCTGATTGGTTGGATGAATTAGGCGAAAAAGCCTTGGGAGATAAACTTTGGACAAAGGAAATCAATGCGCTCAACAAACAGGCCGACGTTATTCTCAGGACCAATACCCTAAAAACTGACAGACCTAAGCTTCAAAGCATATTGTCAGAGCAAGATGTGGATACCGAAATCCTAAAGGATTATCCCGATGCTCTTATTCTGAAAGAACGCAAAAACGTTTTCACTACTGAAGCTTTCAAGAATGGTTTTTTTGAGGTGCAGGACGCCTCATCGCAGCGCGTAGCCCCCTATCTTGATGTGCAGCCCGGTCAAAGAGTCATCGACGCCTGTGCGGGCGCGGGAGGCAAAACCCTCCATTTAGCTTCCTTGATGCAGAATAAAGGCCAATTGATTGCTTTGGATATCTACGAAAGTAAATTAAAAAAGTTGAAGCTTAGAGCCCGAAGAAATGGGGTTCACAACGTGGAGGCCAGAGTCATTGATTCCAACAAAATCATAAAAAAACTGCACAACAGTGCGGACCGTTTGCTACTGGATGCACCTTGTTCTGGGTTGGGCGTTATTCGTAGAAATCCCGATTCTAAATGGAAATTGGAACCAGCATTTATTGAGCGCATCAAGAAAGTTCAACAGGAAATTCTACAGAACTATAGCAAAATGGTGAAACAAGGTGGGAAAATGGTGTATGCCACTTGTTCCATCCTTCCCGAAGAAAACACCCAGCAGGTCCAAACCTTTTTGAAATCAGAGGCTGGGCAATCCTTTGAATTGGTCAAAGAACAAAACATTTATGCATCAGAACACGGATTTGATGGTTTTTACATGGCGCTTTTGACAAAAACTGAATAGGCATTAATCCATCGCAAATGGATTGATAAACGATGTACTTTCCTTATCTTTCATGGGCTTTTGTTTTAAAACTAAAGCTGCAAAGCCTAAATATCAAAAACCACCAAACCCATGAAAAAATTCTATGATTTTAAATATCTCAAAGGTGACTTGACCGGTGGGTTGGTTGCCGGGGTTGTTGCACTTCCATTAGCACTTGCCTTTGGAGTTCAATCAGGTATGGGAGCAGCAGCCGGACTCTATGGGGCGATAGCTGTAGGAATCTTTGCAGCGATTTTTGGAGGCACTGCAACACAGGCCAGTGGCCCAACAGGACCCATGACTGTAGTTTCGGCAGCATTGGTCACCGCTGCCATTGAGCTCACGGGCAGTTTAGAGACTGCCATGGGAATCATTTTACTTTCATTTTTGTTGGGCGGAGTTTTACAAATCGTCTTCGGGTTGCTCAACATTGCCGGTTATGTGAAATACTTTCCATATCCTGTGGTATCGGGTTTCATGAGCGGTGTGGGACTTATCATTATCATCCTACAAATATTCCCACTTTTTGGGCTTTCCTCTCCAAAATCCACAATTTCCGTTATACAAAATCTACCAAGTCTTTTCTCCGAAGCTAATTGGCAAGCTTTAGCCTTGGGAGCTATTACTATAGCCATTTTTTACCTGTTCCCCAAAATCACCAAAGCAATACCAAGCGCTTTGGCGGCCCTAATTGTGGCTTCGCTTATTGGATATTTTTTGAAATGGGACGTTCCAATAATTGGAGATATCCCTTCGGGATTACCCTCTTTAAAGGTTGATACTTTCTTTCCTGTAGATTCTAGTGCCTATGGTATTATTTTGGAATATGCAGCGGTTTTGGCCGTTTTAGGAAGTATTGACTCTCTGCTCACTTCAGTAATAGCAGATAACATGACCAAGACCAAGCATAATAGCAATCGCGAGTTGATCGGTCAAGGTATTGGAAATATGTTGGCCGCAGTAATTGGAGGCATTCCAGGAGCAGGAGCTACCAAAGGAACCGTGGTAAACATCAATTCTGGGGGGCGCACACGACTGTCAGGTACAGTTCACGGATTACTTTTACTAGCCATCCTACTTGGTTTGGGTACTTTGGCCGCCAACATACCTCTTTCGGTTTTGGCGGGATTACTAATCCCTATTGGATTTAAAATTATCGACTTCAGGGGCATCAAGCATCTGAAGGTGGTTCCTCGAGCCGATGCCGTTGTTCTGGTCATCGTACTGTTGATTACCACTTTTGGAAGTTTAATAAATGCAGTTGGTATTGGGGTAGCTCTGGCCTCTTTGCTATTCATGAAAAAATCGAGCGAACTTGCACGCAAGGGTATGGATGTTGGTCCTGTTTCCGATTTTGACGGTTCAAAACCCTGGCAGGACGAACTGGATTTCTATGAAAAATACAAGGACACCGTTATTATCAAGCACCTACATGGTCCCTTTTTCTTTGGATTCACCTCCTATTTTAAAGATGGTATCAAAACCCTTTCCAAGGACATTAAAGCCTTAATTATTCGAATGGACAAAGTTCCCTATATCGACCAATCGGGAATATATGCGTTGGAAGAAGCTATTTTGGATTTACGGACACAAGGTGTTGAGGTTATTTTCACTGGATTAAGGCAACAACCGTTGGACCAACTGAAGTCCATTGGCATGGTTCCCGATTTAGTGCCGGAAGAAGACCTTTTCGAAAAGGTAGATGGTGCTTTTGTCTATTTAAAAGAAAAGTTGGGTAAATAGTTGGGACAGCGATTGTTTTGTTTCCAATAGCATTCAAAGAACTATATCATATATGAAAAAAACCTTCTTCTTCATTTTTGCAGCCTTTTCGCTTCTACAGAGTTGTTATACTTATAAAACAGTTACAACCAATGACATTAAAGCGGGAAAATTATATGAAATACAACTAAATAATAAGCAGAAAATAGAAGCGGTTTGCCATAAGGTTATGACCGATTCAATATCCTTTAAAGTCAATGATAACTTGGTAACCTTCCCCAAGAATGAAATAGAACATTCAGAAAGAAAAAAAGTGTCCGTACTAAAATTGGCTGGTGGTTTGGCTGCTGCCACAGTAGGCACTATTCTCGTTATTGAAAACGGAAAACAAGACACGTTGCTTGACGCCGTCACCAACTGATTTTGATAAGCCATTCATGATTTCCCGAATACTGGGAAGTTCCTAGATTTCAGCAAAGCTGGACCTTCGATTCCATTTCTTATAATGAAAGAAAATAGGGATTTGTGAATATGTTTCATTCTCAATATTATTTCTATGCAAAAGACCTGTCTTTCAAAGCTTCAAGGAAATCCATAACTTTGATTACATACATCTACATGCTCTTCTCCCCCACATAAAAGTGTAATGTTTCAAAAACCTAAAATGAAAAAACACATCAACAAACTGCTATTCCTTTTTCTGGTTTCATCGCTAATTTTGGGCACCGCCTGCAAAACCACAGAAAAAGAGACCGAATACGGCAAGGCTACCATTGAACTGATAAGCTTGCTCGAAAGTGACCCTGACCTGAAATCGTTGTTAGAGGCCTCTATCGAAAAGGCGAAACAAATCAACCCTGATAAAAACACGAATCCCGCTCATAGTCTCGAAGAGTACTACGAATTCATCACTTGGGCCGAAACAGCCATGCCATGGACCTTGCTGAAAAAGGACGTGTACCCTGAAATTTTTGATAACACCTTTCAAAGTCTTTGCGCTTTTTACTTCTTAATCGACCAGCCACTGCCCGAACTGGAGGGCCAAGGTTTGGTCAACAATTCGCTGCAATATGCTGAGTCCTTCTCCCCTTGGTTGGCAACTTTTACCAAGTCCTGGGGGCAGTATCTAGATACAGAAGCTTCCTGGAACGAAGAATACTACCAAATGGCATTGAACGACCCTCATTTCGGACTCCAAAATGGATGGTACGAAGACCCTTCGAACTGGAAAACCTTTAATGAATTCTTTGCCCGCTATCTTAAATCGCCCGACCAACGCCCCATTGCAGCGCCTGAAAGCGATTCCATTGTGGTTTCCTTTGCTGATTCCGAACCTCAAGGGACTTGGGCTATTGATAGCACCTCCCTCTTGGTGGCCAACAAAGGAGTGGCCGTAAAATCGGCTACCTTACGGTCTATAAAAGAATTGATTGGAGCCGACTCCGAGTATGCCGAAGCCTTTGCCAATGGTACCTTTACCCATTCGTTTTTGAATGTGAACGACTACCACCGCTATCATTTTCCCATGTCGGGTACGATAAAGGAAATTCGCATTATTCCTGCTGGTTACCCAACCGGGGGTGAGTTGAAATGGGACGCTGAACAAGGCAGGTATGTGTTTAATCCGACAGCCAAGACCGGTTGGCAGTGTGTAGAGACCAGAGGATGTGCTATTCTGGAAACCGAAAACTATGGATTGGTAGCCTTGTTACCTATTGGTATGGCAGCAGTAGGTTCGGTAAATTTTGAAGATAACCTTACGGTAGGTACTGAAGTGAAAAAAGGAGATATGCTGGGTCATTTTGCCTTTGGTGGTTCCGATTTCATAATGATCTTTCAAGAAGGGGTACACTTTACCCTCGACGCCCCAAAACAAGAAGGCAGCGATGCTTACCAACATTTGTTGATGGGTGAAAGGTTGGGAGTGCTTACCAAGAAATGAAAGACGAATCCATTGATATATTGAATTGTGATTTACCATGTAAAGCTTACAGCCCTTTTCCTGTTTTTGACTACTTCTATGAATGCACAAGTCATTTTCGATTTTAATTCTACATCAAAACTCAAGGATTGGGTCATTATCAATGATGGGGTGATGGGCGGTCGTTCCCTTGGAAGTTTTTCTCTATCTGCTGAAGGGCATGGATTGTTCGAAGGGGCCATTTCTTTGGAAAACAATGGCGGTTTTTCTTCGGTTCGCTATAAAATGAAACCTCTACAAACAAGACCGCAGAGCAAAATAAAAATCAGACTAAAGGGCGATGGCATCAACTATCAATTCCGGGTAAAGAACAATCGCCAAAACCAATATTCCTATATCATACCATTCCAAACCACTGGGGAATGGGAAGAAATTGAAATTGCCTTATCCGACATGTATCCTAGTTTTCGTGGAAGACGTTTGGACCGGCCTAACTTTTCCCATCAAACTATTGAAGAAATCACCTTTTTGATAGGTAATAAAATACCGCAACACTTTAAACTATTGATTGATCGTATTGAGTTGATTAATTAAACGTTGTTTTTCTTAGGAGATTTACTCGAAAAAAAGGTCTAAGCTATCAACAAGACACGTTAACAACTCACTAGCGCCCAGCAACAAAATTCAACCGAAAGTGGTACATTTGCATTTTCCAAATTCGTTCTAGAGCCAAGCTGATATGATCCATTTCTTTGGGGACGAGACAAACAAAGTTTTTGCCGTCCAGACCACTACAGCCATTGCACCAAAAGACCAAGAAAAATTGATATGGTTGTTCGGCAACCAACCCAAAATTGAAGCGGCGTCACTCGACGCCTTTTTTATTGGACCACGTGCCGCCATGATTACCCCATGGAGTACCAACGCCACCGAAATTACCCAAAACATGGGTATTAAAGGAATACTGCGTATCGAGGAGTTTCATTCCGTCTCCGAAAACTACCAGGACTACGACCCCATGCTCTCAGAAAAATACAAGAGCCTTGGGCAAGATATTTTTACCATAGACATCGTTCCAGAACCCATCTTGGAAATAGATGATATTGCCGCCTACAATGAACAAGAAGGTCTAGCACTTAGCGAAGAAGAAATTAAGTACTTGGATGATTTAGCCCAACGTTTGGGTCGAAAGTTGACCGACTCCGAAGTTTTCGGATTTAGTCAAGTAAACTCAGAGCATTGCAGACACAAAATCTTTAATGGGACCTTTGTTATTGATGGAGAGGAAAAACCTTCTTCCCTTTTTAAGCTGATTAAAAAGACTTCGCAGGAAAATCCGAATGACATCGTTTCCGCTTACAAAGACAACGTGGCCTTCATTAAAGGGCCAAAGGCTGTACAGTTCGCTCCAAAGCAGGCAGATGTTCCCGATTTCTATGAAGAAAAAGAATTTGAGTCTGTGTTGTCACTTAAAGCAGAGACCCATAACTTTCCTACTACTGTAGAACCTTTTAATGGAGCCGCCACAGGTTCTGGAGGGGAAATCCGTGATCGTTTGGCCGGTGGGAAAGGAGCCTTGCCCTTGGCAGGAACCGCCGTGTACATGACCTCCTATTCCCGTTTGGAAGAAAACCGACCTTGGGAAAAAGGTATGGATGAGCGTGACTGGCTGTATCAAACTCCTATGGATATTTTGATTAAAGCCTCCAACGGTGCTTCTGACTTTGGAAATAAGTTT
>NZ_JANQIH010000148.1 GCF_028282265.1 Allomuricauda sp.
GCAAAGGCTTTACTGGCAATTACGGTCTTAGCGCCTTCTCCCGTGTAACCACCCCAAATACCGTTGACGTCCAGGGTAGGTCGAATGGAATACCGTTCAGGAGTACGATAGCCTTTTTCGCCGTACACATCCTCGATGTCCAAAGCCTTTTTATAACCCTCCAAATTGAAAGGAGCTTTTGCCATTTCGGCTCGTTCTACATCAGTGAGTTCTTCGACCTTATCATAAAAACCTGGAATGGTGATATGGTTGTTCTCGTCATGCAGGGAGGCAATCATTTTGCTTAGGACATTGATGGGATTGGGCACCGCACCTCCATAAATTCCAGAGTGGAGGTCCCTGTTCGGCCCAGTAACTTCTACCTCGACATAACTTAGTCCGCGTAAACCAGTAGTGATAGAAGGGATATCATTGGCTATCATTCCTGTGTCGGAAATCAAGATAATATCATTGTCCAGTTTTTCCTTATGGTCTTCCAGAAAATCGGCAAGGCTATCGCTACCGACTTCTTCCTCGCCTTCAATCATAAACTTCACATTGCATGGGAGAAGGTCATTCTTGATCATAAACTCTACGGCTTTTATGTGCATGAACATTTGACCTTTGTCATCGCAAGCACCCCGTGCAAAAATGGCCCCATGTGGGTGAAGCTCCGTTTCTTTGATGATGGGTTCGAAAGGTGGTGACTCCCATAAATCCATAGGGTCTGGTGGTTGTACGTCGTAGTGGCCATAAACCAGTATGGTAGGCAGGTTGGGATCAATAATTTTTTCACCATAAACCACGGGATACCCCTTGGTCTCACAGATTTCGGTATTCTCGCATCCGGCATCAACCAGGGATTTTTCCACGGTCTTCGCAGTTTCAATGACATCTTGGGAAAAAGCAGTGTCGGCGCTGATGGATGGGATTTTTAATAAGTCAATAAGTTCGTTGATGAATCGGTCTTTGTGGGTGTTGATGTAGTCTTTTATTTGTTCCATGAATTAGTAAAAAAGGATACTAAATGTACAAAAAACAAGTTTTTAAAGGAGGCCGATTTGCAAATCGGAAAATTGAATTATATTTGCAACCCGATTTCCTTCGGGACCTAGGCGGATGTGGTGGAACTGGTAGACACGCTAGACTTAGGATCTAGTGCCGCGAGGCGTGGGGGTTCGACTCCCTTCATCCGCACTTCAAAGTACCCTTGACGTAAGTTGAGGGTTTTTTTATTCTCTTCTATATTCTCAAATAATCCCATGTCCCCCGTTTACTGTCTGATTTGTTAGGAACTTGAAATTGTCCCAATTGGCTTTTTCTTCTTCACTTTTGTAGGCTCACCCACAATAGTCGCTCGATCTTCTTATTTATTGGTGCGAAAATGGTAGCAAGGATTCAGTAAGAATAATATGAATAGGATTTCAAACCGGTTAATCCAAATATCTCACAACACAACCTGGTTTTATCTTCGTTGGATAGTAAAAACTCTAGAATTGACTGTCAAGGCAAATTAGTTATTACACGCGTTCTCAACTTCTTCTAAGGTGCTACAACCTGTTTGGTTACCACTTAAAGAAACATCGCCTGCATTCAAAATACTATTGCAAACCGATTGAATGTCACATATCGAAAGATTTGGATTATTGCTGATGGTAGTTGATACTATCGTAGGGATATTGCCCAAACCATCTATAGATGACAATAGTACGTTTTCTCGTATTTGTAAAGACCCGATATTAGTGATAACTGAACTCAGTCCATTTAAGTCAATGATTGCATTATTGGAATTAATAAGGATTGACTGGCCAATATTTTTAAGAGATATCAAAAAATCAACGTTTGTCAGTTGCTTAAGATTTTCTAATTGTAAAGAGCCCTCTATGTTCTCAATTTTTCGAAATGAAAAATTTGGTGAGAGATTTTCGATAAAGGATAGCCTAAGGTCCTGCCCTATATCTTCTAGATTTCCAAACCCTCGCAGTTCTAGTAAATTGCTTTGAACAGAACTGATTTCTAGGGATTCTTCAATTTCCATAACGGTTTGGAAGCCATCAATCATTCTAAGTTGATGATTGTCCTTAATATTGATAGACTGCAGAGACAATAGTGAATTAAATGAGCTTATTTCCGTAAGTAAAGGGTTATTACTAATATCTACCCTTCCAGAAAATGAAGTCATACGAGGCAAACCATCAATTTTCTCCAAATTAGCATTTTCGCTAATGGTAATGTTTCCTAAGACTTGAAACAATCCTTGAAATTCTGGAAAGATGCGTAGGTCTTGATTTTTGGATACTTCCAAGTCCCCATATACATCTCCTAGGCGAGACATAAAATTCTCCGTATCAGAGATATTCAATGAGTTCAGAATCAAATCCTCTTGTATAACAGAAAGCCCTTTGAATCCATCGAACTTCGATATTGTTACATCGGAGATGTTCAAACTGCCCTTTATCTCAAAAAGCGATCTAAAACCATCCAAAGTTTCTTGGCCTTGCATTGAAGAAATGGTGATTGAGCCACAGCGTATCATCCATGGAAAGATGCCGTCTAAAGAGAAAGCGCATTCATTCAAGGTTATATCCCCATCAAAATTGTTTATATCAACAAATCTTGGTAGCACGCTCAAAGAAGGATTGGAACTTACAAAAATTCTAGAACCCAAAACAAATTCTATACTGGCCAATCCTAAGAATCGCTCTAATTGAGGATTTTCAGATATTACTAAACTTCCATTTATGCCCTTAGTAAAGGTAAACCCCCTTACTTCATTTAAAATACTATTTCCGCTCAGCAGAAAATCCCCATTGATGGTCAACTCTCCAAAAAGACCATCAATTTTCTCTAATACCGGATTATTTTTGAAAGTTATTGGCCCACTTTTTTCAAGAGATTGAAATGCATCGAAATTTTGCAAATTCATATTGCTTTCGATAAGGAGTTCACCCTCCAATTCAGTTAACTCATCAAATCCTGAAATTTCGCTCAATGACCCGAAAGAAACCTTAAAATCTCCTCCTATACTCCTTACTTGATTAAATCCTTGCAAAATACCGGCGCCAGTCGACAAAAAGTTCCCGCCAATGCTTTGTAAAGATTCAAATTCCGCATTGATTGGGACATCGGATGTATATTCAAAATCACCTCCAATAGAAATCAACCCATTTAGTCCTACTAAATCCACTGTGGTGTCATTGTCCAATAAGATCAGATTCCCTTTAATATTGCGAAGATTGGAAAACGCTTCTTCTGTTGACAACTGCCCTGTTAAAGTCACTAACAATGAACCATCAATAGATTGACATGTTCCATACTGTTCTTGAAAGTTCAACAAATCTTGTTCTGATTCTATTCGAATTGTATTGTCTGAAGACCCATTGGTCACCATACATTCTGAGTTCTCTCCGTCATTTCCGTTGTTGGTATCCTCATCTGTGTTGGAGTCGCCATCATTTCCAGAATTATTACCATTTCCGGACTCATTCTCTTGGTCACCACTATCTCCACTTCCCTCATTTTCTGTTGGAGGAGCAATCATTTGATCTGATTCAGAACTACAAGAAATTATAAAGGAGAAACATAGTAGGATATAGATGAAGAGTTTTAATTTCATGGTAAGTCTAGTTTGGTAGTTAAGGATATGAATAATGCCCAAAATTGACAAAAGAATTAGTCGTATTTACTCGATTTCCTATAAGATTGTTTCTAATCGAATTTGAATTACTAAGTTTTACTTATTGTCTGGATTCCTTTTCAACTTCAATCAATTTAGAGTCATTTAAACAACAGTAAAAATGAGGCTTTACGGAATTTAGGGAAGTGAATGAGTAAATACGGTTCAGGTAAAAGATTTTCATTGTTGAAGGGTTTATACTCCCTTCATCAGCACTTTAAAACACCCTTAACGTAAGTTGAGGTTTTTTTTATTCCCTTTCATTATCCACTTAGGAAAAACTGGAATCTTTGGCCATCATTGAAACCGCCCTGAATCAATTGCTAAAATCCTTAAGCAAGCTATTTTGTGGGTTCGATACGATTCACTCCTATATCTTGAAGTGCCTTGTTTACTTTGGGCATTTCTTTTTTCAAAATATTGTCCAAGTTGTTCAATTCAATCTCAAGTTCTGCAGAAAGCTCTTTAAACACTTTGTAGGCCCCATCCGTTGGTTTCGCATCCCCATTTTCAACACTTCGCCGTAATGAAGCCAATCTATTGTTCAACTTGATGGGGAAGTTCAAGGGATCTTGTCCCGATTGATTTTTTACTTGGTACAAGTTTTCTTCGATGGCACTTAGCTTATTGATAAAAGGTGTGATGGTCCTCTTCATAGTACCAGTTGAAAGTTTTTCCTTGTGTTCCTTGAGGGCTCCTTTTATCTCCCGAATTTGAATCACCGCTTCATTGGCCGCACTTGTTTTTTGCACGATGCTATTGGCCAATTCGAACTGTTCGTCCAAATCTTCCTTGGTAATCCCTTTTAAATTGGGGTTCATCTGAATTGTAAAAGGATAGGTTTTTTCATAGTCCCCTGATTTAATTCTCACTTTGTAATCCCCTATGGGCGCTTTAGGGCCTCTTTTTGGTCTTGCGCTCCAAATGATCATCCCTTCAAAATCTGTGGCGCCAGGATAGCGTAGATCCCAAGTAAAGGTGTTCAGTCCTTTGGCCGTGGTGGGTTTGGAAGAGCCGCCGCGTCGCCACCATGGAATATTTTTATCCACTTTATATTTCGGCTTACTCCCTGTAAACGTACCAATGAGGTTATCGTTGGCATCCAGAATCTCAAAGGTGATGGTGTCCAGTTGTTCTTTGAGATAATACTGCACCGAGGCTTCCGTGACGCCACGGATAGCATCGCTGGGTTCAAAAAGCACCACGGACTGGTTCAGCATTTCGGGTTTGAATTGACGCAGCGGAAGAATATCGTCCAATATCCAGAACCCACGGCCATGCGAACCCAAAACTACGTCGTTGTCTTTAACGACCAAATCACGAATGGGGGTATCGGGAAGGTTCAATTGCAAGCTTTGCCATTGAGCACCGTCGTCCATTGAAAAATATACCCCGTGTTCCGTTGCCAAAAACAGGAGGCCTTCCCGCACATGGTCTTCACGAATGGCTCTGGCAAAATGTCCGTCTGCAATTCCGTTGATGATTTTCGTCCACGTTTTGCCATAATCATGGGTCTTGAACACATAGGGCTTTCTATCATCTACCTGATAGCGATTGGCCGCCACAAACAAAGTGCCTGGTCGATGTTTTGATTCGTCAATGATGCTGACTCTGGAGAATTTTGGTAAATCGGATGGGGTAATGTCTTCCCAGTTTTTGCCTCCATCACGCGTAATATGGATTTTACCATCGTCCGATCCCGCCCAAATAGTATTGATGTCATGAAATGAGGGTGCAAGGGCAAAAACGGTGGCATAAATCTCGGGTCCGTTCATATCCATGGTAATGACCCCTCCTGTTTTTCCCAGAGTGCTTGGGTCGGCATAGGTCAAATCAGGACTTATCTTTTCCCAAGTTTGTCCGTCATTTGTGGTTTTCCAAACATGTTGGGAACAGGTGTACATCACCTTGCTGTCTTGAGGGGCAAACATTATGGGGAACGTCCACTGCCATCTTTCTGGTAAGGCCTCTGCCGGTTCCCCCGAAAAGAATCGGGGATACACCTGAATATCGCGTATCTGTCCGTTACTTCTGTCATATCTCGTCAATAGGGCGCCCTGACTACCAGCATAGAAAATATCCAAATTTTCGGGGTGTTGGGTTATCCATCCACTTTCACCACCACCTACGGCATAGTACCAACCTTTGTTGTGGCCTCTAGCCTGCATGTGACCCCAACCATCACTGGGCATGGCCAAGGTACTGTTGTCTTGTTGTGCTCCGGCTACATGATAGGGCACATCATTGGTGGCCATCACGTGATAAAACTGTGTCGTTACAAAGTCTTGTTCAGTCCAGCTTTTGCCTCCGTTGATGGTCACATTGCCGCCTCCGTCGTTGGCATTGATCATTCGTTTTGGATTATTAGGGTCTATCCATAAATCATGATTATCGCCGTGTGGCGTTTGAATGATGGAATCAAAGGTTTTTCCTCCATCCATGGACATGTACATTCGGGTATTCAGTCCATATACCGTTTCTTTATCCAAGGGGTCGGTGTAAATTCTGGAGTAGTAAAAAGCACGTTGTCTTAGCTTGCGTTCGTCATTGGTTTTTTCCCATGTCTTACCTGCGTCATCGGAACGAAAAACACCGCCTTTATTGGCCTCGACTATAGCCCACACCCGATTTGAATCCGCCGGGGAAACCGTCACCCCTATTTTTCCAATAGGACCTTCCGGCATTCCGGAATTTTGTGTAAGGTCGGTCCAGGTGTCGCCACCATCAATTGATTTCCAAAGTTTGCTTTGGCCTCCACCACCCCACATTTTCCATGCCTTGCGTTGCACCTGCCACGTAGTTGCGTATAAAACATCGGGATTGTTTCTATCTATAATTAAATCCACGGCACCCGCCTTTGGGCCTACATACAATACCTTTTCCCAATTTTCGCCACCATCTTTGCTTCGGAACACACCTCGCTCGTCATTGTCGCCATAGGGGTGACCCAATGCGGCTACGTATACCAAGTCAGGATTTGTGGGATGAATTCTTATTCTCGCAACAGCTTGGGTTTCTTTCAATCCTAAATGCCGCCAGGTTTTCCCGGCATCCTCAGATTTATATACACCATCGCCCTGGGTGATACTTCCACGTAATTGTACCTCGCCCATACCGATATAAACAATGTCAGGATTGGTTTCTGCCACGGCCACAGCACCTACGGATGAACTGGTTACTTGCCCGTCGGTTACAGGTTTCCATTCATTTCCGCCATCCACAGTTTTCCATAATCCGCCACCTGTAGCACCAAAATAATATTCATTGGGGCGACTTGGGCTGCCAGCACAACCTAAGGAACGGCCACCGCGTTTAGGACCAATATTTCGCCATTTGAGGCCACTATAAAAACTGGTATCAATCTCAATGTTTTGTTCGGATTCTTGGGCAGATAAGCTGAAAAAACAGCAGAGAAGAGCGCATACGAATGCGCTAGGGAAGGCATTTTTCATTTGGATGGTGTTTTCGTTAGTCGTTTCGTAACCCTTATGTAGGGAGCTATCACCTTAAAGATACTATAATCCGGTAATTATTTCGATGTGATATCTTAGATGTCAATGGCATATAAGATATGAACTTGGAGACCTTTTTTGGTTGTTGTCTAAGTTAATAGCCTTCGGCGACGGCATCGCCAGTTCGTTTGTTGTCTGCTGCGCCTTCATAAGAACCATCGGGTCTTACCAAAATAGCCTCTGTTCGTCCCAATTGTTCTACTTCCCTAAAAGAAGTATGTCCCAATTCTTTTAACCTGGCAATGGTCAAACTATCCAACGCACCTTCTTCCATAACAATTGTATCGGGCAGCCATTGCGAATGATGCTTTTTAGCATCCACTGCCTCCTGCATGGTCATGCCATGATCAATCACATTGACAATGTTCTGGTAATTGACATTTATGATTGTTGAACCTCCTGGAGTGCCCAAAACCATAAATAGGTCCCCATTTTTTTCGACAATCGTAGGACTCATACTGCTCAACATCCGTTTTCCAGGGGCAATGGCATTAGCTTCACCACCTATAAGGCCAAAAATATTTGGGAAACCGGGTTTTAAACTAAAATTGTTCATCTCATTGTTTAAAAAGAATCCGGCATTATCGACCAGTACTTTACAGCCAAAATAACCTACCAAGGTCGTAGTAATGGAAACGGCGTTTCCTTCCTTATCCACAATGGAAAAATGGGTAGTTTCAAGGCTTTCGATTCTATCCACTTTCCCGGCTTTGATCTCTGCCGAGGGCGTTGCCTTTTCCATATGTATGGAAGCGTTTCTTGCAGCGATATATTCCTCATCCAGAAGCATTTCAATGGGCACATCATAAAAATCCAGGTCCCCCATGTGTTCGGCTCTATCTGCATATGCTCTACGCTGTAACTCGGTCATTACATGAATTGTTTCAGGAGTGTTATGTCCCATTTTCTTGATATCATAGGCATTGGAACCTTTTAATAATTGTACAATGATGATACCACCACTTGAAGAAGGTGGCATGGAAACGATATTGAAAGAATCCCTGTAAACACCTTCGATGGGTTCTCGCCATACAGAGCTGTAATTTTCTAAATCCTCTTTACTCAAAATCCCACCTCCGGATTTCATTTCATCAACAAGAAATTGAGCGGTTTTCCCTTTGTAAAAACCATCCCGGCCATAGTCCCGGATTCGTTCAAGGGTCTTTGCCAAATCGTTTTGAACCAATGAATCCCCTTCAACCCAAGGTTCGTTTTTGATAAAAACCATGGAAGAATCATTGACCGCACGAAAGTCTTTTTGTGCTCGGTTAAAGGTCCATGCATCATATTCGGAAATAGCAAAACCATTTTTCGCCACATCAATGGCAGGTTGAATTAAAGTGTCAAAAGGCAATACACAGAATTTTTTATGGATTTTGTCCATGCCGTCCACCGTACCTGGAGTGCAAGCTGCCAAATGCCCCAAAAGGGCTTTTTGTTTCATTACGGAATCGGTTTCGGCGTCTATAAACATATCGCGACTGGCTGCGACGGGGGCTGTTTCCCGAAAATCGAGTGCTCCTTTTTTTCCGTCGGCGGTTCTGTAAATCATATAACCGCCACCACCCAGATTGCCTGCTTTGGGCAAAACAACGGACAGTGCATATTTTACGGCCACTGCTGCGTCGAAAGCATTGCCCCCTTTTTTTAAAACGTCCAATCCGACTTTTGTAGCAATGGGATGAGCCGTAACCACCATGCCATTGGCAGCTACAACGCCCTCATTCGGTTGTTTTTCTAAGGCAACGGTTTTTAGTTCTTCAGAAATGTTTTGCTTGCATTGAAAGAAGAGGGTTGCTGAAACAAGTAGAAGGAGAATATATATCTTTTTCATTTTTCTGGTCTTATTGATACATCGTTTTTGCTAAATTGTTGCTCTAGGGCCATTAACTTAATGCCATGAACCGATAGTGTCAATCCCTAATTTTATTGTATTTCCTTAAAATGTCGAGAACTTTATTTGTTGGAATTGAGTTTATCGTATGACCATCCCTTCCGGTCATCGATTCTGCAGCAAACAAGGAATTTAAAATAGCCTCTTCGGTGGCCTCAATCGTTGCTAAAAATAAGGGTGTTATGGCTTCATTTCTCAATACCCGGGTTCCATAAAATAAGGAATCACTTGAATGTGGAATGCGATTTTCTTTGGCTGTGGATACGGCTATAACGTAATCCCCGCTACCATTTGATGCGATTCCGCCAGTTTTTGCCAATCCCATGATTGCCCTTTTGGCCAATCTTTCCAAGTTTCTTGCATCCAATGGGGCATCTGTCATAACCACCATCATACAAGAACCATCCACATCATATTTGAATTGGGAAGGGTAGTTGTTTAGCTCTTTAGCAATAGGGGTTCCGTTAATCTCGAGCACTCCCCCAAAATTGGACTGGACCAAAACACCTACGGTGTATCCGCCAAAATCTTCAGGAATTATGCGGGAAGAAGTGCCAATGCCTCCCTTATATTGAAAACAAATGGTTCCTGTTCC
Source organism: Allomuricauda sp. (assembly GCF_028282265.1). Taxonomy (GTDB): domain Bacteria; phylum Bacteroidota; class Bacteroidia; order Flavobacteriales; family Flavobacteriaceae; genus Flagellimonas. The sequence continues at coordinate 9,657 of NZ_JANQIH010000148.1, forward strand.
TGCTCCCACATTACCTTCCTCTACTAGACCTCCTTTAGCTTTTTCTATGGCTTCTAAGACGTGTTCAGATTTAACATGTCTTCCTCGGATATCATTTAACCACCCGTCATTCGTCTCTCCAACTATTGCATTTACCGAACGTACGTTTTCATTGGCATTCAACGTATAGGTGATGAGCGCTTCGGAAACAACCGGGACACTCAAGGTATTGGTTAGGACAATTGGTGTTTCAATATTACCTAGCTCTTTAACCTGACTATATCCCGACAACTTTCCAAAACCATTGCCGATATAAATGGCCGCTGGAACTTTCGACTGAAAAATATCTCCGGAATGGGGGAGAATTGCTGTTACACCCGTTCGTATGCTATCACCATTAATTAACGTAGTATGACCTACTTTAACTCCATCAACATCTGTGATGGCATTGTACTTCCCAGTTTTTAAGACGCCAATCTCAATGCCGTAATCCCGTATCCTTTTATTTTGGGAAGAAGCATATAAGGCATTCAGTAGAAAGACTACCAATAAAATTCTAGGTACAAGCATCTCAATATTTTTGCTGTTTAAGCATAACGGTCTCTGTTATGATTCGTCTTATCAGATGAGGTTGAGAAGTTAAAACTAAGGGGCAAATCGGTATGCTCTTCGGATAATACGGATTTAAAATACGCGCTTATGCCGTTACCTCCAAACTAGAAAAAACTTAATTGTCCGGGATTGAGAAAATGATTGATAAATCTGACGTTAAAATCAAAAGAATGAGCCTTGGCGAAGTGACCCCAAAAAAAGCCTACTGTTTAGAGTCTCCAATATATTCTAATGTCTTATCTGGATACAACTGGGACAATTCAAAACTGTTGATGCGCAAATCATGTACCGATATGGTATGCAAGTTTCGCTTTTCTTTTTTTAGTCGATTCAACTGAATGAACATTTT
>NZ_JANQIH010000207.1 GCF_028282265.1 Allomuricauda sp.
AGTACGTAATCCTCCTCATATTTGAAGGAGATATTTTTTAAATGGATTGCGCTAGAGAAATCCGTTTTTTCATGAGCACTTTCAGGGTCCTGGATGGGATTTTCGGACTGAAGAACTTCTAGAACCCTTTCGGCGGCGGCGTTACCCTTCCGAACGCCATAAGAAGCTTTGCTGATGGCTTTGGCCGGAGTAAGAATGTTATAAGCAAGACCCATATAGGCTATGAAGGAGGAAGCATCTAAGGTTTGGTCAACCAATACCATACGACCACCAAACCACAACAAGACACCAATCACTAAAATCCCTAAAAATTCTCCGGTGGGGGAGGCCAAGTTCTGCCGATTTAAAAGTGAATTGGAAAACTTGAAAAAACGTGATGTAGAATTTTTGAAGGTGTTGAAAAATTTCGATTCAGCCGTAAACGCCTTAATGACCCTAAGCCCTCCAAGGGTCTCTTCCACAATGGAAAGAAATTCGCCTTGCTCTTTCTGTACTTTGTCTGATTTTCGTTTTAAGGATTTTCCAATCCTTGAAATAATCATTCCAGCGATTGGTATGAAAATAAAAACGAACAAGGTCAGCTTGGCGCTAATTGCGAACATGACCAAAATGGTAAAAAGAATCGTCAATGGTTCCCTTACAATCAGTTCCAGAACTGACAAAAAAGAATGTTGTATTTCCAATACATCCGAAGTGATTCTGGCTATAACATCGCCTTTTCTTTTTTCAGAGAAAAAGGAAATGGGCAAATCCACAATTTTTTGGTACATCTTGTTGCGAATGTCCTTAAGCACCCCATTCCGCAGGAAGGTGATAAAGTACATCGCCAAATAATTGAAGACGTTTTTGAGCAAAAAGAGCGCTAGAACCAGTCCGATGACCAAAACCAAGCCCTTCATGTCGTCGTCCCCTGAATAAGCTGTTACCTGGTAGTTGATATAGTCTTGAAGGTAATCCTTTAAATGCGACATGCCCGTATAGATGGGTTCCTCAAAAACCTTTTGTTCAGGCTTGAACAACACGTCCAACATGGGAATTAGGGCAGCAAAAGACAGTGCGCTAAATAGAGCATAAAGAATATTGAAAAAAATGTTGAGAAAACCGTATTTGCGATACGGTACCGCAAATCGTAGAATCTTCTTGAAGTAGTTCATTCACCTATAAATTCAATTCGGCCATGATGCCGTTAATTTTGGCATCCAACTGCGAATTTACGGATTTATAATCGGCGGCATCCCCCAATTGGGTATTGGTGCTTATGTAAAACTTCACTTTAGGCTCTGTTCCACTGGGTCTGGCGGCGATTCGAGTACCATCTTCCGTCTCATAAATCAAAACATTGGATTTTGGTAGGTCGATGGTTTTTTCTTCCCCTGTGCTTACATTTTTGGCTACGGATGTGTTATAGTCCTCAATCCATAAAACTTTAGATCCTTGCACCGATTCGACAGGATTTTCTTTAAAATCCTTTAGCATTTGTTTGATTTCCTCAGCTCCACTGATGCCTTTTTTTGTTAAGGAAATCAATTTTTCCCTGTAAAACCCGAATTGCTCATAGCAGTCAATAAGTTCTTCAAAAAATGAACTTCCTTTTGCTTTGGCATCCGCGGCTATCTCACAAGCCAATAGGGTAGAGGTCACAGCATCTTTATCACGAACAAAGTCTCCCACCATGTAGCCAAAACTTTCCTCTCCTCCGCCAATGAAGTGGGATTCTGGGAAATCCTTAATCATTTTACCGATCCACTTGAAACCGGTCAAAGCGGTCTTAAACTCCACACCGTAAACCTTTGCCATTTGCTCCATCATAGGGGTGGATACTATGGTCGTCGCAATAAACTCGTTGCCTTTAAAACCTTTTTCCTTGTATTGGTCCAACAGAAATTTAGTCATTAAGACCATGGTCTGGTTCCCATTCAGCAATTCCATTTCCCCATCGAGATTTCGTACCGCAATGCCCAATCGGTCACTATCAGGGTCTGTGCCGACCACCATGTCAGCACCGATTTCTTCCGCTTTTTTTATGGCGAGCGAGAGGGCCTCGGGTTCTTCGGGGTTGGGTGATTCCACTGTTGGAAAGGCACCATCGGGTTTTGCCTGTTCTTCAATGATGGTGACATTAAGGTATCCTGCCCGCCTCAAAACTTCGGGAATGGCAGTTATTGAAGTGCCGTGCAAGGAAGTGAATACAATTTTAAAGTTATCCTTCCCTGCTGCTCCAAAACTTCCGTTTTTCACCGACGCCTTAAAAAAGACTTCATCAACGTCCTTATCTATTTGTTGAATAAGTCGGTAGTTGGCCTCAAAATTGATGTCCTCAAAGGAAATAGCGTTGATTTCATTAATAATCTCTCCATCTTGTGGAGGTACAATCTGACCCCCGTCACCCCAATATACTTTATACCCATTATATTCCGGAGGGTTGTGTGAAGCCGTCAACACAATTCCCACATGACAGTTTAAATGCCTAACAGCAAAGGAAAGCTCGGGTGTGGTTCGAAGTTCAGAGAACAAATAGACTTGGATTCCGTTCGCCGAGAAAACCTCTGATACGGTTTTGGAAAGGGTGTCCGAGTTGTGACGACAATCGTAAGCGATGACCACTTTTAGCTCTTTGCCGGGGTGCGTTTTTTTTAGATAATTACTTAGTCCTTGGGTGTTTTTGCCCAAGGTGTATTTATTGATTCGGTTGGTGCCAACTCCCATAATTCCCCGCATACCTCCTGTTCCAAATTCGAGGTTTTTATAAAAACGTTCCTTAAGTTCTTCGGGGTCTTTTTTAATGAGGTTCCGTACTTCTCTTTTTGTTTCTTCATCGAAGAAGTCAGTCAACCAAGTTTGGGCGGTGGCCGTAATTGCATCCATTTAAAAAGGAGATTATTTTGAGGGCAAAATTACGAAGTTTCAGCGTAGGAACTTTCGCCGAAATTGATTTTATCCGCGATTGTGTACCGGGTTTCTGATTTACGTGTGCGAACCATGATTTCTCCCAAGAAACCGGCTAAAAACATCTGTGTTCCTATAACCATTGCCACCAGCGCTATGTAGAACTGGGGCCTCTCTGTAATAAGCCTTCCGGTAGGGTTCAAAAACAACTTGTCAATTCCTAAATACAGGGAAAACCCGAAGCCTACAATGAACATCAAAACACCTAAGGCACCAAACAAATGCATGGGCTGTCTTCCAAACTTGGAAACAAACCAAATCGTTATCAAATCCAAAAATCCGTTGATAAAACGTTCCGCGCCAAATTTGGTGGTACCGTATTTACGAGCTTGATGCTGTACCACTTTTTCAGTGATTTTGGGGAATCCTGCATTTTTTGCCAAAACGGGAATATAGCGGTGCATCTCTCCATGTACTTCAATGGTTTTGACTACATCATTGTCAAAAGCTTTGAGTCCGCAATTGAAATCATGCAATTTGAGCCCCGATGTTTTTCGTGCGGCCCAATTGAATAATTTTGAGGGGATGTTTTTCGTGATTATCGAATCGTAGCGTTTTTTCTTCCAGCCCGACACCACTTGATAGCCCTCTTCCTGAATCATTCGGTATAAATCAGGTATTTCTTCGGGGTTGTCCTGCAGGTCTGCATCCATGGTGATGACTACATCGCCTTTGGCAGCCTTGAAGCCCGCATGAAGTGCCTGGGATTTCCCAAAATTTTTGAGGAAACGAATACCTCGCACATTTTTATTGGACGCCGAAAGTTCTTGCACTATGTCCCATGAGCCATCGGAGCTTCCGTCATCAATAAACAGAATCTCATATAAAAAATGATTGGACTGCATTACGTTTACAATCCAATCATGAAGTTCTTTAAGTGATTCTTGCTCATTGAGCAAGGGGATTACAATGGAAATCTGCATGGATAAATTATGGATTTCCCTTCAAAAGTAGCACTTTTTGCCTTAGTAGGCTGGCTTGGCCTTTTTAAGGATAAGTCCAGAAATCAATCCTAAAACCAATCCAAGAATAATATTGAAAATCAAAATTACAGGGTATCCCATCCACCAAAACTTAAGACTCTGTTCCTTTTGTTGGTCAAACTGTTCTTGGGTGATATCACCACTTTCCAAGGCAGGAGCAAGACGAGCATCCATAATTTTTGAAGGTGCGTCAGGGTCAATAAAACTTGTTAGAATGTAGCTATAGAGGATACCGATAATTGCGGCTATCAAAGCTATTCCAACACCTACTTTTATAGCTTCTCCAATGGTCAAATAGGTTTCGTTAGCTTTTTTAAATGCTTGGACACCTAAAAAAATCAATACCCCCATGATTACGATATTAAAGACCATTAATGCTGGACTTTGTGAGGTATGTAGGTCTTGGGTGTAGAGAAGAATTCCGAATACGACGCTGATACCCCCAAGTATCAACCCGTAGTTAAGAGCAAATTTTCCAGTTTTAGGTTGTGTTGCTTCCATTTATATATAGATTAATGAGTTGTTGTTGGCCTGTTAGTGAGCGTACGGTTACTTTTGTTACAATTTAAAGATATATTTTTTCTTTTTTGAAATTTTTAGGTTGTCGGTGTAAAAGAAATCATTAAATTTGCACCCTGAATTTTTGAGATACGAATCATGAGAAAAGATGTTCATCCGGAGAATTATAGATTAGTGGCTTTCAAGGACATGTCAAACGATGACGTGTTTATTACCAAATCCACTGCTGAAGCTAAGGAAACCATTACGGTTGATGGTGTGGAGTATCCTTTGGTAAAATTGGAAATATCTCGAACCTCTCATCCGTATTACACAGGTAAAACCAAATTGGTCGATACTGCTGGTAGAATTGATAAATTCAAGAACAAGTATAAGAAGTTTAGCAAAGAGGAAAAGAAAGCTGAATAAATTGTTCTCAAAATAATATAGGACGCCTCTGATTTTAATCAGGGGCGTTTTTTATTTTTATGACCTGAAAAGCACAGCCATGAACTATATTCTCTCCGATGGTAAATACCGGGAATCCCTTCTGCCATTGACGTATACCCGACCTGTTTGCGAAATTAGAATTGGGATCTTGACTATTCATGAGAAATGGGAAAAATGGCTGAATATTTCAATCAGTTACATTACCGAGGACTATTTATCAAAGAAATTCCCGACCGTTACCGCTTCTGATAATGTCATTGTCAACGGGGCTTACTTGCCAAACCAAGAATTGGTGAGTAAAGTGATTTCCCTAAAGGAAAATCAAGCTCTTTATTGGGGAGATGAATGCGTTGCCTATTTTACCAAAGAGCCTTTCTCCGATTTTCAAGAATCTTTATATGAGAAAATCGAGTTGGAATCTGAACCCATAACCGTAAAGAACACTTGGGATGTTTTTTCAAAAAATGGAGAGGCACTACAAACCGATTTTGACCTTTTGACCCATGGTCGTAAGAGCCAACCTATTTCATCCACCAATCAAGTGGTAAATCATGAAAACATTTTTATCGAAGAAGGAGCCAAGGTCGAGTTCAGTATTTTGAATGCTTCGACAGGACCTATTTACATCGGTAAAAATGCTGAAATTATGGAAGGGTGCATCATTAGAGGTGCTTTGGCGCTGTGCGAAAAAGCGGTGCTTAAGGTGGGCTCCAAGATTTATGGCCCAACCACTGCAGGACCGGGATGCAAATTGGGGGGAGAAGTCAACAACTCCGTTTTGTTCGCGTATTCGAATAAAGGTCATGAAGGATTTTTGGGCAATTCAGTATTGGGCGAATGGTGTAACCTTGGTGCCGACACTAACACATCCAACTTAAAAAACAACTACGCGCCTGTGCGATTGTGGGATTATAAAACCGAGGGTTTTGCCAAAACGGGACTGCAGTTTTGCGGATTGATTATGGGAGACCATAGCAAATGCGGCATTAACAGTATGGTCAACACAGGGACCGTGGTTGGTGTAAATGCCAATATTTTTGGTAGCGGCTATCCCCGAAATTTTGTGCCCAGCTTCAGTTGGGGAGGTGCATCGGGTTTTACCACTTACTTACCAAAAAAGGCTTACGAGGCGGCCAAAGCCATGATGAAAAGACGCAATGTTGATTTCGATGATGTTGAACAGGAAGTATTGGACCATGTTTTCGAAATCACCAAAAAATGGCGTAGGGATTAGTAAATGCTTGTTTTGTAATCGTCAATTGACAACTTCTTTTTATCTTTGCACCCTTCAAAATCAAGTGGTTAAATGCGCAAACAGGTCGCTTTTTATACGTTAGGATGTAAGCTGAATTTTTCAGAGACGTCCACAATTGCCAGAAGTTTTGAGAACGAAGGGTTTGACCGTGTTGATTTCTCAGAAAAGGCAGATATCTACGTCATAAATACTTGCTCTGTTACAGAAAATGCCGATAAACGCTTTAAGACGATTGTGAAACAGGCCCAAAAGGCAAATCCTGATGCTTTTGTTGCAGCGGTGGGTTGCTATGCCCAATTGAAACCTGAGGAACTTGCTGATGTGGATGGGGTTGATTTGGTTTTGGGAGCGACTGAGAAATCCAAGATAACCGATTACCTGAACGACCTTACCAAAAACGATAGGGGAGAGGTTCACTCCTGTGAGATTGAAGAGGCCGACTTTTATGTGGGCAGCTATGCGATTGGAGATAGAACCCGGGCTTTTTTAAAGGTTCAAGATGGCTGTGATTATAAATGCACGTATTGTACCATTCCTTTGGCAAGAGGAATTTCTCGAAGTGATTCGTTGCAAAACGTTTTGAAGAATGCCGCTGAAATTGCTTCAAAAAACATCAAGGAAATCGTTCTAACCGGGGTCAATATTGGTGATTACGGAAAGGGCGAATTTGGCAACAAGCGACATGAGCACACTTTCTTGGATTTGGTCAAAGCTTTGGATGAAGTAAATGGAATCCACCGTCTCCGTATTTCTTCCATAGAGCCCAATCTTCTAAAAAATGAAACCATCGATTTTGTGGCCCAAAGTAATTCTTTCGTACCCCATTTTCATATCCCTTTACAAAGTGGAAGCGATTCCATTTTAAAGTTGATGCGCCGTAGATACCTGACCAATCTTTATGTAGACCGGGTCAAACGGATTAAGAGGGTTATGCCCCATGCTTGTATCGGGGTTGATGTGATTGTAGGATTCCCAGGGGAGACCGATGAACATTTTTTGGAAACCTATCATTTTCTCAATGAATTGGATATTTCCTATTTGCATGTCTTCACTTATTCGGAAAGAGACAATACCTTGGCTGTCTCTATGGATGGTGTGGTGCCAAAGAATGTACGTTCTAAACGAAGTAAAATGTTAAGAGGCCTTTCAGCCAAAAAGCGAAGGGCTTTTTATGAAAGTCAGTTGGGAAGCATACGCACTGTTTTGTTCGAGGGTGAGAATAAATCAGGGTATATTCATGGGTTTACAGAAAACTACGTAAAAGTAAAAGCGCCATGGAATCCTGAATTGGTAAATACACTTCATGAAGTGGAACTAACGGAAATCGATGAGGATGGATTGGTTCGATTCGAATTTGTTCCCGAAAAAATAATGGCATAAAAAAAGCCTCTCAATTGAGAGGCCTTTAATTTTTTTAAGTCTGCTTAGATTCGTATTCCCACAGGAAGCATTTCTTTATACTGCCTGTTTTTTCTTAAGAATCCTGCGATATGTGGGCTAGTAGGCACAACACGCAGATTTTTTTCTTGAATTTGTTGAAGAACAGCCTTGATAAACTCTTCTTTAAAACCCTCTTGGGTAATTTCCTCTGGAATGACAAGCTTGGTTAAAAATACTTTACGCTCTTGGGAGGAATACTCAATTTTGGCCAAATGTCCATTTAATTTTGTTTCAAATTGGCGTAGGAAACTATTATCCTTAACTTCCATTTCTGTCATATAGTACTGTTTTAAATTGGCTTTGCTCGAAAAAATCTTTTAGACATGCTTTAATCGCAATGCGATATTTTAAAGTGGGGCTACTGCTCAAAAGGGGTACAAAATTACTCAAAAATTTGTTAAATTCCTAGCCGAATCGATATTTGGTGAGAAATGCCCGACAATAAAATCCATGTATACCTTATGCCGGGAATGGCTGCCAATTCATCTATTTTTGATGGTATTCGACTTCCCCACGATTTTTTTGAAGTACATAAACTTGATTGGTTTCTTCCTCATAAAAGTGATACTCTGGTAAATTATGCCCAGAAAATGGTGAAAAATGTCCAGCACCCCAATCCAGTTTTGATTGGTGTTTCATTTGGGGGACTCTTGGTTCAAGAAATGGCGAAAATAATTCCGACCCAAAAAGTCATCGTCATTTCAAGTGTCAAATGCAAAAAAGAACTCCCGAAAAAGATGATTTTTGCAAAGTATACCAAAGCACACAAATTGTTACCGACAGGACTGGTAAACAATGTTGAACTGTTGGCAAAGTACGCCTTTGGGGAGGCGGTGAACAAACGTTTGGAGCTCTATGAAAAATATCTGTCCGTTCGTGATAAAAACTACATTGACTGGGCTATAGATAATATGGTCAACTGGTCACAAACGGCTCCTTTGCCAAATACCGTGCATATTCAAGGTGAGTTGGACTCTGTTTTCCCGATCTCCAATATTCCAGACTGTATTCGAGTCAAAAATGGAAAGCATGCAATGATCATTCATCGGGCAAAATGGTTCAATGAACATCTTCCTGCAATTATTTTAGAAGAAAGGAGTTCTTAATAGTATCTTTAAGATAAATATCGAAGAAAGACATGAAGCATCTCAAAAATATATTGGCATTAATAGGTTTGGTAGTGGTAGTTGGCAGCTTGATTTTTGCGGTACAATCGACCCCCAAGAATCAAGATATTAAAGAAAGAGGACCATCTCCTGATAAAAATGTCAGTAATGGATACCTAATAAGTGCCATTGACATACCCGAAAATTTAAACTTTGCCGGAGAACCTGTGCCTTTAGAGGACCCAGAGATAATGGAGAGGGTAGATCGCGAGTTTTTGGTAAACACCTATTGGCAATCCAATGCTTTGCTTCTTATGAAAAGAGCCCATAAGTATTTTCCAATCATTGAGCCCATACTGGCCAAAAATGGTATTCCCGATGATTTTAAGTATTTGGCGGTTGCCGAAAGTGGGCTGCAGAATGCGGTTTCCCCTGCAGGGGCAAAGGGATTTTGGCAAATTATGAAGGGAACCGGTAAGGAATATGGCCTTGAAATCAATGAGAATGTGGATGAGCGTTATCATCTTGAAAAGGCAACCGAAGTTGCTTGCCGCTATTTAAAGAAATGGAAAGACCGGTTTGGAAATTGGACATTGACTGCTGCGGCTTATAATGCTGGCCCTTCGGGGATAAGGAAATATATGAGAATTCAAAAGGCGGATGATTACTATGATTTGCTTTTAGGTGAGGAAACAGGCCGATATGTCTTCCGAATCATGGCAATTAAAGAAATCGTTTCAAATCCAGAAAAATATGGGTTTCAAGTTCAAAAAGACGATTTTTATAACGCTGTTCCCACATTTTCGGTCGAAGTGGATTCATCGGTGACCAGTTGGGCTGATTTTGCTCATCTCTATGAGATAAACTACAAGATTTTAAAGCGTCATAACCCTTGGTTACGGGAACCCCATTTGAACAATAGCTCAGGCAAGAAATATATTATTGAGATTCCCAATAAGGGGTATTACCGAGAGACTGGTTCGGGAAGGTAATTTTTAATCTGCTAGTTTGGACAATCTGCATAGGTTAGCTCGATTATAAATTCCTTGCTATTTACTTTGGTTATCTCTGAATAGCTATTGTCCGGTGTATAAATCGCACCATTTCCAAGGTCTACTACAATTCCGATTATGGTTAGATTGAAGAAAATAAACCCAACGCTTAATTTTTTGTCGAAGTTTTTTACGTAATCGGGACAGCCGTCATGTTTTAATTGAACGGTCATGTCTTTAGACCTTTTAAAAGTTTTTGTTACTTCGCCTTCACCTAAATATTCCCCATTCACATAAATTTTAGCCGTTGGTTTGTCCTTTACCTTTATATTGGCACTATAACTGTCTGTTCTAAACATCGTAGCACAGGAACTGGAGAAAAGCAGTAATCCAACAAAAAATAGGACTTTGAAGTTTTTCATGATTCAATTCGGATTAGTTTCTAAAAAAGTTTTAGGGAAACAAAATCAAGAATTACAGTAGATAATTCTCAGCCGAATTGATGAATGGGTCCTTTGGCTTGATCAATGGATTAATCATCAAGCCATAACTTAAAAAATCAAAAGTTGAATAAGAATAATTGGACTTAAATTCGCTTCATCTGCTGCTGCATCATTTTAATCTGCTCAGTCAGCATATTGTTTTTGTCCAATTTCTTTGCTTCTTGTAATAGGGTAGTGGCCTCACGCTTTCTTCGTTTTTGCATGGCGATACCCGCGAGGCTCAGTTTGGCCATGGCCACATCATAATCCATGGTCAAGCCCAATTTTAGAGCCTTCTTGAAATATTTTTCGGCCTGTGTCAAGTTCTTCTGCGAAAAAATGATGCCATGTAGGTAATTGTAATAGCCTTGTTGCTTCTTGATTAGAGCAGATTCTGGATTTTTTATTTTGTCCAACCATCTTTGGGTACCTTCCATGTCTTGCTTTCGCATCCGCAGAAATGCCAACAGTATGAATTCATTTCTGAAATAGAGAAAAACAAAAACCAAGGAAAGCAATATCAATGAAATTCCATTTCCGATATACCCTTCAACAAACTGATAGACGGCATATGCAATGATGCCAGCGGCGATGACCAGTTTAATATTCTTATTGAACATGTGTTATTCTATGATTTCGTAAGTAATATTTGATTTTATGGAGGTCGGTATTTCAACGTCCTTTAAGTTTGCCATAATGGATATACCTTCAGCAAAACTTGTCGTATTGATGGTTTTGATAAAACCGTTGGGCAGCTCAGTTTCTATTGAAGATTCCTGCGTTCCTTCGAGAGACATTATTGTTCCGCTTTCCTCTGTTTTCAGAACGATGGATGCGGTTCCCGAAATCGACGCGGATTCTGCGCCATATTTTTCCAACTTCCATGTATTTTCAGCTAGCATTTTACCTTCAAATTGTGTTTCCCAGGTCGAGCCAACCTTTACCTCATTGTTAGGGTAGAAATACGTCATTTGTTCAAAACTTTTGGCCAACCCGTTTGAACTAAATTCTTTTTCCAACGACTTTTTCATCAAGTTTTGGGTAAACTCATCCTCAATGTTGGCTGCAGCAACCATTTTTTCCACGAGTTTATCACCTCCCTTAACTTCTATTATCTTACCATCCTGTCGCATCACCATCAGTAGTTCATAATCCAGTAGACCTGAAAACATTTGGGACATTAAATCACCTTCGACCGGTTGTGAGGCCCTAACATTGATGAGTTCTCCCTGAATGCTAGAGGTGCTTTTCATGCCAAAATCATTAAAAGTGAGTCTAAGCTGAAACCCATCTTCTGTTTTGTCCGTGACCGTAAAAGTAAAAAGAGCTTCTAGATCATTCGTTAGCTCATGCTTGGTTCCCTCAAGTTCTTGAACAATCAGTTGCTCTGCCTTTTGTTTGATTTTAAAGACCTCTCCTTCCGTAAGTTTATAGGACAACTGCTCTTGACCACTTAATTTCGCCGGAAGTAAGAGAAAAAGGGACGCACAAAGGAAGACGTACAATACATTTTTTAGGGTCATGAGGCTTTGTGATTACGATGGGACAAAGCTAACACAAACATTTTTTACAAACCATTTGTCGAAGTAAAAACTCTTCGTATATTTGCGCCCAGAATTTTTTAGGGAAGACACTTCCTGCAAAAAGAAATCCGATTAAAAGAATTCCGAAATGAAAAGAACGTATCAGCCATCAAAAAGGAAAAGAAGGAACAAACATGGTTTTAGAGAACGCATGGCTACTGCCAATGGTAGAAAAGTTCTTGCTCGAAGAAGAGCTAAAGGAAGAAAGAAATTAACTGTTTCAGCAGAACCAAGACACAAGAAATAATGTGTTGTCAATAACTTTTAAATTAAAAGGTGCTACTTCCCAAGTTTAGCACCTTTTTTTTGACCTATTTTTAACGATTGAATTACAATTAACACAAAAGAATGCCCAAAAGAAAAGATCTCAAATCCATTTTGATTATCGGTTCAGGCCCAATTATTATAGGACAGGCCTGTGAGTTTGATTATTCAGGAAGCCAAGCATTACGCTCTTTGCGGGAAGATGGAATCGAAACCATTTTGATTAACAGTAACCCTGCCACCATCATGACCGATCCTTCCATGGCGGATCATGTGTACCTAAAACCCTTGAATACAAAATCAATCATTGAGATTTTAAAAAACCACCCCAATATAGATGCAGTTTTACCAACAATGGGTGGACAAACTGCACTGAACCTATGCATCGAAGCAGATGAAAAAGGAATTTGGGAAGATTTTGGGGTAGAAATAATCGGTGTCGATATTGACGCCATCAACATCACTGAGGATAGGGAAAAATTCAGAGAGTTGATGTTGAAGATAGGTATTGGAATGCCTCCCCAAGCTTCGGCCACTTCATTTCTAAAAGGAAAGGAAATCGCCCAGGAGTTTGGTTTTCCTTTGGTAATCAGAGCTTCATTTACCTTAGGTGGGGCCGGAGCTTCCATTGTTTATGACCCAAAGAATTTTGACAAGCAATTGAGCCATGCACTTGAAGTATCTCCCATACATGAGGTAATGATAGATAAGGCTTTAATGGGTTGGAAAGAGTACGAGCTCGAGCTTCTTCGGGATAAAAATGATAACGTGGTCATCATCTGTACCATCGAAAATATGGATCCCATGGGTATTCACACTGGTGACTCCATAACAGTGGCACCTGCAATGACCCTTTCGGACCGAACATTCCAACGAATGCGGGACATGGCGATTCATATGATGCGAAGTATCGGTGATTTTGCAGGTGGATGTAACGTTCAGTTTGCCGTCAGTCCAGACGAAAAGGAAGATATTATTGCCATTGAAATCAATCCTCGGGTATCACGCTCTTCTGCTCTGGCCTCCAAGGCAACCGGATATCCCATTGCGAAAATCGCGGCCAAACTGGCCATTGGTTACTCATTGGATGAATTGGGCAACCAGATTACAAAATCTACTTCGGCTTTGTTTGAACCGACCTTGGATTATGTCATTGTGAAAATCCCACGTTGGAATTTTGACAAATTTGAAGGTTCTGATAGGACTCTGGGATTACAAATGAAATCCGTTGGAGAGGTCATGGGAATTGGTCGTTCTTTTCAGGAAGCATTGCACAAGGCGACCCAATCTCTGGAAATCAAAAGAAACGGGTTGGGAGCTGATGGAAAAGGGTACAAAGACTACGACAAGATCATCGCCAAACTAAAAGTGGCAAGCTGGGATCGTGTCTTTGTGTTGTATGATGCCATACAATTGGGAATACCATTAAAGACCATTCATGAAATTACCAAAATTGATATGTGGTTCCTAAAGCAGTATGAGGAGTTGCATTATCTAGAAAAGGAAATATCGAAATACACTGTAGAAAGCTTGCCCAAATCTCTTTTGTTGGAGGCCAAGCAAAAAGGTTTTGCCGACCGGCAGATTGCCCATATGTTGGACTGCTACGAAAGTGAGGTGCATAAAAAACGTACGCATTTAGACATCAATAGAGTATACAAACTGGTCGATACCTGTGCTGCAGAGTTTAAGGCGGTGACTCCTTATTACTACTCTACCTTTGAGGAAGAAATTGAAAAACCCGACGGTACACGATATGTTGCAAACGACAGTGAAGTAACGGACCGAAAGAAAATTGTGGTTTTGGGATCGGGACCTAATCGTATAGGACAAGGAATCGAGTTCGATTATTGTTGCGTCCATGGCGTTTTGGCTGCCGCAGAATGTGGCTACGAGACCATCATGATCAATTGTAACCCAGAAACTGTATCAACAGATTTCGACACGGCTGATAAACTATATTTCGAACCTGTTTTTTGGGAGCACATTTATGACATCATCCTGCATGAAAAACCCGAAGGCGTTATCGTACAGTTGGGAGGTCAAACGGCTCTAAAGCTCGCTGAGAAGTTGGACAAATATGGCATCAACATTATCGGCACAAGTTTCGAATCATTGGATTTGGCTGAGGATCGAGGAAGCTTTTCCACTTTATTAAAGGATAATGGAATTCCTTACCCGAGGTTTGGGGTGGCCGAAACTGCTGATGAGGCTTTGGAACTTGCCGAAGAGTTGAATTTTCCACTTTTGGTACGTCCGTCCTATGTTTTGGGAGGACAAGGGATGAAGATTGTTATAAACAAGGAAGAACTGGAAGCCCACGTTGTTGATCTCTTAAGAAAAATACCGAACAACAAACTTCTATTGGACCATTATTTGGATGGCGCGATTGAAGCTGAAGCCGATGCTATTTGTGATGGCGAGGAGGTCAAGATTATTGGAATCATGGAACATATCGAACCCTGTGGTATCCATTCTGGGGATTCCAATGCAACATTACCTCCTTTCAACTTGGGAGAGTTTGTGATGCAACAGATTAAGGACCATACCCGCAAAATCGCTCTCGCCTTGAATACCGTTGGGTTAATCAATATTCAGTTTGCCGTTAAAGACGACATGGTATATATCATTGAGGCCAATCCTAGAGCTTCGAGAACAGTACCATTTATCGCCAAGGCCTATGGGGAACCTTATGTGAATTACGCCACAAAAGTGATGTTGGGCGAAAAGAAAATAAAGGATTTTGATTTCAACCCACATTTGGAGGGGTATGCCATCAAACAGCCGGTATTCTCTTTTAATAAGTTCCCCAATGTAAATAAAAACCTAGGTCCTGAAATGAAAAGTACAGGAGAGAGCATTTTATTTATTGACAGCCTTAGGGATGATGACTTCTATAATCTCTACTCAAGAAGAAAGATGTATCTGAGTAAATAACAGTCTCAACTTAATCTCGGCAGCCACATTCCCATAGTAGCAGCAAAAGTGCCTATGACGGTTATGAAGGTGCATGTCAGAAGGATAAAGGCGGTTGCAATTTGCATACTTGACTTTTTCGTCTTCTTTGCACGAAGAAACAGCTCGGCAATCCCAAGCGGAATCAAATATTGGCCAAACCCTAAGAAAACAAGAAATGGTCCCCTAAAGGTTTCGGGGTCAAATCCTACGGGGCCATTATTTACTAAAAGCCAGAACATGAGCCCGATTCTAAAAAACCAAACACCCCCCATAACCAAGAACAAGCGTAGAACCCATTCACTGTGAGATACAAAATTTTTCTGCATGGCTCTTTTTATAGCCAAATAGGCGAAAAATAAAATCAAGATTCCGTTTATACTAACGCTTATATCACCGACCAAACCGCTTATCGTGCCCTTAGAGATGACCATGTAAATTCCACTAAGACTGATGAGAAAAGCCGAACCGATATAAATTCGTCCACTCCATCGATGAAAACTTGGAGCCCATTTTCTGATTTTCGTACTGAACTGAAGCGGCCCACCTAACATAACAACCACCGCAAATAAAAGATGAAGTGCCACAGCGAGGTTACCCATAGGCTCTCCTTCCACATAACCATGGGGAAGAACTCGGTTCCATTTCATAAAGTCACCGTCCATGGCAGCTCCTCCGTAAAAGGCGGCTACATAAATGGCGAATATCCATTGGCCTATCACTGCCGCGATAAACCATAAAGTTGCTGAGGTGTTAAAAGAACGGGAAATGAATTTTTTTTGGAGTTGTTCCTTGCTAAGGGTTTCTGTTTTTGATAACATGATTGTTCGTTTTTTGATTGATAAATGATGATTGATGATGAAATATAGTAGGTTCAGAAAGCCTAGCGGGCTGTGGGAGTTGCCTTGAACCCTTTTGCAAGTAGCCATCCAATCAAGACCAATAAGTGTGCGCCGTTTTGACCAAAAAAAGCGAAACTTATTTGTTGGTTGAAAATGGCCAACCAGCAAGCCACGAATACAATTGAAATGGCTACAAGCCCCCAAGCAGAAAGTAATCTCGGAATTAACTGAGTCCTTAAGAAAACATAATACAAAGACCACATGGCCACGGCAAAAAGCATTATTGAAAAATAATGTATCCAGAAATATTCCTCTACCTTCAAAGTGGCAAGGGCAACAAGTGTATTTTCTTCAAGCTCTGGGTGGATGGAAAAGGCTTCCGCCAATGACAAAAGGGATAGCTCCGTAACAATTCCAAAAACGACAATGGCGAAATGGAAAGTCCAAATTCCCAAAAACCAATAAGCGAAACCGCTTCGAAATTGTTTGATAACGGGAACCAAAAAAATGGCAAGGGCAAGCCATATTCCACTGACAAGAATGTCAAGAAAAATGGAGATGCGTATTTGAAGGTCATTTTCAAAGACATGTTCCAAAAGGCCTGGTGACCACGCCATGGAAGAGGAAAAACTTCTAAGATTCAATGCTGGTATACCTAGGGCCACTACGGTAAATAGCATTATGCCTACGATACGACCTGTTTTGATTTTTGATTGCATGATTGTTCGTTTTTTGATTGATGAATAATGATTGATTGATGAATGATGATTGATTGATGAATGATGATTGATGAATAAAGAATTGCTGATTACTTCTTTTGTGGGTTAATTATTTTAATAGTTTCGATTTCTCCGTCAATGTCCACGACCCCGTCGGAAGAATTGCTGTAAAGCACACTTTCGTATCGCAGTTGTAATTGAGCGGAACTAT
This sequence comes from Allomuricauda sp., assembly GCF_028282265.1. Lineage (GTDB taxonomy): Bacteria > Bacteroidota > Bacteroidia > Flavobacteriales > Flavobacteriaceae > Flagellimonas. The sequence continues at coordinate 16,727 of NZ_JANQIH010000207.1, forward strand.
GCCGTGTTAACTCCAAATACAGTTCCTCGCCTGAAATGATACTTTCCGATTTAATGTGACACTTATCTCCAAGTTGTAAATGGTTGAGTAGTTGAAGGGTCACTTTGACCACAATGCTATCTCTTTTCTTGACATTTTTTGAGGCCTCAATTAATAGAGTATCATTTATAACCGAGGTCCTAACCGAATCGATGAGGTGATTAGGTGCTTCTATCCATACTTTTTGTAAGCTGTCTTGTCCAACTTGTATCCGCAACGGAACCAGAGCTTTAATACCTGTAAAAGAAGGGATTTTTCGTTCTTTGGTTTCCCTGGTGATTGAGGCCCTGGTCTTGTTATCCTCCTTTATGTACTGGTGTACCGTGAGTTGAAAGGTCAGGGTAAAAATCAAGATGACCGCTAACGTACCAAGAAGAATTAGATTACTCTTTTTCATTTTTTTCTTCGTTAAATGCATTTATCACCTCTTCCAGTGGAATGTTCATCATGTTCATTTTTCTAAAAACATCGGGTAAGGTGTGTTCCATGAATTCTTTACGTTTGATTTCCATCACCCTGGCATACCCATCTTCGGCTACAAAGTATCCTATACCCCTTTTGTTATAAATAACCTCCAAGTCCTGTAAATGGTTAAAGGCACGAATTGCCGTATTTGGATTTACTTCCACCAACATAGCGACCTCTCTAACTGAGGGGATTCGCTCCTCTTCCTTCCAGCGCTTTTCCAGAATGTTTTCATAAAAAAACTCTGCGATTTGGAGATATATGGGTTTGCTATTGTCAAAATCCATTCCTACACCTCCTTTTCCGTCATTTTTAAATAGGCCACCAGAAGCATCAGGGGACCAAAGATTAAACCGTAAAACCATTTTCCTATCAAGGAAAAATCCTGACTGGCCCTGTCAAAAGCTTCGGAGCCGGAAGATTCACCAGTGAAAATCCCAAAGTCGTGATTCAATATTCCAAAACTGATAAAGTTGAAAAGTAGAAATCCAATGAAAAGAACTCCCAATACAAGCAGTGTTTTTCCGATACGGTTTTTGGCGAAACTCAAAGCCCCTACCATAAAAGTGGATTGAATGAAAAAGTAAAGTCCTATTACTTTCCAGTAATCCCATGAAAAGAAAGAGGTTATGGTGAAGTCAGCGCCCAAAATGCTTATTCCCACGATCATGGCAAAAAGCCCCACGGAAACCGATAAAAAAGAAAAAACTAGCGTATAAAGTAAATATCCATTGAGCCACTTACCAACGACGCGTTCATAGTTTGATATTGGAAGCGAGAGATAGGCATGGTTTAACTTCGGATTGTGGAATTCTCGGCAAATGGCGAAGGTGTACAAAATTCCCAGAGGAAAAAAACAAAGCGCAAAACTGCCTAAAAATTCATCTGATGAGAGCTTTTTGTCCCAAGCCATATTGACAAGGCACAACAAAAAAAGCAAAATGCCAGCGACCAACATACTCGTAATAATGCCTCCTCTTGATAGGGTGATGTCCCTTCTTATGAATTGTATGATTCTTGAAATTTCGAACTCCCTGGCCATAATCTATTTTTTTAAATAGGAATTGATTTCTGTGGGATGAGTGAGAACCCCGTTGAAAAGTAATTCTAAGTCAACCTCACTTTCTTCTTGATTTCCTCGAGCCAAAATGGCTCTACCGCCGAAAGTGGATTCAGTAAACAGAACCTGCGATTCATTTTCCTTGGAGGGTCTCCCGAACCAGAGGGCATTTGAAACGTCAGCAAGGGATTTATCAAATACGACTTGAGCATTATCCAAAATGACCACATGGTCAATTAGACTGTGAAGGTCCCTTACCTGATGTGTTGAAATAATGATGCATTTGTCTTCATTGATAAAGGAGGCCAATATTTTTCTGAACTGACTTTTTGAGGGGATGTCGAGCCCATTGGTTGGCTCATCCATGAGTAGGAGAGGGGTATTGGCCGCAAGCCCAAATGCGATCAACACTTTTTTCTTTTGCCCGAACGATAATTTTGATATTTCTTGTTTGGGATGAAGCCCGAATTCCTCAATAAGGTCGTAAAAACGCTCTCGGGAAAAGTTGGGATAGAATACGGAATTGATTTTCTCGTAGGTAGCTATCGGCAATGCCGGCAGTTCAAAGTCTTCAGGAATAAAGAACATGTCCTTAAGGGTTTGGACGTTTCTTTTATGTGTGGACTCTCCATTTAGCGTGCAGTACCCAAATTTTGGAGTCAACAGACCGCAGACCAATTTCATCAATGTACTTTTTCCCTCACCATTTTTTCCGAACAGGCCATAAATACTTCCGGAATGAAGCGTAAGACTCACCGATTTTAGGATGGGCCGGCCATTGGGATAATGAAATTGAAGCTGCTTAAAATCTAACATTATAGTGTATTAGTAAACTAGAACACTACAAATGTATAAAAAAATTTCAATCCTCCAAATTTTTTAAAAACGATGGTCAAACATGATGTTTGGTTCTATGGACTTTGAGCTATTTTATGAAACAAGGCTGATTCTTGCTTCGGTAAAGTCTTCAAAAAACAATTGGCTATTTTTCTCACCTCCCTGGCAAAATCGCCAAAGTGTTCTGCCCGAGCATTGATCGATGCGTCTATCACCAAGTCATATTCAGGAAATAATACCAGAAAATTCATGGAGCCCTTGCTTACGCCACCATGGTGTACCATCCAAATGGGTTTTCCATCCATTAGGGATTCATTTTCATATCTGAGCCATGAACGCCATCCCAAAGCATATTCTTGTTCGTTGACTTTTCCGTTCGAAAGCCTAACAGGCGTCCAAAACTCCTTTTTGGTTTCCATAGATAAGAAAGTGCTATCTGCGAGCCATGCGTTTCCCATCTTGACCAAGTCGGTAGGAGTGGAGATAAATCCACCACCAGCCCATTTATAGCTAAGGTTAACATCGTGCCGTATGCCCATGGTTCGGTATTCCCGATAGGAACCATCCAAGGTTTCATAAAAAGTGGCAAAGTGTTCTGTATTAGGACGGGCATGGTCACCGTAGGTGTTCTTCATTTTTAAGGAATCGAAGATATTCACCTGCATATAATCTAAAAAAGGTTGACCTGCGGCTTGCTCAAGAACAACACTTGATAAGTTGATATCGAAAGTGGAGTAGGCAAAGTTTGAACCTGGCTTATAGATTAGGGGATATCGGTCAAAGACCTTTAAACCTTCAGATGCCGAATTGAATTGGTTGCAATTGCAAAGGGTGTATCTTCCTGATGCAAGACCAAAGTCTTCATAGTTTCCAACACCTGAGGTGTGACTTAACAATTGTCTGAGTGTAAAATCCCATTTTTTGCGTGTCCAGTTGGTAATAGTATCACCAATTACCGCGTCGAGTTTTAACTTGCCCCTATCCACCAATTTGGCAATACCCGTTGCTGTGATGGCTTTTGAAGTACTTCCTACCCGATATTGGGTTAGGGGACTTGCCGTAACGAGCTTCTCAACATTCGCGTACCCTTCTGCAGCCGACCAAACTAACTTGCCATTATGACCAACTGCTATGGAAAAGGAGGGAACATCAAGTCTATTGCTTACTCCCTGCAAATGCTTTTTTGCCTGTTGAATTGAGTTCTGATATTCCGGATTTGAAACTTCCTCCGTGATTGGGAATTGTGCTTCAGGAAACTTGGTGAAGGTGCTGTAATAGTAGATGCTCCAAATGAGCCACAAAACGAACAAGGTACCAAATATGCGTAATACCCTACGAGTGAATTTGGTGAGTTTTAATTCTTTCATACACCAAATATGAAGTGTAATGTCCCTGCCAAATCGAAAAATAGACGGTTACGTAATTGGAACCCCTATACAATTATTTCATGCGGCTTAATTGGGTTCATTGGCGACAAGCCCGATTTCGACATCGGTAATTCGGGATTGGTCTATAAATGGGATAACAGCTAGGTTATTTAACTACTTTTGAGTTTTGATGTCAGCGCAAACTAAAATGAAAAAGCAAATACTAGGTGAAGGAATTTCGTCCCACATACTGTTTTGGCTTATTCTATTATTCAGTTTCACCCTGATACAGTTTTTTAAGGACGGTAACGACCAAAGCCTCTTTGTCCTAATACTGCAAAACTTGAAAAGACTGCCTGCAATGCTTCTGGCGGTCTATGGGTTCAATTATTACCTGGTTCCTTTTTTTTATCGAGTTAAAAAGTATATTCTCTTTACATTGAGTTCCATAGCACTTTTTTATTTTGCCAGTGCTTTTGATAGACTTGTAAACGTCTACCTATATGAACCGTTTTTTCGAAAAGGACCATTTACACAAGAATCAGTTTTGGAAATCTTTTTGGATGTGAACTTCCTATTGTTTAGTTATTTGCCTGCGTTACTTATGGCAACCTTTGCGATGACATTCACGAAAATGGCCTACGAAAGAAATGAAATGGAACGCGAGAAACTTCAATTGCAAAGCGATAAGAACAAAGCAGAACTGAATGCCTTAAAATCACAAATACACCCGCACTTTCTTTTTAATACCTTAAATAATCTTTATGCGCTAACGGTACAAAAATCTGATAAAGCCCCTAAACTAGTGGAATCACTTTCTGAGATGTTGGATTATATTTTATACAAATGCAATGAAAAGTACGTTCCACTTGAAAACGAGATTGAACTGATACAGAACTACATTGAGTTGGAAAGAATTCGGTTTGGTGACGATATTGTTTTGAATTGCAGATTTGACTTTGATAAAGGCAGACACCTAGGATTACGAGTAGCACCTTTATTATTGTTGTCCATAGTGGAAAATGCTTTTAAACATGGGGCAAGCGGTCAAGTGAAACAGCCCGAAATTGATATTCATCTTTATCTTAAAGCCGAATTTCTCTATTTTGAGGTTAAGAACACCAAGGAATTGAATACTATGCCAGACAACACCGGCTTTACCAAAGGCATAGGGGTTGCCAATTTAAAGCAACAGTTGGAAAGACTTTACCGCGATTACAGCTTTGAAAGTCGGGATATGGAGGATAGTTATGAGGTTAGGTTATGTATAAACACCGCTTCGTCCAATGATTAAATGTATTCTTGTTGATGATGAACCGTTGGCCCGTTCACTTCTGGAGGGGCATATTGCTGAAATTCCCTATTTAGAGTTGTTGGGTTCTTTCAAGAATGCATTGGAGGCGAGTGATTTTTTGAATCAAAAGAAGGTCGATGTTATTTTTTTGGATATTCAAATGCCTAAACTTATGGGTCTCGATTTTCTGAGCACATTATCCAACCCTCCCAAGGTTATTTTTACCACAGCCTACAGGGAATATGCCTTAGATAGTTACGAGTTTGAAGCCGTGGACTACTTGTTAAAACCAATTACGTTCTCCCGTTTTTTAAAGGCAGTCAACAAGTTGACCCATAGTGTGCAGAACGTTTCAAATGTTGATACAGAAAATCCTGATCAAGATTATATGTTCGTTTCAAGCAATAAAAAGCAAGTAAAAGTGATATTTGATAACATATCACATATCGAAAGCCTTAAAGATTACGTACGTATCCATTTGCCCCAAGAATCTTTGGTGATTAAAGAACAACTAGGTAGCTTAGTAAAGGATTTACCCTCGCACTTCATTAGGGTACACCGATCCTATGTGGTGAATTCCCAAAAAATAACAGCCTACACCGCACAAGATATCGAAATAGCATCCTTTGAGATTCCCATCGGCGGAAAGTACAAAGAGTACGTCTTCAGCTATTTGAAAAACAATTTTAACCGCTAGTGTTCTTATAGGTTTTGTAGAAATTCGTTCAAACGGTCGAACACGGAGCCCCATCCGTTGTAGAAGCCCATTTGTTCCTGTTTCTTACAATATTCTTCGGTTTCATGTACACAGTGAAAGGTGAACTTGGTTTTTTCACCATCTCGCTCAAAGATTGAATGCAGCTCCACATTTTCCGTCATAGGCTTGAAGTTCGCACTTGATACAATTTTCTGATGATGTACAATTTCAGAATACACCCCATCGGCAATGAACTCATTTCCATCTGGCATTTTCATTACATATTTCCAGCTTCCATCTACTTCAAAATTATGCTCCAATACTGTGGTTTCCATTCCTTTTGGTCCCCACCAATTGGCAATATGTTCGGGTTGGGTCCATGCGGCCCATACGATTTCAAGAGGAGCTTTGAAAGTTCTTTGTAGGGTCAGCGTTCGGTTTTTGGGCAGATTGTCATTGTTCATTTTTGTTGGATTTATTTTGTAATTGGTTTAGGTAGTCTTCAAATGAGTCCAGTTTTTCCTCCCATAGATTGCGATATTGGTCAATCCAAAGAAAAGCTGGAATTAGATTTTTTGGATTTATCAAACAGTGGCGCTCCCTTCCCTTTTGTTCTATGGAAACAATACCACATTCCTCAAGAATCCTTAGATGTTTTGAAATTGCGGGTCTACTGATATCAAATTTTTCAGCTACTTCGTTCACCGTCATGTTTTGCTGGGAAAGATACTGTATGATATCCCTTCGAACCGGGTCAGCTATGGCCTGAAAAACATCTCTTCGCATCATAAATGTAACTAAATGGTTACAAATATATATGTAATCATTTGGTTACGCAAATTGTTTTTGAAAATATTCCCTCATTTGGAATTTTTGGAATGTTATGAGCAGGATAGGTTATTTAATTTTTGAATCATGGAATCCAGCTCGTTTCCATTGTCCTTCTTCATTCACCCACAAATGGGTAACTCGATATTGATTGTTGAAAATGGAATCATTTCTTTTTACTCCCGTGGTGATTCTCGCCGTTACAACAGCGGTGTTCCCGTAAAACTCAAAAGAAACCTCGTCCATTTCATAATTTACGGTTTCTACGATGCCTGATTCAATGTCAAGTGTTCTTTTCTTTAGGTAGTTCAGCCAATCTTGTTTTACTATGGACTTGGACGTTCCGTTGGTGTGTAGATAATTCTCAGTAATCATAGACTCTAAAGTAGTCATATCACCTTTAGCGAAAGCTTCGTTAAATTGATTAATTGCCGTGAGTAACGTTTCCTTTTTATCCTCGGACAGATTGTTATCTTGCTTTGGATTTACGCATCCTAAAAAGAAAACAATTCCCACAAATAATACAACTCTATTCATCTTTTCTTGACTAATTTTCATCTTCTATTTTTTTTCCTAATGAACAAGGGTTTTCATCACTAAACTAATAAATGTATCTGTGATTCATTTCCCCTATCCTCCAGAATATTACTGTGCTTCCAAAAGCCTAAATTGTTGTAAATGATGAAAACAGTGCTTGTAATGGCTACGTTCCCAATCCTCTACATCCAAAGGGCCAAAAACGGGATGCGTCTGTAGCGTTTTTGAATTGGGACGTTCGGAATCGTAGAAGAATTCTATCTTTTTCTCCAGACCTTCAATGGCATCTTTTAGGGTTTTAAAGTGTAAATCAGGTAATGTGTCCCCTAAAACGGGGTTTCTAAAATTTTGTCTCGTTGGTAGATTACTGGTCAAAAACCGTTTATAAGCCTCAATTTTATTTTCCGGAGTAGAACATGGTACTTGTATCAATCCAACCGATACATCAAAAGTCCAAATCAAATGCTCCACCATTTGTTGAGGACTCATCTTGCCCCAACTTGGTTTTGAATGTTCTTGGAGTTCCTTCAGCATCTCCATGAGCTGATTTACTAGGAATTCTTTTCGTGCAGGGTCATCATTGACTTCAAAAGGCAATGTCATCTTAGCCATAGACACTCTTTACTATTCCCACTCAGTGTGAAAAATACCTTCCTTGTCCAAACGTTCATAGGTATGTGAGCCAAAGAAATCCCGTTGCGCCTGAATCAGATTTAAGGGCAGTCTACCACTGGTGTACGCATCAAAATAGGTCAAGGCGTTTGACAGCCCTGGTAATGGAATACCATTGGTTGCCCCGTAAGCTACCAACTCACGGGCAGCATCCACTGTTTCTTTTACTTTGGAAACAAATGAAGGGGAAAGCAACAAGTTGGGCAATTCCGAATCTGCTTTAAAGGCCTCGGTAATATCGGCCAACAAAGCCGCACGAATGATACAACCGGCTCGCCAAATTTTGGCAATTTCACCTAGTTCAAGCTCATAACCATATTCTTTTGAAGCATCGGCCAATTGGTGCATACCTTGGGCGTAAGTGATAATAAAGGCAAAATACAAAGCCGCCTCAGCCTTCTGAACCAATGAATCCTTTACCACGGTCTCGGGGGTAGGCCTATCGTACAGTTCATCTGCCTTGATTCTTTCATCCTTTAGGGCTGAAATCTCCCGCATACTCACAGCAATGTCTATCGTGGGAACCGGAATGCCCAAATCCATTGCGTTTTGTGAGGTCCATTTACCCGTTCCTTTTTGCTTGGCCTTATCCAATATTTTATCGACCAATTGCCCATCTCCCAATTCATCGTCCTGGGCGAAAATTTTGGAGGTAATCTCCACCAAGAAAGACTGAAGTCTACCTTCGTTCCATGTTCCAAAGGTTTTATGCAATTCCCCGTTCGATAGATCTCCAGCTTTTTTGAGAAGATCATAGATTTCGGAGGTCAACTGCATTAATCCATATTCAATACCATTATGGACCATCTTCACGTAATTCCCAGCCGATTTGGGCCCTAAATAGGTCACACAGGGTTCTCCTTTATACTTGGCGGACACGGCTTCAAAAATGGGCTTTACATACTGATAGGCTTCACGTGAACCTCCGGGCATGATACTGGGTCCTTTTCGAGCTCCTTTGGCTCCACCCGAAACTCCTGCTCCAAAAAAATTGATACCTTTTTCCTTAAGGTATGCTTCACGTCTATCTGTGTCGGTAAAGAATGAGTTACCTCCGTCGATAATAATGTCGCCTTCATCCAAATGAGGGAGTAAACTTTCAATAACGATATCAACCACCTTACCGGCAGGCACCAATAACATAATCTTTCTCGGGGTACTCAATGCAGCAACAAAAGTGGCAGCATCCACATTGGCATTGACTTTCGATGTGTCACCTCCCTCGTCAATCAGCGCGTTGACCTTTTCTTCATCCAAGTCGTTTCCAAAGGCAGTAAATCCGTTATCGGCTACATTTAGAATAAAATTACGTCCCATAACTCCGAGACCCACTAGGCCAAAATCGTATGTATCTGCCATATTCCCTGTTTTTGAATTGTTTATGTTAAGCCAATACTAAGTAAGCTATATGTTGAATTCCGAACCTAAAATAAACGTTATATTCGTTATGCTCAAAAATTAATTGTCAGGCCGGTTAAGGATAATGGGTTGAATAGTCGGAAATGGCAGTTTTATAATTCTAATCGCCAACAACGCTACACTAAATGAAAAAGACCGATAACCAGATGCTCGTTATTTTTGGAGCTTCGGGAGACCTTACTGCTCGAAAACTGATTCCTGCACTTTTCAATTTGTACATCGCAAAACAGCTGCCTGCAAACTTCGTTGTATTAGGGGCAAGTCGAAGTAACTTATCAGATGAAGCTTTCAGAAGGAAGGTGCTTTACGATAGTCCGTACCTAAAAAACAAAATTGAACACCTCAAGGATAATTATTTAAAGGGCTTTTCCGATATGTTTTTTTATGAGGACCTGGGCGATGATTATACCCAAAGTTATGAGGGGCTTGCTGCTCGCATTGGCGAATTAAATGGAAAATACGGCACAGGAAGTAACTACATGTTTTACCTGTCGACACCTCCTAGTCTTTACGAGCCTATTGCCAAAAACCTTGCTGATGCAGGTTTGAGTTCGCAAGAAGAAGGCTGGAAGCGCTTGATCGTAGAAAAGCCATTCGGATACAGCTTAGAGACCGCTAAGAATTTGAACCAAGGGCTGCAGAAGTATTTTCGGGAATCACAGATTTATCGAATAGACCATTATCTTGGCAAGGAGACCGTTCAGAACTTATTGGTCACCCGTTTTTCCAATAGCATCTTTGAGCCTTTATGGAATCGAAATTACATTCATCATGTTGAAATCACCAATGCGGAAAGCGTAGGGGTTGAAAAACGAGGAGGGTATTACGATAAATCGGGAGCACTTCGGGATATGTTCCAGAACCATCTATTGCAAATAGTTTCCTTGGTTGTGATGGAACCCCCAATAGGTGATGAACCCGAAGAGATTCGTAATGAAAAAGTCAAGGCCTTGAAGTCATTACGAGTGATGAAAGATGAAGCCTCACTTTTTGAGAACACCATACGCGCCCAGTATGTAGCCTCAGAAATAAATGGAGAAAAAGTCAAAGGTTACCGGGAAGAAGATGGGGTCGACCCAAATTCCACTACCGAAACCTATGCTGCGGTCAAGTTTTTTGTGGATAATTGGCGGTGGAGAGATGTTCCTTTCTATGTTAGAACCGCAAAACGAATGCCCACCAAGGTAACCGAGGTCATTATACATTTTAAAACACCGCACCATCAAATCTTCAAGGATTCTGGAGTGAGCAGTAAAGACAATAAACTGATTATCCGTATTCAGCCCGATGAAGGTATTTTAATAAAATTCGGGGTGAAGGTGCCAGGGCAAGGCTTTAAAGTAGAGCGTGCGAATTTGGATTTTTACTATTCCAGTTTAGCCGAAACCTATGTGATGGAAGCTTATGAGAGACTTCTTTTAGATGCCATGCAAGGCGATGCCACCTTATATGCCCGCGCGGATGAGGTCGAGGCCGCATGGGAATTTGTTGACCCTATCTTGGATTATTGGAAAAACAGCAAGGATGTTCGAATGTATGGTTATGCAGCCGGGGTTTGGGGACCTGAAAATGCTGATGAACTAATTGATGACCTTGGATTCTGGAGAAACCCGGGGCAAAATCTGGCCGATGATCCAGGATATTGTGTAATCTGTTAAATTCGGATGTCTGATGTCTGATGTCTGATGTCTGATGTCTGATGTCTGATGTCCGATGTCTAATGCCAGCTTGAACAATCGGTTGAGAACATACAAAAAGAAACTATGGAATTAAAAATATATAAGGATAAGAATGAGGTTGCAAAAGCATTTTCATTCTACTTCGATGATTTTGTAAAGGATAAAGACCAAGTTCATGTCGCTTTGTCCGGAGGAAGTACACCGAAAATTGTTTTTGATTTTCTGGCGGAAAACTT
>NZ_JANQIH010000208.1 GCF_028282265.1 Allomuricauda sp.
AAATTCTTCAGCGGCAAGGCGATACCGATACAAAAGTATTCGTAGTTCGGAAAGGATTGCTCCGTTGTTATTCGATTGATGAAAAGGGAAAAGAGCATATTTTTCTTTTTGGTCCTGAGGGCACGGTTATTACCGATCATCTACCGCCTCACATTCCAGCCGATCTTTTTATTGATGCCTTGGAAGACTCCAAAGTTTTAATAAGGGATAAGACATTGGCTTTTGCAAAAAGAAATACCCCAAAGGTTATTGGTCGTATGAACGCCTTGCAAAAAAGGGTTATCATGCTTATGAGCTCATCGGTAATAGACCGATATAAACACTTCATCACTACCTATCCACAAATTGCAGAACGCATCCCCCAAAAAATGATTGCCTCCTATCTTGGGGTTACTCCTGAAGCCTTGAGTAAGGCAAAAAGTCGTTATTTACAGTCCAAGTAGTTCATTTCTTAATTTCGATTAATGCACAGGATTTATTTCTGTGCAACTTTTACATATCTATCTAAAGAAACCAATCTCACTGTAGATATGAAAAGGCTGACCTCCCTGCTAATCCTCTGTACTTTCAACTATGTGTCCGTTGTGCATGCCCAGGAAAACGAGAAAAAGGAACCTCCAGAATTTATGGATGATAGTGCCGATGAAGATTACAGCTATTTAAAAAATGAAGAAACCGCTAATGAATATGAGCGCATTTTTGCCCAAGGTTTAAAATTTATTCCCCTTAATAAGAAGGGCAACACCTATTTAACCATAGGCGGACAATACAGACCACGGTTTGAAAGTACAGTAAATGAGAATTATACCGAAGAGGACGATACCTATTATTCACATCGCCTGAATCTGCATGCCAACTTACATTTTGGCAAGTATGTGCGGGTATTTGCTGACGTATTCCAGGGATTTACCAGTGGAAGCGAAGACAGATCCTTAGAGGACGATGAACTGGCCATTCATCAAGGTTATGTGGAATTTACCATACCCTTAAAGGAAAATCAATGGTCTTTTACGTTTGGAAGAAAACAATTGGATTATGGTGCTGGACGACTGGTATCAAGACGTGATGGCCCTAATATGCGACGGAGTTTCGATTTAATCCAAACGGACTACCAGTTCAATCAAAACTCAATCCAGGTCTTTTATGGCAAGGAAGTACAATCCGAATTTGATGCTTTCGACAATGACTTTGCATTATTTGACAGTGGGTCCAGCAACCCCAAGTTATGGGGTGTGTATACCGATTTTAAAGTCGGCAAGATACTTGGGAAAACACAATTGTATTATCTGGGCTTTAATTCCGATTTTTCCAGTTTTAGTGATGTTAGTGGTGAAGAAACCAGACATTCCATTGGGATACGCCGTTATGGGACCTTGGGAAAACGAATGATATTCAATACCGAATTGGTATATCAATTTGGTGAATTGGGTGATGCTACGATAAGCGCGTTCAATTTTGAATTTGACTACAAATATGTCTTGATCAATACCCCATGGAAATACACATTCGGATTGAAATTCGATTATTCCTCAGGAGACCGGGACCAAGGAGATGACAAACTACAAACGTATAATCCCATGTTTGTCAATCCTGCTTTATATAGCCTTGCAGCTGTCAATACCCCGGTAAACCTGAACGGCCTACATCCTAATTTCAAGATTTATCCCTTTAAAGACTTTTCAATTTATATGGATTACGCCTTTTTCTTCAGGTCTTCAAAGGACGATGGTCTGTATACTCCTCCCCGCTTTCAAATTCGTACGGCCGACAGTGGCTCCAGTGCCTATTTGGGCAGTGCTATCGGGATGAAAATATTGTATGAGATAAACCGAAATATCGAGTTTGAATGGCGTTCGACCTATTTTATTCCAGGTGACTTTGTTAAGGAATCTGGGGAATCGGAATCTATTTTCTATACAGGGCCAACCCTGGAATTCAAGTTTTAAATCAATTAATTCATCAAATAAGTCTTAATTCTTAAAAACAATCGATTATGAAAACAAGAAAAAAATTCAAAAAAATTGCACTTGTGTTTTGCATGTCACTTGGTTTGGGAAACATCACTATGAATGCACAGGACGATGTTTTAACCGAAGCAGAAAAGCTAAATACCGGAATGAACAAAGAGGTGTACCTTTATGTTACTGAGCCGGTAGTATCCTTTGCTGAAGTAGCTAAAATATTGCCAGACCATATGGACTTCGTACATAAAATCGAGTCACAAGGTACAATGATCATGGGTGGCCAAACTACGATAGAGGGAGCATCTGATGCGGGTGGTTATGGCGCGATAATGATTAGGGCCAACTCATTTGAAGAAGCACGAAGAATTGCTGATCAAGACCCAATGCATAAAACCGGGGTACGAAAATATACCCTTTACAGATGGAATATAAATGAAGGAGAGTTGAACGTTAGGTTGAAACTCTCCGATGCATCATTCAAAATCGATTAAATGAAACTTAAACACTAAACAAAAATGAAAACCCAATTTATACTGCTTGGTCTGCTTTTCTTATTCGTAACGTCTTGTAAAAAAGAACAGGCAAAAGAAATGGCACTCTCTGAAGGAACAACTCATTCAGGGGCATATGAACTTACAAGCAACATGCAATTGGCAGGTGCCAATGTGCTGACGTTTGGTCCTGAAAATGTGCTATTCGTAAGTGACAGCAAGAATGCCAAAATCCACGCCGTTCCTACCTTCGCTGAACCCTTGGAAGATGCTATACCTTTTAATATGGAAGGTTTTGATGTAACCATTTCGGAAAAATTGAATATTGAGCCCCGAGATGTAATTATTAACGATATGAAAATCCATCCAGTAAGTCAGGAAGCGTATGTATCCATAAAAATGGGACACCAACCCGATGCCAAATCAGTAATCGCCATTGTCAATCCAATGACAACGGCCATCCGATTTTTGGAAGTTTCGGAAAACAGCTCAAGGGTCTCCATCAATAATCCCGCTTCTGAGGATTTATCCTTTTGGAAGGAAACACCGGCCAGCACATTGAGTATCACGGATGTCGATTATCACGACGGTTACCTTTATGTGGCGGGTTTGACCAATAGTGAATTTGCCTCTACATTGAGAAAAATTGCTTATCCTTTCGAGGATACCCAAGAATCCGTGAACAGCATTGAAATTTATCATGCCGTCCATACCCAGAACGAAACCCGTGCACCCATTAGAACCATGTTATTCGATGAAGTGGATGGGGAATCCACGTTGTTAGCCAGCTATACTTGTACCCCTTTAGTGACGATTCCTACTTCTGAAATTCAGCAAGGTGCTAACGTTAAAGGAAAAACTATTGCTGAATTGGGCTATGGAAATGCACCCATTGATATGATTACCGTAATGACACAGGAAATGGATGGCTCGGTTTCAAAAAATCTAGTGGTAACCCATAAGAACAGAGGTGGAACCGTTGTTCCCTTTAATGCCGTTTTGGATGGTGCCAAAGGAAAAGGTATGGCAGGTCAACAGGCCATGTTCGCTTCCGGTTTGGAAGGTATTCAACAGATTCCTACTGCCAACGTTATGCAGATTGATGTGCAAAACCAACAAATGCTTGGTGTAATAAGAAGAAATATTCAGACAGGAGACATCGATTTAGTTTCAGAACTTACAGGGATATATCTAAGATTAAGCGATTTCATATCTGAATACGACTTTCCGGATTATCGTTACCCAGAATCCCAAGCTTTTACTAAACAATATCATGATATGGCCAAACAAATGGAAGGCTATCCTGATCTAGTTTCAGAAGAAATGGGGAGATAATTTTTAGTCGTGTTCCTATGAGGAAGATTCCAAAGAATGCATTTTCAATTCTAATTCTTTTGGCAACCATAACTATGGCTTGTAAACAATCGGTCAAAAGACCGGTTGTGCAAGCTGTTTATCCTTCTTCTCAGGTTGTTCCCGAAAACCTGCTTCGCATGTATGTCCAATTTTCCAGCCCAATGAAAACGACAGGCAATCTAGAGAAAATCAAACTTTTTGATGAACAAGGGAAAGAGGTCAAGAATGTATTTTTCAACAATGTCTATGAACTTTGGAATAGGGAACAAACGCAATTAACACTTATTCTGGACCCAGCTCGGGTAAAAACCGGACTTGTCGCCAATGAATCTTGGGGAAGAGCTATTAAACCCAATTCAATTTATACTTTGGTTGTCGATGAGCTTGAGGACGTAGACCATAATAAAATGGCGAAGCCTTTTGAATGGAAAATATCGGTTGAAAAGGCTGACCTTCAAGTTCCGGATATCAGCCAATGGAAAATAGAAATTCCCATGGCTGGTAGCCCAACGGAGTTTTCAATCAGGTTTCCAGAAATGCTTGATTATAACTCAATGATACAAAGGTTAGTTCTGACCGATACAAATAAACAGCCTTTGTCTGGCACTATTTCCATTGGAAAGAAAGAGAAAGAATGGCGATTTCAACCACAAGAGCCTTGGAAAAAAGGTAAACACCTATTGCATGTAAACACCCGATTGGAAGATCCTGCCGGTAATAATCTGAATGGTTTGTTTGACCATAAGCAAGGCACCTTAAAATATGAAAAAGAAGGTATTATTAAGACGATTCCATTTTTGATAAACTAACGAAACGACCATTTAAGCAATTCGATTTTATGAAGAAGATTTTGGCCTTTGGTGCAAGCAGCAGTAGATCATCCATAAATAAAACGCTGGCAAATTATGCAGTAAATCAATTAGAAAATGTAGAGGTGATGATGGCGGACTTAAACCACTATGAACTGCCTTTGTACTCCATCGATTTGGAAAAGGCTTGCGGCATACATGAAAATGCATTGCGATTTCGCGAACTTATAGAGGAATGTGATGCTATCGTAATTTCCGTAGCCGAACATAACGGACTTTATACCTCGGTTTTCAAAAATCTTTGGGATTGGCTTTCAAGAATTGAGATGGAAAAACCCATGAATATATGGGACAATAAGCCCATGTTTCTACTATCGACCAGTCCAAGTCGAAGACCAGCCAATAATGTAATGAGAATCTCCAAAGAATTGTTTCCTCATTTTGGGGCCGAAATTGTCGCTGATTTCTTCTTGCCATCATTTAACCATTACTTTAGGAATGGCCAAATTTCCGAAGAACAATATCAGGGCAAATTCGATGAGCAAAAGAAGCAGTTTCAAGAGTGTATCGATAGTCTGTAGACAATGAAAAAAGTATGATTGAAATAGGAATAGACAGTTTTGCTGCTACACCAAAAGGACACGGCGATAGCGTTCAAGCCATTAAGGAATTGCTAGATCGCATTGTATTGGCCGATAACGTAGGAATTAATGTGTTTGGAATTGGCGAGCACTACAGAAAGGAATTTTTAGATTCCGCACAGGCCGTAATACTGGCTGCGGCTGCGGCCCGCACCAAGAATATTAGATTGACCAGTGCGGTCTCGGTTTTGAGTACCACGGATCCTGTTCGCATATTTCAGAATTTTGCCACCATCGATTTGATTTCCAATGGAAGGGCGGAAATTGTAGCCGGAAGAGGGTCTTTTGTTGACTCTTTTCCCCTTTTTGGGTACAACTTATACGATTATGACGCCATTTTCGCCGAAAAACTTAACCTTTTGCTCAAGATTCGGGAAAATGAAGTTGTGAGTTGGTCAGGCCGTTACCGCCCACCCCTTAGGGAGCAAGCTATTTACCCAAGACCAGTACAGCAAAAATTACCAATTTGGCTAGGTGTTGGTGGAACTCCAGCATCTTTTGTACGAGCCGGAGAACTCGGTTTGCCCTTGATGGTCGCCGCTATCGGAGGGCAGACCCATAAATTTCGTCCTTTGGTAGATCTTTATCGAAAGCATGGTGAAATGGCTGGCTTTTCCCCCGAGACACTTCGGGTGGGATTACATTCATTTGGATTTGTGGCGAATACACGAAAGGAGGCCATAGATATTTTTTATCCCAGATACGTTGAAGTGATAGCATCAATGAGCGAAGAACGCGGTTGGGTTGCCCCAACACGAGAGCAATTTGAGGCCCAGGCTGACGAAAAGGGGGCTATTGTAATTGGAAATCCAGAAGAAGTTGCGGCCAAAATCATTCGTCACAGTGAAGCCCTTGGGGGTATTTCTAGATTTAACTTTCAAATGGATGTAGGGATATCCCATAAAGAGCTGATGAAAGGAATTGAACTCATTGGAAGCAAAGTTATACCCTTGTTACGAAAGTAAACCGATTCACACTAACCCACTGTCTAGAAGTGAAGTAATGGCATAGTACCCTAAAATTGTTTATATTGTTAAAGAAGTTCTTTAAATCTTAAGGTCAAACTCAAAATGAATTAAAGATGTTGACAAGTGTAATCATTTCGGTCTTGGGCGGTTCGTTGCTTATATTATTTGCTTTTCTATCAAAAAAGAATGCCAGCCTTAGTGTAATTTTAGCCAGTATTGGCGTGGTGTTGTTAATCTATGGTGGATTTAGCTATGGATCAATGAGTCCCCTTCCCATAAACGAAACCTTTGACACCGGCAGCAAGTTGCAAGTGGAATATCCTGTAAAAAAAGTGCAGGTGATATCTCCAATAGATGGTGATGTGGTGAACTGTCGCATCCTCAGCATGGGGGTCTATCCTGAATCACATGATAAGGATATTTGGGTATTACTCCGCCCATCAGATGAAAAATTCTACCCACAGTCCGACTGGACCAACACTTCCTATAAAGAAAATGGAAAGTGGCAGGTGGTAACGCGATTTGGAGGTGACCAAGGCGAAGCATACGATTTGTTTGTATATGAAACGGATTCCGCAGCATCAACGTTTTTTAGCGAGACCATTACCCAATGGAAAGCTGCCGATGCGTATGAAGGTCTTACCGAGGCAGAATTACCCAATGGCGCCGTAGAAATAGATAGAATTCAGGTCACATTGGAAAACAACTGTAGAGGAATACACTAAAATCGATATCCCTCAATTGGATCATAAATTATTTCTGACTGGATTTCTCAAAAAGTATATCCGATACGTACATCAAAAAAATCAGCGACGTGTCGATGTGCCTTTACGTTAACCCCGGCAAAGATTCGCTTATTGAAGTTATAGGTCAGTCCGTATCGCTGATAGACATCGTCGGTGATTCTAAATTGGTTGATAACATAAACCCCTAATTGTTGGCTAAAGGTAATTTTACCTAACCAAAATTCGTGTCCGGCCAATAAACCTACCTGCTGAAAACTGACATCTTCGCCTTCCAACTCTATTAATTCCCTTCGTGAAAGGTCTGAAAGCCATTCGGCACCAACGGTCAAAGCACTTCTTCTACCAATCCATCGACTGTATTTACCGGCGAAACCAAAGACATAGAATTTGTCCCTGTCACCTACGGTAGCGTTGCTATAGCCTGAAAAATATTCCAAGGAAAGTCTGGATTTGTCCGTCGGCGGGTCTCGATTCACAATTCGTGCAAGACTCGGATAATTGACGGGATCGAGACTGGTACTTACCCCAATACTTACCGTAGGATAGTTAAGCCCTTTATTGGGAGTACTGACACCTCCGTTCGAAATATGGCTGTATTTAGCGGCAAGCCGAAGATTCAACTGGTCGTTGACCCTATAGTTGATTCCTGTGCCAAAAACCAAAGAAAACGCCAAGTCGGTACTGTACGATTGATTTAACGGGTTTTCCTCTTCATCAAAAGGTTGGGTCAAATAAGCACCGCCAAGGCCCATCCGGGCGAATAAATTGACCCGCTTATCGGTATAAAAGTATGGTTCTACATACCCAACGGCTACGACTCCTATACCCAAAACATCGGGGTTGTCCCAATCCCAATAGGCCAAGCTTACCCCAACTTTTGGAAAACAATTACAAAATTCCCATGCCTTTTTGGTCAATAATTGTTTGCTTGCGTCCAACCGAATGGCAAACGGAAAGGAATCATCAATTTGTCGAAGTGATTCGGAGTGTTTGAGCAAATATCCATAATCAAGACTTACACCCAAGAAAATAGGTCTACTTTCCTCTAAAGCAGTTTCCGACTGTGGATATAGGTTAAATGCAAAAAGCAAAGAGCCAAATAAAGAGATAGCAATTTTTTTCACAACATGAAAATAAGATTTGGAAAGCAAAATTTAAACTATTTATCCTTACTTTCATGTAGTATTTCCGTTAAATCTTAAAGCCGCTAGGTGATTAGCTTTCAATATACAAGGTTAATCTTGATAAGTTCGTTGATGCATTTTTTGAAATCGAAGCAATAAATATTATTGTCCAGTTTTCCTATTGATTCAATTCTTATTGCAAAAGCTTTCCGCATAATTGTAGAAGGTTTAGCTCAGCAATCTTCAAATCATATTTAGAACGGGCATAGTTGTTACCGGCGTTGACCAAGTTTATTTGAGCCTGTCGAAATTCCACTGAAGTAATTTGCCCCAGACTATATTGACTCTTGGTGCGGTCAAAGTTTAGTTTATTAGTATTAAGGTTAGCCATTTCTGCCTGTATGGTGAACTGTGCAATTTCGTAATTCTCATAAGCATTGAGCACATCGGTCAAAAGTTCGTCTTTCGCTCTGGCGAGCTCAATTTCGCGGTTCATCTTGGTGATTTTGGCGGTCTTTACTCGAGTTGCATTTGTGCCACTAAAAATATTCCAGCTGAGATTTAGACCTAAATTGATTCCGTAAGATTCGTTTTCCAAAGCAAAGGAAGTTGGTGGATTCTGACTTTCATTCCATCGATAGGAACCTGATCCCGTAATTTTTGGCAAGAACTGAGCCTTGTTAATCTTTATATCCAGATCACTCAATAAAATATTCTGATCGGCCAACAAAACTTGAATGTTATTGGATTGGGACAATTCTAGAATTGATTGCTTCTCCATTTGAGGTTTAAAAACTACGGTCGTGTCAGCCTCAAATTCCACAGAAATGTCCCGACCGAGCAATAGGTTTAAACTACGCCTTAAATTCTTCAGGTCCCGTACAGCTTCAATGTATGAGATACTATCATTGTTAAGGTCCACTTGTGCATTCAATTCGTCCAGTTTGGTACCTTGCCCATATTTTAGTTTTCGTTGGGCGCGCCCTAATCTATCGTTGGAGTTTTCAATATTGATTCGGAGATTTTCCACTAGCTGTTCTTGAAAGGCCACATTAAAGAAACCTTCATAAATGGATATCACGCTGTTCTCTATCTGCTGTCGCTCTTGTAGCTCGGTCAACGCAAGGTTTTCCTCATTACTTTCTTGGGTGAACTTGCGTACCAAACCATCAAAAATTAAGTATTCGGCAGTTACAGAGGCATTGTACGATTCCGTTACTGCTCCTTCTACCTCGGTAGAGGTCCCATCCAAAAAAAGAACGCTTTGGTTTTCATCGGAATAGTTGACTCCGCCACTCGCCGTTAATGATGGCAAGTACCCACTGTTTAACGTACTTGCCTGTACATCTGCTATTTCTGTATTGTTTTTAGCGATTCTAAGATCATAGTTGTTTTCCAAGGCAATGGCTATGGCCTCATCAATGGTAAGCACATCTTGCGCCATTGCCTTGGTGACTAACAAACAGCAAAATAGTAATAACCTAAAATTCAACATGCTCGACTTTTTGTTCTATAATGGCACGTTCTACTTCTTCCCTTGAGGGTTTCTTTCCTGTAACCAATTGTTTTATAAAAATTTTGAAACGATTCGAGGCGGATAGAAGAATCGGTAGTAGGAAAAGGGTCAATAAGGTAGCGACTGCTATTCCGTAAGAAATCGATATGGCCATAGGAATGAGGAACTGGGCTTGGAGGCTACGTTCCAACATTAAAGGGGCAAGCCCGGCAATCGTGGTAATGGAGGTAAGGAAAATTGCTCGGAAACGCGCTCGCCCCGTTTCATATAAGGCTTCGTCAAAAGACAGCCCTTCTTTTAAAAACCTATTGAATCTACCTGTGAAAACAAGGCCATCATTGACCACTATGCCAATTAGACCGACAATTCCCAGATAAGACAAAATACTCATTGAAAAACCGTGCAGCCAATGTCCCCATGCAACGCCGATAAGGCAAAACGGCACAATGAAAAGAAGAATAAGAGGTTGACTATACGATCGAAATGCGAAAACTATGGTTACATAAATCAGAAATAATACCGCAGGCAAAACATTCCATGCAGATTCCGTTATTCGGTTCACTTCCCTATTTTGACCCTCCGCGCTTACCTTCACGTCGGGATACTTGGTAGTTATCAAATCTGATACCCTAGTGGTAAGATTTCTCATAACCTGGGAAGCACTGGCTTTGGGATTTGCCAAATCAGCTTCCACGGTAACCTCGCGAACACCATCCAAATGATTGATGGCCACCTCTCCCCTTTCAATTGTAAAAGTGGCAATTTCAGATAATGGCACCCTACCTTGGGGAGAAGAAACCTGAATATTTTGGATGTTGCTTATGCTAAATCGGTCTTTCTTGTCATATCGGACCCATATTTTGATTTCGTCCTGTCCTCTTTGAATTCGTTGTACCTCTTTTCCAAAGAAAGCGTTTCTCACTTGGGCCATTACTTCATTTAAAGTCAACCCCATAAGCTGTGCATTTTCCTTTAGCTGTAATCTAATCTCTTTGCTACCTTCAGGACTAGTATCAACAATGTCCTTCACTTCTTGCTTTTTCTTTAGTTCGGCATACACAAGTTCCTTGGCCCCTTCCAAGTTTTGTGGGTTTTTGGATTGTAGGGACACCGAAATGGGCATGCCGCCGACGTTTCCACCTGAATTGAAGCTTAGTTTTTCTGCACCTTGAATTTCACCGACAGCTTCCCTGATGTAATTGGCGATTTCTGGCGAGGTCAACGTTCGGGTTTCGCTAGGTGAAAGATTTACGGTAATACTTGATGCCGAACTACCTGGTCCCAATTGTCTAATGCTAGATACGATATGCTCGTCTCCTACTTCATTTTTTCCCAGCTTTTTGTTGATTTCCCATACTTTGCTTTCTACATAAATGCCGAGGGAGTCGGTCACCTTCTCATGGGTCCCCTCTGGTGTATTCAAGGTTATGGTTATCTGGTCACTTGCGTTGTTGGGAAAGAAGGTCAATTTGATTATCCCCGAAGCGAATGCCCCCATGGTTATAATAAAGAGAAATAGAATGATACAAAAAGAGACAAACTTGTTCTTTAGGGTAAACCGTAAGGCGGGAGAATAGAGTTTATCTCGTAAATACGTCATAAACTGATCTCCCCATTCATTGAATTTGAATGTTCTTCCCTTGCCCTTTAGGTCTTTGGAATGCGCCAAGTGAGCAGGTAAAATAAGCAAGGCCTCAATAAGTGAAACGGCCAGGGTTATGGCAACCACGGCAGCAATGTCACCAAAAAAGGCCCCGATTTGACCATCTAAAAAGAAGAAAACAGAGAATGCTAAAATTGTGGTACTGATGGCCGCTAATATGGGCACGATTACATCCATAGTCCCCAAAACCGACGCTTTTATGGCCGACTCTCCCCTTTCATATCGGGCATAGATATTTTCTGCAATAACGATAGCATCATCCACCAAAATTCCAATTACCAAAATCATCCCGAAAAGGGACAACATGTTCAAGGTTACCCCATAGTGGGGAAGCAGGATAAACATCCCAAAAAACGAAATTGGAAGTCCGAAAGCCACCCAAAAAGCCACTCCCGGCCTAAGGAAAAAAGAGAGTAATACCAACACCAACAGTATTCCTATGATTGCATTTTCCAAAAGGAGTGAAATCCTGCCTTTGATGATCTCAGAGAAGTCAGAAGTGATTTCCAGTTTAAGATTGTCATGGGTTTTATTGAAATTTTCGGCGTACTCCTTGGACTTTTGAGCACTTCCAATCAGGTCTTCCGAGTTGGTATTGGTAATGAGGATTGAAACAGCCGTTTGCCCATTAAATGTGATTTTATTGGTTGTTTCACTAAAAGTGTTCTTGATTTCCGCAACATCCCTGAGGTACACTTTGCCTCCCAATACATTATATTGAACTATGATATCACCCAGATTTTCGGCGAATCGCCCTTTGTTATCTGCCCTTATCAAATATTCTTCCCTGGTAGTTTTTATTGACCCACCGGTGACCTGAATATTGGCGTTGGCCACAGCGCGTGAGATTTCCTCAAAAGTTACTCCCAAACTTCGGAGGCGTTTTTCAGTAACCGATATTTCAATTTCTTCCTCGGGGAAACCGGAAAGTGTCACTTGGGATATTCCATCAATCCGAAGCAAATCATCTTCTACTTCTTGGGCGGTTTCCTTAAGTATGCTTAAAGGGACCCCTTCCCCAATCAGTACAAACGAAATTCCCGGTCTTGTTGGTTTTTGGGTTTCAATTACCGGCGGTTCAGAACCTATGGGGAACGAGGATATTTTATCCACTGCGTTTTTTACCTCATCAAGGACCAGATTGATATCAAAGTCGGTCAATATTTCAATGCTGATGGTTCCCAAGTTTTCTTTGGAAACGGATGTAATACGATCTATACCTTCCAACCCTTTAAGATTGCGCTCAATCTTTTCCACTACCCCATCTTCCACCTCTTCAGGAGAAGCCCCCGGAAAGGAAACGGAAATGCTGATGATTGAAGGGTCGGAAAGTGGGAATATGGATGAATTGAGCTTTTGATATCCCAAATACCCAAATATCAAAAAGCCAAAAATGAAGATGTTTACCGCTACTGGATATTTGATGAAGTACCCTATGAACTTTTTCATCCTGTCTCGAGTTAAAACGCCACTTGCATGCCTGGGTAAGCGTTGGCGATTTTTTCATCAACCAAAATGGTGTTGGTCTCAAGACCACTTACCACAACACTATCACTGACATAGTTCAATGGTACGACTTGCTTCAATTCAAGTATACTATCCTTAACAATGTATACATGGTTGTTTTCGATGAGAAGACTGTTTTCGATTTTTACCACATGGGGTATCATCTCTCCATAAATGGTTCCCTTTAAAAACTGCCCATCCTTCAGGCTTTTATGTGATAATTCCACGACAGTCGTAATGGTTTGGGTATCTGCATCAATTTTTGCGTTCACTCGACTTATCTTGCCTTTGAATTCTTGACTTTCATCCAAGGTTTGTAACAGCACCTCTTTTCCCACTTCAATATATCGGTTCGCGGTAGCAGGAATTTGTAGTTTGATTTCAAAGAATGAAGGGTCTATGAACTCCCCCAGTTTTTGGCCGCTTCTCACCAAAGTCCCCTCATTTACCAGAGATTCTGTTACAATGCCATTGAAAGGAGCTTTGATGATGTATTTTGATAATCGTTCTTCCTGATTTTTCGTGTTGTAAAAGCTTTCGTATACCCCTTTGCCTGTCAAAAAGAACCGCTCCACATCTGATGTTGGGCTTGGTAATTCCTTTAAATCCTCCTTTATGGTAAAGCTTTCAAGATAAGACCGCCATTTTATGGAAGCTTCTGGGTGTTCTACCTCCATATCGGGAAGCATGGCGGCAATTTTATTCATAAAAGCACTCCGGTTTGACAACAATTGTGCTCTGTACTCCTCACTATTGATTTGTAACAGATTTTGATTTTTGTAAAACAGGTTCCCTTCCTTGAATTCGGTATTGGTGCGTAAAAGAATGCCCTGCACTTCGCTGTACAACTCTATTTTTCGCTTTGCCGTAATGGTTCCGGTAGCTTCTACGGTATAGGGAATGGAAATTGGGTTCACCAATAGGGTAGAAACCATCATTTTTTTGCTCTTTTCCTCAATAATGGGTTCTTTTTTTCCTGATGCCATTAACACAAAGAGAATAATTCCAACACCTACAATGGCTAGGCCAAGAAGTAGCTTGAAACCCCTTTTCATGATTTGGACATTTTTTCTCTCATGTTCTTCCTGATTTTGGGTTCCACTTCATCCTCATATTCTTTCATCTGTTCCTTGGAAAGAACTTGTCCCAGCTCAGCATTTTTCTCCTTGCGGATTTTTTTCATATCCCCAATTTTACCGAACATTGAACCTTCTCGATTCATAAGTTCAGCTTGCCTTTTGGAATACCTGAAGTTTACTTCTTCTATCTTTTCCAATTGTTCTGGGTTAAGATTCAGTTCTTTGCTCATGACATCGTTTTGGTATTGTGCCATTTCTTGGGCATCCATTTTTTTTTGAGCAGACACCAAACAGGTCGTCAGTACCGATATCAATAGAAATAAAAGCCTAGTTTTCATTTGTTTCTTTGTTTTGATTACTATTTTCTCGTTCTCTTTGAATCACGAATCTTAATCCAAGGTTGAAATATGCCCCATTACCTGGGTCCAAATCAAAAATGTCCTCATTATCATTATCCAATACTTTTAAAGTAGCGTTGGGCACAAATCCTGCTTCGCCGATAAAAGCCAGATTTTTGGTAAAAAGGTATCTATAAGATAGTCGGGTATTGATTCCATTAAACTGAAGCTTTGTGTTGGTAAGGGTTCTATTTCCATCAACCGCCACCTCATTGGAATTGTTTGCAAAAATACCTTGGGGCGAGGCCAGTAGCGCTAACCTATGCTTCTTATTTATTTGATAGGTAAGACCCGTTATCGGAATACCCAACGAATAGCTCCAGTGTTCATTCAATTTTTGCCTAAAGGAAACGGCGGGCAGCACCGTGGGCTCCCCTAACTGTGTTCCATAAAATGCACCTATCAACAAACTGGAGTTTCTCTCAAAATCGCCCCACCGCTTGGTAACCCCTAAAATCGCATTGAAGACGAAATCTTCTGAGGTAATACCATCCCCTAAATTGGACATTAGGGTGGTTCCGGCAGAAACCATGATTCCCCATCTGTTTTTCAATGGCCGTATATATGATACGTTGGACCTTATCAGATGCATATTCTCATACGTTGAAAGGTCTATAACATTGGTGGACTCATTGAATACAAAATCATAATACTGATATCCCAATCCGAAACCCAAAATGCCTTTGCCAACAGGTTTAGCAAGATTAAGGTTCAATCCGTAATTATTAACTTCTGTACCCCCAAGGTCAGGGATTCGGGCATAGTTGATACCAATGGGCTCAAATTCTCCAGGGTTACCCAGTAAAAAGGGTGCCTGACAAAACATCGGGCTTACAGAAATAAAACAAAACAAAACCATTAAGTTCCTCATAGTGGAGATTTTCAAGGACGAAACTAGGTGCAGAAAAACAAAGAGGGTAATAAAATATACCTATCATAAAAATTGAAAGACCAACTCATTAATTGTATCTACCAAAACTGTGTGAAAGTTTGTCTATCGGAATATGCCTTTTGTCCCTAAAAATCATAGGACCAATCAATTTATCCTTCTTTTGATGAACCATATATCCTTTAGACTGATATTGATATTCAAAGAGTTAATATTTTCCTCGACCAGAATGTTGTTTGTGCTACCCCGATTCATATTGGTGTAGGATATGTTAATCATGGAACTGTTTCTACGTCCAAGCGGAAAGCCGATTCCAAAGGAAAAACCTTGGCTTGAAATATCTTCCCCGCGAACCGATAGGTAGCCGGAATCATAGTAAAACCCTGTTCGAAACTGTACTCTTTGGAAGTATTTTAGACCGTTGCCATCAATGAAGTATTCAGCACCTGCGGAAAAAATGTTTTGGTCAACGAACTCCCCAACATTATCCTGTTGTTCTGTGACTGCCCAAAATTTGTAACTGTGGTCCAAATTGAGTCGAAGATTGCCCCAAGGTTTTAGCAACAATCCATTGTTTATTTCAAAGGGCAATTCAAACCGATCAAGCTCAATATCGGTCTCAGATTCCACGGGACTTTGTACAAAATCAAGAGTTTTTCCAACAATTCTATCTTGCTCTCCGGTTAATCTTGTGGGCAGGTTTATTGCACCTCCGTAAGTCAGAAACTTGGTAACATCGGCCTGAAGGCCAAAACCGAATTGAACCCCGCGGTAATTGCTCGTTTCCTCGACCGTAAGACCACTTATGCCAGCTTGCACCACTTCTGTCTCCTCAACACTCCCAAAAAGGTAGGACACTTTTGCCCCTAGTCGTAAACGCTTAAAAAAAGAACGTCCATAATTTAGGGTGAAGTTGTTCAAGGCCCCTGTTCCGAAGATATTGCTAACAAACTGGTCGAAAGATCCCTCAATATTGCTCTCGATTCCTAAAAGCGAATACCCAACATCGGAATAAGGTGCTACTGACAGAGCAAAAGTGGATTTATCATCAAGATTGGCGGCAAAGGCAAGACTGGAGAAATTACTGGCCAATCGGTTCTCTTCGGTAGTGTTGTTTTGAATGGTGCTGAGTTCCCCCAAAAACCCAATATCGAAAATAAAGCTATTGGTCGTTTCTGTACCAAAGGAAGCTGGATTTTTAATATTAATAAAATTGGACCCATGAAGTGCGTAGCCACCTCCGCCCAAAGCAGAATTCTTTCCAATATTGGCGCTCGTTTCCACTCCCAACCCAAAAAGAGAATAGGGCGAACCCGTTAGGCGATTGGTCTGGGAAAAAGAAAAGAAATGTGTAAAAAAAATGATGACTATTATAGAAATAGTACTATTCATCCTCATCATAAATTGCATAGGTTAGTACCAAAGTGGCTCGAAAATCTTCACTGTTTTCCCCCTCCAAAATGACTCGGTCAACACTTTGACCAAACTCAGGAGAGTAGACAATAAAGGCATCATCCACTAAATTGGTCTCATTCAGTTCTCTATCTACATATACCCCAATGGGTATTTCATAAATCAGTTCATCAAATTCTTCCTGCTGTTCATTTATAACCCCGAACACAGGTTGCCCGCCAAAAAGCAGTTGCTCAGTTATCCTATTGTTTTGATCTACCAAATTGATGGTCAAGGAATCTCTAATGGGGACATTATCATTATAGGTCGTTGGTGGTGGTTTTAGACGCAGGGTTGCACTAAGTATGGTGCCCTGACCCGGGATGTCAAAAAGTTGTTTAATGGTCGGAAACTGGATTCGGGCTGCATATCCCGTACCCGCTTGGATAAAACTTCGATTATTGGACAATGGTGAAGGCAGATTGATTTCCAAATCGGTCAAGGTGTCCAACACCAAACCCGAAACTTCATTTTGAATACTATTGAATATTTTGGGTTCTTCAAAGTTGTCTTGCACCACAAAGTCAAGGGTTTCCTCTTCGTCGTCGAACTCTTCGGGAATTCTATAAAAAAAGCGCAAATAGCTTCGCTCGGGATTGGAGGAAAATCCTATAATGCTGGTGTCATCATCGGTACCCGGCTGGACGGTAATCCCTTGAAAGGTTTCCCGTAAATCTTCAACATTGTTAATTTCATCATCACGAATACCACTAAAAATGGGCTCACCAAACTCAAAAGGCAGCTTAATGAACAACGAATCCTCATCTATGGGTTCTGGCAAGTATTGCAGGGATACCAAAGGAAGAGGATCAAACGGGATTTCGCTTGTATTGTAAAATATGTCGTCGTCTATTCTTAAATCATCGGATAAGAGGTGAATATTAAGTTCTGACACCCGGGTGGTGTCATTATAGAAGTAGGTATCATAACCCAAAACCAGTCCAACACTATCCAATTCTGCATCCGAAGGCAAATCATATATCAAAGGCGAAAGCTCCGAAAAATTGGCTGACCTTACTCTTCCGAAGAAGCTGTCAACATATTGTCCGACCAGAATCCTATTCGTTCCCGAGGTTATAATGGAATCAAATCGTATAGTGGAAACCTCCACGGTAAAGGTGTCTATTGAAAGTACCCTGACATTTGAATCCGTAAAGTCTTGGCCTACTTCCAAAGAAGGAATTTCAGAACTATCAAAACTACAAGCTAAGATTGCCACAAATACTCCTAGAGAAATCAAAATTTTCCGCATAACTCTCAATCGTAATAACCGAAACAAAAGAATTGAATCGCATATTAAAATGGGAGTAAACTATACCTAGCCGCATTTTTTGTCTACCAAAAAGCGCATTTAACATTCTAGTGCGATAGGCCAGATTCGTCGATGAAAAAGGGAATTTTGTATAGAAAAGAATCCAGAATGTATAAAAAATTTCCTGTGCGGTTATCCCCAGAATAGTTTTGGCAGAAAAGTCAACTTGAACAGAATTTTGTGTGCCATGTCAATGTTTCTTTTTTCCTTCCAAGTCAAATCTCAAAAGGAAATAGCCAGATTTGATTATATGATGCTCGACGATGTCGGTAACACCTCCATTTCTGATTTAAATGTTGGTCTTCAATACGATGTGCTGAAGAACTCAAATGTATTGACACTTTACTTTGAGTATTTAAAAAGGGATTTTGATTTTTTTGACGTCCAAGGTTTACTTTCCATTGAAGAAATTGAGCGTCTACACCAACTGGAAATCGGTGTCGGCTATACTATGGGCCTTGGCACTTCTTATGAAGCGGAGGTTGTGTTAAATCCAACTATCTCCACCACTTGGGCAACTTCACTTTCCAATGACGATTTATTATGGAATTTCTCTGCTACAATTTCAAAAACCTGGTATAGCGATGGACAGGATATTCGAAAGTTACGCATAGGAATATTGCGAAACGCTCTTTTCGGAAGCCCTTCAATAGTGCCGACACTTACGTACCAAATGGCTTGGAGCGACCAATGGTTTTTAAACCTTGGTTTCCCGAACAATTCGATAACCTACCGGATTAATGAAAGAAACAAAATTGGCTTGAACCATACCTTTACGGGTACTTATACCAATATATCTTCTCCATTGATTCTCGAAGATTTTGGGGAAGTGGAAGAAGCCAAGTTCGTTCAAAATGCGACACAACTTGCCTTAAATTATTCCTACAGGCTGCAACCAAATTTTACAACAACTACGCGAATAGGATATCAATTTGTAAACGAATTTGAGGTACAGGATGTGTCGGAGAACCTACTACATGATTTTGGAGGTGACACCTCAATATATTTTTCAATAGGAATTCAATATAATTTTAAATAGAAGTAATGGAAATAATCAAAGATTTAATGACACGAAGAGGAATTAGTATGCTAATTCCGGTATTTTCCTTTCTTATCCTATTCGCTTGTTCCAATGATGATGAGGACGAGGAACTGGGAAACTGGGTTGACCGCTCCGTATTGGATGGTACCCCGAGGAGTAGCTCCGCGGCTTTCAGTATTGGCAATATGGGGTATATGGGTACGGGATACGATGGCGACGATTATCTGACCGATTTTTGGGTCTACGATATGGATGGCAATTTTTGGTCTCAAGGAGCATCTTTTCCTGGGATTGCGCGTAGTGCTGCAAGTACATTTACCATAAATGGTGAGGGTTTTGTTGGTTTGGGTTTCGATGGGGACAATGAACTATCAGACTTTTACAAATACAACCCTTCTTCCAATACTTGGGTCCAAATTGCTGACTTTCAAGGCAATCCAAGACGTGGAGCTGTTGGTTTTGGTTCAGATACCCACGGCTATGTTGGAACCGGATTTGATGGCGATAATGACCGAAAGGATTTTTGGAAATATGACCCAAGCTCCGATACCTGGACTGAAATCGTAGGTTTTGGAGGAACAAAACGAAGGGACGCTACAACCTTTACCATCAATAATATTGTTTATTTAGGAACGGGTGTCTCAAATGGAAGAAACCAAACCGATTTTTGGGCTTTTGACCCCTCAACAGATTCTTGGACTTCTCTTTTGGATATTGATGACGATGATGATTATACCATTGTACGAAGCAACGCAGTGGGGTTTGCCATCGGGGATAGAGGTTACATAGCCTGTGGAAATGGCGGTACAGGAGCGATTCGCAGCGTTTGGGAATACAATCCATCGACAGATCTTTGGGAGGAAAAAACAAATTATGAAGGGGTTGCCCGTGAGGGTGCTGTGGCTTTCTATGATGGCACAAGGGCTTTTGTTGCCTTAGGAAGAAGTGGCAATCTGTATTTGGACGACAATCGCGAATTTTTCCCATTTGAGGAAGAAGATGAGGATGACTAGTTCTTGCACCACGTGGGCCTCCATTTAAATGAAGTTAAAGAAACATTACATACTACTTTTGACCTTAATGGGTATGAGTATACTTTATTTGTGGAGCGATGGATTGGAGCTAAAGGAATGGACTAAAAAGGAAGATGACGGTCTGCTCTTATTGGTTGAGGAATCAGAAGATGAACAAGGATGGATGTATTCCATTTATGAGAGAGAACGACTTCTTATACGTCAAGAAATAGTACCGGTTTTGGAAGGCAAACAAAGGATTCCCTCAAAGGAAGTGGCAGAGCAACTTGGGAGAATTGTCCTCGAAAAAATACGCAGCAAACAAATGCCGATTATTTCTGAGACTGAAATAAGAACCATAGTCCCGTTCATTTCAACAAAAGATTCCATACTTTAAAGACGTTTTAGGAGATGGTTATGATACGAATTAAAGAGGTGTACGTCCATATTATTGTATGGTTTTGTCTAATTTCCCTTCCTTTAGCAATTAGCTTTTCCCAGTTTGGAAAAATCCAATTCGAGTTTCTACCACGTATCATGATTACCCCCATCCTGACCTACATTAATTATTTGATTCTGGTCCCTGGGTTTCTTTTACAAAAAAAAATGTGGCAATACATTTTAGCTTCATTCATAGTTCTGGTCGCATTCAATTTTATATTAAACCACTTTTTTGCGGCTGGCCCTTTAGATCGAATATCAGAGATAACCGGTATGTCCAATATGCGACCTTTTCGAAAATTGTCCGAAG
Source organism: Allomuricauda sp. (assembly GCF_028282265.1). GTDB lineage: Bacteria > Bacteroidota > Bacteroidia > Flavobacteriales > Flavobacteriaceae > Flagellimonas. The sequence goes on from NZ_JANQIH010000208.1 coordinate 20,721, forward strand.
CCATGACCGCAGTGGTTTCCATGTCTTTTTTCCTTCTTGGGGGAGTAATGGGACTTACCAAGGACTTTTATCGACGTGAAAAATTGAATCGGATGAAAGAGGTGAACCGCAAGGAGACCGAGCTTCAGTTTTTGAGGGCACAGCTAAATCCACATTTCTTGTTCAACTCTCTGAACAGTATCTACAGTTTGGTACGGGATAAGTCGTCGGAAGCGCCTCATGCCGTAATCACGCTTTCCGAATTGATGCGGTATATGCTATATGAAGCGAAAAAAGAACTAGTTCCCTTGACCAAGGAAATCGAATATATCCAAAACTTTGTCCAACTACAGATTCTAAGACTGTCAGACAGCAAGAATGTGAAACTTCGGATTTGCGGGGAGTATGAAGACAAACTAATAGCTCCTTTACTTCTCATACCCTTTGTTGAGAATGCCTTTAAATATGGAACGGATTTCAAGGGAAATACCTATGTGGATATCAGTATGCGTATAGTTTCTGAAACCCTTTTTTTCAAGGTTGTCAATACCATCGGACCTTATAAAAAAGACTTAGAAAGCTCGGGTATAGGACTAAAGAACATTAAGAACAGATTGCAAATGCTTTACAATGAACGGCATGCATTGCGCATCAGTAAGGACGATGGTAATTATATTGTAGACCTAGAACTTCAACTATCATGATCAAATGTATCATTATTGACGATGAACCGTTAGCAATTGGGGTTTTAAAATCATACTGCGAAGACTTGGGGGAAATTCATGTGGTTGGTACATTTACCAACCCCTTTGAAGCTACCACACTCATTTCAAGGGAAAGAATAGACCTCGTTTTTTTAGATATTGAAATGCCCCAAATCAATGGTATCGATTTCATCAAGTCCATTGACCACAAACCGCATTTTGTTTTCACCACAGCATATCCGCAGTATGCCATACAAGGTTTTGATTTGAATGCGGTGGATTATTTGGTGAAGCCTATTCCCTTTGTACGCTTTATCAAAGCCGTTAACCGGGTAAAGAAACTCATGGAACTGAATAGTTTCTCGGCTCGGTCGATTGACAATGTAAGCCCATCTTCGGGTCAAGCAGGGCAAGCAACCAACTTTCTTTTTGTAAAATCAGATTACGAAAGTGTCAAGATTACAATGGATGAAATTAAATACATTCAAGGCTTAAAAGACTATTTAAAAATACATACGCTTCAGGCCAAGCCCATATTGACTTTGATGAGTTTTAAGGAAATCCAAACGAAACTCCCTCCAGAACAATTTGTTAGGGTCCATAAATCTTTTGTGGTGAATATCGGCAGAATCATGTCCATTCAGCGAAGTAAAATTATCATTGATGATATTAGAATCCCCATTGGGGATAGTTTTAAGGAAAGCTTCTTTCAACGTTTGGGTCTTTAGAAGAAAAATCTTTTTTTCAAAAGAGTGAATACGAAGTAGCGTTTCAGTTTTTATCGGTTCCGTGTTCTGAAATTCAACATTAAATCTTTGAAAGCGATTCCGATTCGTAAATTACTCACATCTTGATTATAGTCAATTAAGTCTTCGGAATATCCTCCAAAATATTGCAGATAAATAAATTGATTGCTGTTTTTTGATATCTTAAAACTCAATCCCGCTTTTACAAAACCGGTCAATCTATTGTCATAGGCAGGCTGCAAATCGATATCGAAAAAGAGATTCTTTATGGGATTATAACTCGCTCCAACGGTAAAAAAGCCTCTAAAAGAAGTAATATCCTCATTGCCGCTTAGGTCTCCTACCGGAATCCATCCTTTGGCCCTAAATTGCCAATATGGACCGTAGGGTTTAAAGTATTGGAGGGCAAAGTAGTTCCAACTTCGGGAATTCTCCCCATCTCTACCGTTGGATTCATGCTCAAAGGCAAACCAAAGCCCAGATTTGATGCCCTCATCATCCACAAAAAGTTTAGCGACTCCAATTGCTGGATTATAATTGGTTTCCCTGAAGGGAAAGGATTCCAGATAAATATCCCAAAACGATTTTTGCCGATAGGTGATGAAAGGAAAAAGATCCCATGGCAAATCAACATTGGTCAAACGTTGTTTAAATCCTATCTCAAATTTTGCATCGCTGGTTTCCGAAGAGATTTCTTCATTAGTCGAGGTACCAGTGACAAAATAGTTGTCACCATACATGGTGAACGCGGGTAAACTACGAATGTATTTCTTGTAGTTTGAGCTGTCTAATGCGATTTCATCGTTTTGAGCCCCAACAGAAGGGATTGCCAAAACTAAGCTCGTAATTAAAAAGATTATTCCTGTTTTTTGTAGCTCCATACGGCTGCTGCATTGAAAAGTATCGCCAAGATAAAGGTATACAGAAACTCCATTTTAATATCGGCCAGCCCACTACCTTTCAGCAAAACCTTTCGAGAAACGGAAATAAAATGTGCCAAAGGATTGGGAATAGTGGCATATTGTGCCCATTTGGGCATACTGTCAATTGGTGTGAAAAGACCGCACATCAATACAAAAATCAAAACGAAGAAGAAGGCCACGAATATGGCCTGTTGCTGGGTCTCCGCGAAGTTGGAAATCAAAAGTCCAAAACCCAGCACACAAACAAGGTTGACAACGGCATAGGCGAAAATAACCCCAATATTACCTCTCATGGGAATATCAAAAATGAGTTTGCTGGCAATTAATCCTACGGTTAAGAGAACAAGTCCAAGGCAAAGGAAAGGAACCAGTTTACCCAAAATGAACTCCCACTTCTTTATGGGTGTAACATTGATTTGCTCGATGGTGCCAATTTCCCGCTCACGAACCGTATTCATGGCTGTTAAAACTATGGTCAGCAGTGCTGTGAGCTCTGCCAAAATTCCAGGGGCCATAAAATGGGGATAATCCAACTCAGGATTGTACCAATTGTTGGAAGAAACCACAACGGGTTCATTACGTTTCGCCATTCCAGAGAAAAGGGAAGGTTCATCGACCCTTATTTGGTTGTTCAAAGAGGAGATGATATTGTTCAAATATCCAGAACCCACGGTTGCCTGTTGTCCATTGATGGCATTTACAAGGGTTTGCAATTGAGGTTCTTCTCCTCGATAAAATTGTCTTTCAAAGTCATTCGGTACTTCAAGCACAATATCCACTTCATCCAATTGCATAAGGTCCAAAGCATCTTTTTTGTTGAAGGGAGTTGCTATCAACGAAAATCTATCGTTGGCCATAATTTTATGTGATAGTGCCCTCGAAAGTTCACTCTGGTCTTGGTCAACCACCGCTATGCGAACGTCTTTGACTTCATTGGATGCCGCATTGGACAAGACGATGAGCTGAATAATGGGTAACAGGGTCATCATGGGTAGTAATGCCTTGTTCCTGAAGATTTGGATGAATTCTTTTTGTATCAAAAATCGTAATCGCCTCATATTGTTTTAAGCTTTTTTACTCAAGTCTAATTTTAAAATTCCGCCAGGATAACAATAGAAAGCCCAAGGTCATGACCAAAAGCACACCAACTTCAAAAAGAATGAAATTAAGCCCCACACCGCGTAACATGACCCCCTTTAAAATCCGGATGAAATAGGTAGCCGGAATTATTTTTCCGATATATTCTAGTATTACGGGCATGCTCGCTAGGGGAAAAATAAAACCGGACAACAACATGGAAGGCATCATCAGACCCATCAAGGATTTCATCATGGCTTCTTGTTGGGTTTTAACCGTGGTCGAAATAAAAATCCCAAGACTTAAGGCTGTAAGCACGTATAAAAAACACATACCCAAAAGCAATATGGTATTTCCCAGAACCGGGACTTCAAAAACAAATAAGCCA
>NZ_JANQIH010000219.1 GCF_028282265.1 Allomuricauda sp.
CTTTTTACATTTTTCATCGAACAGTTCCTTTAAAGTTTCGTCGGTTATATTAAAGGTCGCATTCATGATTGAGCGATCTTCTTTTGCCGCGAAACCAGAGAATACAGGATTTAACTCAATTTCGGAATAAATCAGATTGGCTTTTTTCTCATTGAGTTCCTCAATTGCTGGGATTCCTCCCAAATCCTTCAGCCATTGTAAGGTCAACATAGAAACATAGACCGCAAAAACTGGTGGTGTATTGAACATACTGTCTTTTCCGGCATGGACCGAATAATCGAGCATTGAAGGAATTTTACGTGAGACCTTACCCAAAACATCCTCCTTTACAACGACTAGGGTAGTTCCCGCGGGACCCATATTCTTCTGCGCTCCTGCATAGATCAAATCAAATTTTGAGAAATCAAGTTGTCTTGAAAATATATCAGAACTCATATCACAAACCAAGGGGACTTCGGTCTCTGGGAATTTCTTGATCTGTGTTCCAAAAATGGTATTGTTAGAGGTCAGGTGCAGATAATCTAAATCTGAAGGGATATCATAGCCTTTCGGGATATAATTGAAATTTTGATCTTGAGACGAAGCGACCTCCACAACTTCGCCAAAGAGTCTGGCCTCCTTGATGGCTTTTAGACTCCAGGTACCCGTATTGACATAACCTGCCTTTTTTTCCAAAAGATTGTAAGCGGACATTATAAACTGCGTACTTGCACCACCTTGTAAAAACAAAGCGGTGTATCCCTTGTTTTCAAGTCCCAACAGCTCGAGAGCAAGAGAGCGGGCCGTTTCCATGATTTCCACAAATTCTTTGCTTCGATGGGAGATTTCAATTAGGGATAGTCCGATATCATTAAGCTCAACGACAGCTTCTGAGGCTTTTTTCATAACCTCTTGAGGCAAAATGCAAGGACCAGCGCTAAAATTGTGCTTTTTCATAAAGAGCGAGGTTTTGTCAATTCTAAAATTAAGGCGTAAAGGTCTTAAAAAAACTTGGATGAGGAAACCTTGGTTTTAAGCAGGATTTTCATTGAAGATTTATAAGAAAACCCATGGTGTCAATTCCATCTGCATAATCGGTTAAACTTGGGTTCTGGGTTTTTCCAAATGCCACTTCGTTTTTGACCAATCCTTTGGATACTATGCATTGAATGTCTTCTTCATCGGTTTTCAGTTTTTCTAAAAGAGATGGCAGGGAATCATAATATTCATAGAAGAGTGAGGCAATAGGAGAGGAGTAACCCGCATCTTCCTTAAGAATCAGGAACCCGTTATCCAATATTTTGATTTCACTCATTAGATAAACCGCTTTATTGTAATCGTAGTTATTGGCATATTTGTTTTGATGGATAATGTCCTTAAAATCAAAAACGGATTGAAAGAACTGGTCAAAATCATAATCCGCAGGTACAAATATTTTGGATACGTTTCGGCAACCCAATCCATAATATCTAAAAATATCTTCGCCCAAAAGGCCGAGTTCTTCCTTAGATTCCTGTCCGGTTAACACCGCTACCGAATTTCTGTTTTTACGAATGATGCTGGGATACTTCCCGAAATAGTATTCAAAATATCGGCTTGTATTGTTGCTACCCGTTGCAATAACGGCATCAAAACCTTCCAATTGCCCATCGATAAATGCTATTCTATGCTGTAAGCTCGGTTCTTGTTCTACCAAATAGTTGGAAAGAAACGGAATTAGAGCCGTATCGTTTGAAGAAAGTTTGGCCAAGACCTTATTTCCTGACAAAAGCACACATAAAAAATCGTGAAACCCAACCATCGGAATATTTCCAGCCATTACAATGCCCACGGTCTTTGACTCTTCTGCATTGACAAAATTATAGTTATCCAACCACTGGGAAAGCTTTTGTTCGGTAAGTACTTTTCCCCATTGCCTTAGGGAAAAAAGTATATTTTCCCTTGTAAACCAAGCGTTTTGTTGTTCAGCTTTTTCCAAAGTCTCTTCAAATTCATGAAAACCATCATTATTTTCATGATTCTCAACAAATTGTGAAATATAACTTCCAAGTTTAACAAAAGCTTGTATTGTAGACTTTTGCACCGTCATTAAATTTGTAAACTATTTCAGTAGGGTTTATTTTTGTTCAAAAGTACGCATGCTGAAAGTATTCAGCTAAAAGAAAAAGAAAATTATGGCAATCATTATAACGGATGAGTGCATCAACTGTGGGGCCTGTGAACCAGAATGCCCTAATACAGCAATATATGAAGGTGCACAAGAGTGGAGGTATAGCGATGGGACTTCATTGACCGGAAGTGTGGTACTGCCTGATGGTAAGGCTGTAAACGCTGATGAAGTACAGGAGCCCATTAGTGATGAAATCTATTACATCTCCCCAGATAAATGTACAGAATGTATGGGCTTTCACGAGGAACCGCAATGTGCTGCGGTTTGTCCGGTAGATTGTTGTGTGCCCGATGAAGATAGGGTAGAGACTGAAGATGAACTGCTAGGTAAGCAGCAGTTTATGCATCCAGACGACTAAGGCGTCTACACCATTTTCGAAATAATTTCTCGAAACAATTTAGCGCAGACCATTGCGGTCATATCGTTGATGTCCCTAGTTGGATTATATTCGACAATATCTGCTCCCACAAGTG
>NZ_JANQIH010000235.1 GCF_028282265.1 Allomuricauda sp.
AAAGAACATTTGAGGAGAACAGAACTATACAGTAAACATTCCAACTAACACTAAAACCAAAAAAAGGCCAACAATTTGGAGGATTGCTGGCCGAACAAAGTAAAAACAATGCTATTCACTTAAACCAATAAATGATTTTTTAAACAATGTTTCTCTTAACTATTCAAATTTATGAATGCTAAAGCGCTATTGCAAGCTTTAACAGAACATATTCCCAAGAATCACTTTTTCTTAATAGGGCTACTTCTATGTTCGTTCAGTTATGCAAATGAAAAATCTACAAAAAGTAAAGATACTTTTTTGATTTGTGAACAAAATTCAATAACCGGAACAGTAACCGATACAAATGGTAATCCCTTATCTGGGGTGAACGTATTTGTCGAGGGTACCAGTAGGGGTGTGATTTCCGACTTTGATGGGAACTATCAAATTGAGGCTTCAGCCGGAGAGACTCTAGTGTTTAATTCACTGGGATTTACGACTAGAGAAATCGTTGTGGGTGACTCTTCCATAATCAATGTACAGCTTGAAGAAGATATATTACAACTGGATGATGTAGTCGTTGTCGGTTATGGAACACAGCGCAGAAGTGATGTTACTGGTGCTATAGCTTCTGTAAACACTGAGCAACTAGAGCAACGTACTCCTGCCAATGTTTTTGAAGCAATTCAAGGTCAAATTGCCGGTGTACAATTAAACACGGGTTCAGGGGCACCAGGTTCAGGGGCTTCAATTAGAATTAGGGGTACTTCTACCTTTAACGGTGGAACTGACCCACTTTTCATTCTTGATGGGCAACCCGTAGACAATATTGACAACATTAACCCAAACGACATACAGTCAATTGAGGTCTTAAAAGACGGAGCTTCGGCTGCTATTTATGGTTCCCGTTCGGCCAATGGGGTTATTTTGGTTACCACCAAGCGAGGCGAGGAGGGTAAAACCAGCATTAATGTCAACTATGTAAAAAGTATAAGTAAGTTACGAACCGTTCCTGTCGCCAATGCTCAAGAACGTTTACTGTACGATCTTTTAAGGAATCAACAAAGAAATACTGAAATTGATTCGCTTAACCAAATGTGGAACATCAATAACAATTTCCAGGAAATCTTTTTTCAGGATGCTATCAAGGACCAAATTAATGTCAGTCTATCATCGGGAGGTAAAGAGACTAAATTTTACTGGAATACTGGATTCTTGGACCAAGAGGGTTTTAACAATAATACCTTTTTTCAACGTCTGAACACGCGTCTTAACATTGACCATGATTTCTCTGACAAGGTACGTCTAGGGGTGCGCATGGGACTTTCTTACGATGAGACCAAAAACATTGATAGTGATTTGGAACGGAACTTAATCAGTGCTGCGTTGATCAAGGCCGCCTACAGTCCATACATCAACCCAGATGGTTCTTTTTTGACCTCCATTACCAGTTTTAGGGGACGTGCCAATTTACTCGATGAATTTGAACGTATGGATTTGCGATTCAGAAATTTAAGAGGGAACTTCTTTACTTATGTGGAGTTTGATTTATTTAAAGGTTTTAAATACCGTGCCAATACGGGTGCTGATTTCCGTTACAGAAGAAACACTGCTTTTTTTCCTGAAGCAGTTAATGGACAAAACACCAATATCGATGCTGAATTTTTATCCAGGTTTGATTATAACTGGGTTCACGAAAGTTTCTTTACCTATGAAAATGAATGGGGAGACCACTCAGTTACAGGATTATTTGGTTTAAGCTGGCAAAAATGGGGCGGCCCAGAAGCAAGAATCGAAGGACAATTGGCCAATAACTTGATTCCCACCTTAAATAATCTAGGAGGACTGGAATCCATTGATTTAGCCAATACACTAACCGAGGATCAGCGAGACAGAGCACTATCATCCATATTCGGAAGGGTTACCTATTCGTACCAAGGAAAGTACAACGTCAATTCGACGTTCAGGCGTGATGGTTCATCCCGTTTTGGACCTGATAACCGTTATGGTTTCTTTCCTAGTATCGCTATCGCATGGCGATTCAGCGAAGAAAGCTTTTTAGATAATTGGGATTTTTTAAATGAAGGAAAGCTTCGCTTTAGCTCGGCAATAACCGGTAACGAGCGTATCAACAACAGGGATTTTGACTTCTTGTTGTCCAATGGTAATTTCTACAATGGGCTTAATGGAATCGGGTTGACCAACCAATTGGGTAATCCTGCCATTCAGTGGGAAGAGACAAAATCAGACAACATTGGTCTTGATTTAGGTTTTTTCAACAACAGGATCAACCTTTCTTTAGACTATTATGTAAAGAATACCAGCAAGCTTTTGGCCAATCGTCCCTTGCCCGCTTACACCGGGTTTAATCAGACCAGGGTAAATTTAGGTGAAGTAGAAAACAAAGGGTTTGAGCTTAACATACAGGCTGTACCAATCTCTACCAAAGATTTTTCTTGGAGTACGAACTTCAATATTTCATTGAACAACAACGAAGTCGTATCCATTGCAGGCGGGGTTCCGATAATATCCGATAACCACATTACCCAGGAGGGCAGTCCCTTGGCTAGTTTCTATGGCCTTCAAATCAATGGCATTTTTACTTACGATGAGTCCAATGCCTTTACTCCAGATGGCGTGCAATTGACACCAAACTTTGATGGTAACGGCGACTTTACCAATTATACTCTAAACGGAGCTGCGTATTCAGGCGATGTAGAGCAATTAGTGGTCAACGGGCGCGTAAGCGGTGGTGGAGACTACTTCTTTACCGATGCAAATGGCGATTTTGTCATAAACGGTGACGATAGGCAAGTTCTGGGTAATCCCTATCCTAAATACTTTGGAGGTTGGAGGAATCAATTCACTTACAAGAATTTCGATTTTTCATTCTTGTTCGACTTCCAATTTGATGTTGAGGTCTTTAATGATTTTTACCAAACCATGGCCAACTTTAACCTTAACTCTTGGACTCCCGTTCCCTTCATTATCAATAACGTATATGAAGGTCCTGGTGATGAAACTGCCATATTTCCTGATGGTTTTAGGCCTCAAAACGACTTGCGCGGAACAGGTGCCTCATCATATTGGGTAGAAGAGGCCGATTTTATCAAGTTACGTAACGTAAGGTTGGGGTATAATTTCCCGTCGAAATGGACCCAAAAACTGGGAGTTCGGCAAGCTTCCCTGTTTGCAACCGTGAACAATGCCTTTGTTTGGACAAACTATTCAGGTTTTGACCCTGAGGTCTCGGGTGACCCCACAGACCCTGGCAATAATGCTTTAAACGCAGGGGTAGATAATGGTAGGTACCCAAGAGGGAGAGAGTTTCTTTTAGGATTAAACTTAAACTTTTAAAAAAATTGCAATGAGATACTTAAAAAATTTAACCGTTCTAGTTGTAATTGCATTTTGGTCCTGTGATGATTTCCTTGATACGCCACCTGAGAGCCAAATTAGTCTTTCAGATTTTTGGCAAACGCGTTCAGATGCCGAACTTGGCGTAGCTGCAGCGTACGATGAGTTGCAAAATGCTTTTGAATCAAACTTCTGGGTCTGGGGAGAACTAAGAGGCGATAATTACACCCTGAATGACCGTCCTTCAGCAGATACCCAAAATCAATTAACCAATAATTTGCAGATTAGCACGGGCGGTGCGGATTGGTCAGATTTGTACGCCGCTATTGCCACAGCAAATGTTGCCATTCAACAGATACCTGAAATACCAGATTTTGCAAACAAAAATGATTTGTTGGCACAGAGTTTGGCAATAAGGGCGCTATGCTATTTCTATGCGGTTCGGGTTTGGGGAGGCGTCCCTAAGGTGACCGCATTGGTAGATGATGTATCGGGTGACATCAACATACCAAGATCACCTTTAAATGAAATTTACAATGAAATCATTTTACCCGATTTGGCTGAGGCAGAGGCTTTGATACAAACACCCACAAGTAGAAATTTCTTTTCGCTGGGTTCCATATTGGCTTTGAAAGCCCATGTCTATGCATGGCCTGGGGCACACCAAAACTATCAAATGGCTTTGGATGCCATCAATGAACTGGAAGGATTGGGCTATAGTTTAGAAACATCAACAGATGGTTGGGCCAATATTTTCCCTAGCGAAAGCTCCAATGAAATCATATTCTGGTTGGCCTGGAACTTTGCTGAAGACACAGGTAATGGAGGTCACGCCCAGTTTGCTGGCTTTACCCCCGACAAAGTACCAGCAGAGACCCTTGAGGCCAAATGGAGTGCCGCCATCCCGGGAGATTTCAGAATATTGGAAAGTGCTGCATTTGACATTGAAATTGAAGACCCTATGGCAGAATTTCCATTTCTACGAATAATGAGTAAGTTCTTTGGTGTGTTTGATGATAGGGGTGACCAAGCTGATGCAAGTGCAAACAATGATTTTGATATTCCCTTTTTCAGGCTCTCCGGTTTGATGCTGTTAAAGGCAGAAATTCAAAATTATTTAAATGATGGTGCTGGTGCATTGGCAAGCGTCAATAGCATTAGAACAGCGCGTGGACTTCCGAATTTAGTAGGCGGTACCGATGTGGATACTGGAAACCAGACGGCAATGCGAGATTTGATCTTGGATGAGCGACAATTTGAACTTATGGGTGAAGGACAACGTTTCTGGGACTTGGTCAGAAACGGTGTGGCAGTGGAAGTAATGAGTCAAGTGATTGATATAACAAGCGGGAATCTTAACGGATTGGACAGGGAAATCGAAATTGTATGGCCTGTTTCTCAAAATGTATTGGATAGAAATCCTAATATAGAACAGAACGAGGCGTATCGCTAACGTTTCAAAAAATATTTCAACATGAAAGAGTTTAAAAATAGCTTTAAGATAATTCGTCTAGCGGCTCTTGCCATCGGAATCGTATTTTTCAACTCCTGTGATTTGGAGTTACAAGAAGACTACGATTTTGATGACAGCGCAACTGTGTTTCCAGAATTTCCTCCATTTGAGGTAAGCCTGTACCAGTTTATGACCGAACAAGCAGATTTTGTCCTTATGGTAGAGGCCATCGATAGGGCTGGTTTGCAAAACGCTTTTAATGAAGGAGCCGATGACAAAACGGTATTAATGCTTCGGCAGGAGGCCATGGAAGAGTTCTTGGAAGACCAAGGTGTAACCACTGTGGCCGAAGTTCCTGTGGAAACCTTACGAAACCTGCTGAATTACCATATCATAACCACCCGTTTTACCCAAAACGATTTGAACAGCCAAGAAGATGTTCAATTTCAAACACGTATTGAAGGACCGAATGGACGTATCAACGTTTGGAAATGGCGGAGGTTTATGGAAATTCGGATCAATCAAAATGGTAGCCCCGATTTACCAGGAACAGCAAAAGGAGCCAATGTGTTCTTGCATAACTACCAATTTACAAATGGCGTTGGTCATCAAATGAATGGTTATGTGCAATGGGCTCCATTTTAGAAAAGATAGTGTAATTATTATTTTGAGTTAGTTTGTTTTTTATTCAAGAGCGAGGCCCTTGTGCTAGTACAAGGGCCTTGCGATTGAGAACGCAGACGACCTAATTAACGGATTCATAATTTATGCGAAGGGAACTATTTAAAAATCAGTTGTATAGGAGCCTTTTTTTTCACTGTTTTTTCTTTACAACACTATTTTTTGCCCAAGTTGAGCCAACTGTGGAACGACCCCCCAATATTATTTTGGTTCTAGTTGATGATTTGGGAAGGGAAGCCCTTGAAAGTTATGGGGGTACTTCGTATAAAACCCCGGTGCTATCAAAAATGGCCAATGATGGAGTTCAATTCAATCATGCTTATGCCTATCCCTTATGCACTCCAACCCGTGTAAGCTTAATGACCGGAAAATACAATTTCAGAAACTGGAAGGCTTTCGGGATTCTAGATCCCCAAGAAAAAACAATTGGTCATCTAATGCAAGATCAAGGTTATGTTACCTGTTTGGTAGGTAAATGGCAGTTGACCAGTTACGACCCACCCAACTATCCCCAATCAAATTTGAGAAGGAACAAGGGAATGAAAATCGAATCGGCGGGTTTTGATGAGTATAGTGCTTGGCACGTGGGTCATACCGAAGATAAAGGGTCCCGATTTGCAGACCCCATCATTTTTCAAAATGGTCAATTTTTGACCAATTCCCATGACAGATATGGACCGGATATCTTTTCTGATTATTTGATAGATTTTATGGAAAGGCATAAAGAGGAGCCTTTTTTTATCTATTATCCTATGGCATTGACGCACAGTCCCTTTGTACCAACACCAGATTCTGAGGAATGGAAGGACAGAACAAAAAGACATCAACAGGACAATGAATATTTTACCGATATGGTTGCCTACACAGATAAGGTGATGGGCAAAATCCTTAAAAATTTAGAAAGACATCAACTTGCTGAAAACACCTTGGTCATCTTCTATAGCGACAATGGCACAAAGGCAACTTTGACCTCAAAAATGGGAGATGCCAAAATAAAGGGAGGTAAAGGCTTTTCCAACGACAATGGAACCAGAGTCCCTTTATTGGCCAATTGGAAAGGAAAGATCAATGGCGGTACGATTTCTGAAACCATGATTTCACCGTCAGATTTTATCCCTACAATTTTTGAGGCGATTGGAAGAAATTTACCCAAAGACTTTCATACTGATGGTCAAAGCTTTTTACCTCAAATGCTTGGTGAAAAATCCAACCGGAAGGATTGGGTACTTATAGACCATAACCCAAGACCGGGCTGGGACAAGGAAAACTTTATTCCCACAAAATTTGTAAAAGGAAGAGAAAATAAGCTCTACAGTGATGGTCGCTTTTACAATGTTGACAAAGACCCATTGGAGAAAAATAGCCTAGACCAACTTTCAAAATCCGAAGTAAAAACCAAAAAAAAATATGCCCACATTCTGGACTCGCTACGTCGCTATCGAACTTTTGGTTCCCTTGAAGCCTTAAGCCCGAAATTTCATAACATAGTTCCTCGGACGACAAAAATCGAAGTAGTGGCAGAAGGCTTTGATTGGTCCGAAGGTCCGGCATGGGTGGAAGAGGAACAAGCGGTTTTCTTCTCAGATGTCCCTAGAAACGTTGTTTACAAATGGTCAGACGTTGACGGTTTGGAGATTTTTTTAAAGCCGAGTGGCTATACAGGTTCAAAACCCAGGACAGGAGGTAAAGGAACCAATGGGTTGGCCACGGACAATGAAGGAAGATTGGTCCTTTGCCAACAGGGTGATAGGCAAATAGGCCGGATGTTGTCTTCTTACCACCAACCTTTACCTGTGTATGAAGCACTGGTTACACATTATCAAGGTAAACGAATCAACAGCCCAAATGATTTATGCATTGACACGAAAGGGAACATTTACTTTACCGATCCTCCGTTTGGCATGGATAAAGACCTGCTTCCAGACAGTAAAGAACTTGATTTTAATGGTGTATATCGTTACAATACCGATGGTTCATTGGACCTTTTGCTAGCCAATCTTCCCACCCCGAACGGAATAGGACTCTCCTTGGATGAAAAAACGCTATATGTATCCAACTCCAATCCTGCCAAATGGTTGGCTTATGAACTGGATTCCAAAGGAAAAATAAAAAAAGAGAAATGGGTGTTTCATGCCCAAAAAATAAAAGAAAAAAGCATCAGTAAAATGGTTCCTGATGGCATGGCCATAGATGACAAGGGAAACATATTTGGTGCTGGACCAGATGGGATTTTAATACTATCGCCCCAAGGTGAACATTTAGGAACAATAAAGACAAAAAAAAGAACATCTAACTGTGTTTTCAACAAGGACAAAACCATACTTTACGTGACCTGCGATGATTATCTATTGAGAATTGTTTTAGGGTACAAACTGGGTTTTGCCGAATAACTAAATCTACATGGCAGAAAACGATAAAAAGAAAGCCTTACGAAGTAAAAACTGGTTTGCCCCTAAAGACCCTAAAATGGCTTTTATACATAGGTCTTGGTTAAGAAATCAGGGGTATCCGGATGATCACTTCAATGGCAGACCCGTTATTGGTATTTGCAACACTTGGTCAGAATTGACCCCTTGCAATGGTCATCTTCGGGATTTTGCGGAGTTTGTAAAACGTGGGGTTTTGGAGGCAGGTGGTTTTCCTCTGGAGTTCCCCATCATCAGTCTAGGTGAAACCTTGATGCGCCCCACGGCAATGCTCTTCCGCAATTTGGGAAGTATGGATACCGAAGAGACTATAAGGGCTTATCCTTTGGATGGTGTGGTACTGCTTACCGGTTGTGATAAAACCACACCAGCCACGGTTATGGGAGCTTGCAGTGTAGACTTACCAACGATCGTAGTTCCAGGTGGGCCTATGTTAAATGGCAAATACAAAGGAGAAAGAATTGGTTCAGGAACTTTTGTTTGGAATCTTAAGGACAAAATTGAAAACGAAGGTTTTACGCCAGAAGATCAGGTGGTCGCCGAAACATGCTCAGCACGTAGCGCAGGACACTGCATGACCATGGGTACGGCGTCAACAATGGCTTGTGCGGTAGAAGCCCTGGGGTTGACCCTACCCGGAGCCGCAGCCATTCCTGCAGTGGATTCCAGAA
>NZ_JANQIH010000245.1 GCF_028282265.1 Allomuricauda sp.
AAAAAGAGGGATGGACCCATCTTTATAGTATTTCCGCCAAAGGTGGAAAACCAACATTGCTTACCCCGGGAAATTTAGAAGTACAATATGTATCACAAAGTCCAGATAGAACGAAGCTGATTTTCAATTCAAACCAAGGTGATATCGACCGCCAGCATATCTGGAGCTATTCCAACAAGCTCACACAACTCACCTCGGGAAAGGGAATCGAATGGTTACCTGTAATCGACGGACAGGGTAATGCCTTTTGCCTAGGTTCAACCGCCACCAACCCGGCAGATGTCAAAAAAATTGAAAAGGGAGAATTGACCGACATTACATCGGAAAGTCTATACCCCATGGAACAACTGGTAGAACCGGAACAAGTGATCATGACCGCTTCGGATGGTATCCAATTTCACGGGCAGTTGTTTATGCCCAAGCAACTGGGTAAAAATGAAAAAGTCCCCGCTGTAATGTTCTTTCATGGCGGTTCTCGTCGACAGATGATGCTCGGTTTTCACCACCGGGGTTATTACCATTATATGTATGCCATGAACCAGTATTTGGCATCAAAAGGGTATGCCGTCTTGAGTGTTAACTATAGAAGTGGCATTGGTTACGGCATGGAGTTTAGAGAGGCCCTGAATTACGGTGCAGGTGGGGCCAGTGAGTACAAGGATGTTTTGGCCGCCGCAAAATATTTGCAATCGCACCCTAGTATTGATGCGAACCGAATAGGACTTTGGGGTGGTTCTTATGGGGGATATCTCACCGCTATGGGCTTATCCCGCAACTCGGATATTTTTAAGGCAGGAGTGGATATTCATGGGGTATATGACTGGAACGCCATTATAAAAGGTTTCATACCGAGCTATAATAAGTTGGAAATGCCTGAATTTGCCAAATTGGCCTATAATTCGTCCCCGGTGGCGTCCATGGCGGGCTGGAAATCACCTGTTCTATTAATACATGGAGATGATGATCGTAACGTACCCTTCAACGAGACTGTGGTGAAAGCCCAAAAACTAAGGGAGCTTGGTGTCTATTTTGAACAGTTGGTCTTTCCTGATGAAGTCCATGGTTTTTTGCTTCACGAGAATTGGCTTAAAGCATTTGAGGCCGCATCCAGTTTTTTTGATAGAAAATTGAAATAAGATTATGCCCATAAGTAAAAAATGGGGCCTAGTACTCGGTCCAATAGTCTTTCTGGTTTTAAACAATCTCCCCTTTGAGCTCATTTCGGAAAAAGGTGATGCCGTAATCTCAGTAGCCCTGTGGATGTTGATTTGGTGGATTACCGAGGCAGTTTCCATTTCGGTCACCGCTTTGTTGCCTTTGCTATTGTTTCCACTCTTGAAGATTTTACCCATTGCCGATGTAGGCGCCAACTACGGAAGCCCTATCGTATTTCTTTTCTTTGGAGGTTTTGTAATGGCCTTGGCTTTAGAAAAAGTTAATCTCCATAAACGAATCGCGCTAAACATCATTCGGCTCACCGGAACCACCCCCAACAAGGTTATCCTCGGATTCATGATAGCCACTGCCTCATTGAGTATGTGGATCAGCAATACGGCAAGTACCGTGGTCATGTTGCCCATCGCCCTATCTGTAATCAAGCTTTTGATTGATGATGAGGATGGTTTTACCAAAAACGACCAAAACTTTGCTCTCAGTGTCATGTTGGGAATAGCCTTTTCGGCCAATGCAGGAGGTATAGCTACGGTCATTGGAACACCGCCAAATTCCGTTTTGATAGGTCTTTTGGAAAATGAATACAACACCGAAATATCATTCCTAAAATGGATGACCCTTGGGTTACCTTTTTCAATTGTAATGATAGGAATAAGCTATCTGGTGTTGGTCAAGTGGATGTTTCCCAATCGCGACTTGAAGTTCAATGCTTCAAAAGAAGTGATACATGAAGAATTGAAAAAGTTGGGTCCTACCTCAGGTAAGGAAAAAATGGTGTTGGTTATTTTCGGGGTAACTGTTTTTCTCTGGATTTTTAGAACGCTCATCAATAAAATCTTTCCAAATCTTGGGCTATCAGATACCATGATCAGCATTTTTGCAGCTATTGCATTGTTTTCGATACCCTACAACATGAGAAAGGGAGATTTTATCATCAACTGGAAAGATACGCAACACTTGGCTTGGGGAATTCTGATTTTATTCGGTGGAGGTTTGGCTTTGGCCAAAGGTATGTCGGTAAGTGGTATTGTGGATTTAGTGGCCGGTGCGATTGCCAGTAGCGATATAAGTATTCTTCTTACTGCCTCGCTGCTTATTCTACTAATGCTCTTTATGACCGAATTGATGAGCAACGTTGCCTTGGTAGCTGTTTTGGCCCCAGTGGTAGCAGGCATTGCTATTGGTTTGGATATCCCGATTCTGTATTTGCTTATCCCTGTAACCATTGCCAGTAGCTGTGCTTTTATGCTCCCTATGGCCACACCGCCCAATGCCATAGTCTTCGCTAGTGGTTACGTTAAAGTACCCGAGATGGCCCGTGTGGGGGTTATCCTGAATTTGATAGCAGTCGGGTTATTGGTTTTGGTTTTTCAGTTCGTTGTTCCCTTATTATTTTAAATGTAGTGACCCCTCAGGGCGGAGGGGTCACTGACAAACTAACTAACTCAAATAAAAAGTAAGAAACTACTTTACTGTATATACGGGTCAAACCCTGTTGGTAGATATCCGTTGGTTTCAAAACCTAAATCTACCTCGTCGCAAATATCAATGTAATTGATTGCTTTCACGGAAATGATTCCGCTGTAAGGGTCAAAATTCTCAGGAAGGTAAGTTGCAGTGTCAAAACCTAAATCTAGATCTTGGTCATCTTCAACAAACTCAACCGAATTAACATCAAATTTCTCTACAGGATTATTTAGCTCCTGTGCGTTGGCAAGGGGCGTCATCAACGCTACTGCCAACATGGTTATAATTACGTTTTTTCGTACCATTTCTGTCGCTTTTTTTGATTTCTAGTACAAAGATAAAACCCAAAATTGTATAGATTATTACAATTAGATTTTCATTAACTATTGATATAATATATACTAACAGAGAACTTTTTAACACTTTTCACCCCCCATTGCCAAAGTGATATTTTGCGGGATTCCGGATTGCCACTTTTGCAGGAAAAATCGGTTTTTGTTGCCATCTACACTTTATCGATTTTTTGTGTTATTTTTTTGTTAACCCCCTTCAGAAGACGTTCTCCAACGATTTCGAAGAATCAACAGGAATCCTAAAAACTAAAAAGCCCTCCAAAAGGAGGGCTTTTCATGACTAACTAACTCAAAAATTGTAAAATGAAATCTAAAACATCCTACTAGTTTGCCCCAAGGTATGGGTCAAAATCTTCAGGAAGGTATGAGGTGGTATCAAAACCTAACTCCTCATTTTCTTCCTCCATGTAGTTTATGGAAGCTACACCCAAAACATCGGTGTAAGGGTCAAAACCTTTAGGAAGGCTGTACCAAGTGTCCAGTCCAAAACCAAGTTCTACTTCCGTGTCTTCTATATATGGAATATTGTTTAAGTCGAAATATCCTTCGTAAGGTGAAAAACCTTCTGGCAAATAATCCCTTGTATCGAAACCTAAGTCTAAATCCTCTTCCTCAATATAGTTGATTGAATGTACATCCAATACCTCATTGTAAGGGTCAAAACCACTTGGCAAATAGTCCGAGGTATCAAAACCTAGGTCAAATTCTACTTCACTTTCAAGGTATATAATGGAATTCAAATCAAAGTAAGTTGTATAAGGATCAAAGCCTTCGGGGAGGTACGCAGCGGTATCAAAACCCAATTCAATTTCAGACTCTTCCTCAACGAACTCAATTTCGTTCAAATTCAATTCAAAGGATTCTTCGGTAACATAATAAGTGTTTACCAATTCTTCTAACTCAGCATTGATATTCAATACTGTAACATTGTTCTCAAACGTACTGGTGGTGCTTTTTTGGTTTTTCTCAGCAGGCGCTGACACCGTACTTTGTTGGTCTTCTGCTACGGCCGAACTACCTAAAAGTGCGAAACCGTAAATTAATAATAACTTGTTCATTCTTTGATTGAATTTTTTGATTGATGATGTATGCCTATAAGACTACCACAATTTTGAATTGTTACAGCATTTTGAATTTTTTCACAGAAAAAGCAATCTCTGTCAGCCCAACTATAAGTGGGGTTTCAACGGAAACCACCAGTAAAACGCAATACTCCCAAAGGTTCGTCTTCATCAGAAAAAAAATCAGAGTTAATAATTATTTAACAGTCTGTTTTTCTGTTTTTTAAGTTCTTTAGGGCTTTCAAAACATCAAACGAGCACTAAAAATGATTCAAAAACTACTTCCGAAAATCGTTTTATTTCTGTTTTTGACTGCTTCTTTCCAAACTACCGGGGCACAACTTTTCAAAAAGAAAAAGAAGAATACTGAGCAGAAAAGTGATTCAAAGCCCAAGAAAAACGGAATCAAACCTTACGATAAGGTCATCACCAAAGAAGCTAAAACCGATGAAGGTCTTTTTAAAGTGCATCAAGTCGATGACAAATATTATTACGAAATCCCTGATTCACTTTTCACCCAAGAAATGTTAATGGTGAGTCGGATTTCCAAAACCGCTACCGGAATCGGATTTGGTGGCGGAAAAATAAATACCCAAGTACTCCGCTGGGAGAAAAAACCTAAAAAAGTACTTTTACGCGTAGTTTCCTACGGAAATGTGGCAGCGGATTCCCTGCCTGTTCACGAAGCCGTGGTGAACTCCAATTTTGAACCCGTACTTTTTGCTTTTGATATCAAGGCGTTCAACAAAAAAGATTCCTTGAATCCGGCAACGGTGGTTGAAGCCGGACCCATGTTCACCAAAGATGTCAACGCCATTGGGATGCCCGATAGATTTCGAAAGCGTTACAAAATAAGTAGATTGGATGCTGACCGAAGCTTCGTGGAGTCCATCAAAAGCTACCCTCTGAATATTGAAGCGAGAAGTGTAAAAACTTATTTGGCCAAAGAACCTCCCAGTAATCAAAGTATGGCCTCTATTTCGGTTGAAATCAATAATTCCATGATTTTGTTACCGAAAGAGCCCATGAAACGACGGTATTTTGATGAACGTGTTGGCTGGTTCGCACGGGGGCAGGTAGATTATGGCCTCGATGCCCAAGAAAGTAGAACCGTTCGCTATCTAGACCGTTGGCGCCTGGAGGTAAAGGACGAGGATGTTGAAAAATATAAAGCTGGAGAATTGGTCGAACCCAAAAAGCCCATTGTATATTATGTAGATCGTGCCACCCCTAAAAAATGGATACCTTATATAAAGCAAGGTATTGAAGATTGGCAGGTTGCCTTTGAGGAAGCAGGGTTCAAAAACGCCATTATGGCAAAAGACCCTCCAACTGAGGAAGAGGACCCTGAATGGTCTCCCGAAGATGTTCGATATTCCGTCGTCCGGTATTTGGCGTCTCCTATCCCAAATGCAAACGGACCTCATGTGAGCGACCCACGCAGCGGGGAGATTTTGGAGTCTGATATCAACTGGTATCACAATGTAATGACCTTGCTTCGCAATTGGTTCTTTGTGCAAACCGCGGCGATAAATCCAGAAGCTCGTGGAGTTGAGTTTAAAGATGAAATCATGGGGCGTTTGATTCGATTTGTTTCAGCCCATGAAGTAGGCCATACCTTGGGTCTGCCCCACAATATGGGAAGTAGTGCAGCGTATCCTGTGGACTCTTTACGTTCGGCAAGCTTTACACAAAAGTACGGAACCGCACCCTCCATTATGGATTACGCACGATTTAACTACGTGGCGCAACCTGGAGACAAAGGTGTTGCCCTTATGCCTGACATCGGTGTTTATGACAAACATTCCATTCGATGGGGCTACAAGCCCATTTTAGATAAAACAGCCGAAGAGGAGAAGCCCATTCTGAATAGCTGGATCAGAGCCCATGAAGATGACCCTATGTACCGCTTTGGACATCAACAAGTAGGTGATGTCCATGACCCTAGTTCCCAAACGGAAGATGTTGGAGACAATGCCATAAAAGCAAGTATGTATGGTATTGAAAACCTAAAACGTATTGTCCCCAACTTAATGGAGTGGACCACGGAAGAAGGTAAAAACTACGATAATCTTGAAATTCTTTACGGTCAGGTCATCAATCAATATCGACGTTATATGGGACACGTTTCCAATAACATTGGTGGCGTTTACGAGAATTATAAAACAGCCGATCAAGATGGTGCAGTTTATAGTCATGTGGATAAGGAGCATCAAAAAAACTGTATGAAGTTTATGCAGGAACAGCTCTTCGAAACTCCAGAATGGCTAATTGACCAAGATATCTTTAACAAAATCCAATATTCAGGTTCTGTGGAACGGGTCAGAAATGTACAGGAGCGCTATTTGAACAACATTTTGCACTTGGGCAAAATGGCCCGGATTATTGAAAATGAAACCCTAAATGGAAGAGATGCTTACGGATTGTTGGAAATGATGACCGACTTGAGAAGAGGAGTATGGTCCGAAACACGAACGGGGAAAGCAATTGACACCTATAGAAGAAATCTCCAAAAGGCCTACGTTGACCGAATGGCATATTTAATGACTGCGGAAAACCAGAAAAAACTGCCCGATTTTGGAGGATATCGTAAATCGACCGTGGTCAACACGAGTCAATCTGATATTCGGTCGGTGGCAAGAGCGGAGCTCAAGAACTTAAAAAGGGATATCCAAACTGGATTAAGCCGTATTTCGGACAGGATGAGCAGATATCATCTACAGGATGTTTTGGAACGTATTGACGAAATATTGGACCCTGCTTAAGAGAGCAAAAACATAAAAAGGACCTTTACAAAGGTCCTTTTTTGATTAAACCATGCATTTTATCGGTTATACAGCACTTTTGGTCGGATTTACATCTAAAAAAGACCCTTTCACAACATATCATGGCATTTGGCATTTGGTTTATCTACTTTAGTAATCCCAAATCTTAAAATCATGACCTACAAAACCAAGAGCATCATTTACTTCTTTTGTTTTGTGTTTGCCGCTACCGCGTACCACATCACCGACCAGTACCAAGACTTCCAAAACCAAATTTCTTCCCAAGAAGTGACAGAAACCTCATTCGAAGAAACGTCTGAATATGATGAAGTTTCCGAGGAGGAATTGGCCGCATTGCCAGAATAGCTAGTACTTTCAACTGTTAAAAACTTCACAAACAATGATTTGGTATTAAACCAAGTGTTTTGGCATGAGTCAAAAGACCAAATCATTAAAAGTTTAAACATATGAAACAGTTCGTAGTACTACTAGTGGCAATGTCAACATTAACTTGTTTTGCCCAAAGACCGGGTGAATCGAAACACCACAAAAGTTTAAAAGCCGATATGTCGGTGGAACAACTGGCGACATTGCAAACCAAAAAATTGACTTTGGCACTGGATCTTAGCAAATCCCAACAAGAAAAGGTTATGGAGATAAGCATGGAAGAAGTTGGTTTTCGCAAAGCAAAAAGAGAAGAAAGAAAGACAAAAAAAGAAAGTGGTGAATGGAAAAGGCCCACAACCGATGAGCGATTTGAAATGGAAAATGCTCTCTTGGACCATCTAATTGCCCATCATCAGAAAATGAAGGAGGTATTGGATGAAGAACAATACGAAACCTGGAAAAAGCTAAAACTTAGAAAAGCAATGAACGGCAAAAAGAGAATGCAGAAGGAAGGAAGAAGGGGATAGTGTTTTTTGTTGATTTTGAAAGCCACGCCAGCCATGGGCGTGGCTTTTGTTTTTATACTAACATGTGAACGTAGTGCTTGAGCCTTCAAATTCTGAATAGGCTGCCGTAGCAATTGTATCAATGAATTTATAGGATGCTGTTGCAGCACCTTTGGTAAACTCGGCCATTACATAGCCTCTTTGCGAAGCATCAAAATATTGCAATCCATCAATTAGCAAAGTGAAGGCCTGCTCAATACCTTGAATCGTGGCAGGATCATTTCCAAAGAGACCTTCAAAACCAGGTGAAGTCACTGAAGGACATGCAAATTCCTCTCCTATTTTATCACCATTCACATCGGTCAATATGTTATGCCATGCGTTATGGGTATCCCCAGCAAAAACTACAGTGTTTTTACCTTTCAGAATAGAGAAGAGCTGTTCCCTTTCGGCAAAGTAGCCATCCCAAGCATCTAGGTTATAGGGTACTTGAGCAGCCAACCTTGCGAGTTCTTCCTCAGTCAATGTGGGGTCTCCGGCCAAAGCCCTTCCCTTAAGGGTAGAGAGCTCAACGATTGCATTCTGTAACGCCGCCAAAGTTTCTGGAGAAGTGTCACCTCCGGCCACCTGTCCGATGAGTATCAAAAGCTCTGCTGGCACGGTCATTTTACCCATTAAAACTTGTTGCCCCAATACTTGCCATTTTGCGTGGCTACCACTCACCGCTCCAGACGTCCAAGCCAATTGCTCCGCACCCATTAAACTTCTTGAGGGGTCGACCAACGCTGCGCCAAATCCGGCAAAGTCAAAACTTCCATCAGGATTGAAAAATCCGTTAAAACTCAATTGCTGATCTCTTCCAATGATACGTGTATCCAACATGACCAGATTTACCAAATCCCCAAATTCAAAATTCCGGTAAATGACTCCTAGGGTATCGGTTCGAACAGGTAAATATTCGCTGTGTACTTTAATGGCGCGCTGAAGACGTTCTTGATAGTCTCCTTCGGATGGGTCGTGGTTTTCAGCACCATCTTGATAGGCATCATTAGTAATCTCATGATCGTCCCAAACCACAATAAAGGGTTTTTTCTGATGGGCCAATTGAAGACCTTCGTCCGTTCGATATTGTCGATAACGCAAACGATAGTCTTCCAACGATAGGATTTCAGTGGTCGGGTCATGTTCCCTTCCCAAAGGAACCGTATTCTCGTTGGTGCCATATCCTCCTACCTCATACTCATAAATGTAATCCCCCAAATGAAGTAGTACATCGGCATCGCTATTGGCCATGGCATCGTATACGTTAAAAAGACCTGTGGGGAAGTTGCTACATGAGCAAAAGGCAATTTTAAGACTATCCAAAGCATCAGTCGACTTTGGCAGGGTAATGGTTTCACCCACCATAGAGGTTTCGTTCAAATCGGTTTGCATGAAGCGATAATAGTATTTGCCATCGGGCTCCAATCCGGTTACATCTTGAACAATGGTAAAATCGTTTTGGGATGACGCGTATTGCATTCCTTGTTTTACGACATGGTCGAAATTCTTGTCGGTGGCTACTTCCCAATTAATTCGGATGTTGTCCCCCACCTCGTCGGCAGTTGGGGTAAATCGGGTCCAAATGATTACCGCCGTAGCTATGGGGTCAAAACTTCCCACACCGTGAAGGAATCTTGGAACGCCGTCAGCGGGTTCATCATCGTTTAAAAAATCATCCAATTTCTCACAAGCTACTAGTTGTGAGCTCAAAATAACGCCCCCTGAAGCCAATATGGATTTGGCCAAGAAGGCTCTTCTTGTTTCAGTTTTTCGTTGCATTTTTAGTGTTCTCAGGGTTTTTCTAAAACTAGGTAACCCAAGTACCGTTTGGGTTAGCAGAACATTACTAGAAAATTAAACTTGAAACGCGTATTTTGTATAAACGTTAAATTCAAACTGATTTTGGGAATGTTCGCACAGAACTTTTTCTGAATTCCTTAAACCCAATTATGAACCTAAACCAAATCACCGTCCCCACCATGAATCTTGAAAAGGGTATTGAATTTTACCAAACTCTCGGTTTGAAACTTATCGTGAAATCGTCACCACATTATGCGCGATTTGTATGTCCCGATGGAGAAAGTACCTTTTCCTTACATCTAGTGGATGAACTTCCCTCAGGAAATGGGATTATGGTATACTTCGAATGCGAAGCGTTGGATAAAACAGTAGAGGTATTGGTTTCCGCTGGGGTTTCCTTCGAAGAAATGCCAAAGGACCAATCTTGGCTATGGCGTGAAGCCAAATTAAAAGATCCTGACGGGAATCAAATCATTTTGTATCATGCGGGTGAAAACAGATTAAATCCGCCTTGGCGCATCACCTGACTTGTACTTTTCAGGTTTTTTTGGTTCAGCTCAAACTATTTTAGTAGTTTCGAACGTACATATTTCAACCTCCCTAAGGACAATTCGAATCCTTTAAAATTCTGAAATATGAAAGCAAAATCTGCAATTGCGGTCTTTACCGCACTGTTTTTCGTTACCCTTAGTTTTTCCCAAAAAGTTCACTGTCCTGAATGCCCCTTCTTATCTGGGCAGCAGGCCTATGTCTTTGGTAACGATGTTAAGTTAAGAATTGAACCCAGCACTGAATCCAAGGTTTTGGAACTTCTCAAGATAGGTGAATGGGTAGAAATTATTGAAATCACGGAAGCCTCTTGGCCCTATAATGGTTATGATTCCCGTTTTTACAAAGTAAAGTATGACGACATGACCGGGTATGTTTTAGGAGGATTGCTTTCTTTGGAAAAGAAAACCATCGATGGAATTGATTACTTTTTCGCTTACTCCAAAGAAGGGGATAAAACCTATTTGAATATACGTAGTGTTTACTCCGGAAGCTTACTTAAAAAGAAAATTCCGCTTACCAACACCAATATCAATATCAAAGTCTATGGCAGCAAGGGCGTTGAAGAATTGGACGGTATAATCTATATTGATTATGATTCTGACGAAGATGATCAAGAGTATGGAGGCATTTACATATTTGCCCGTGAGGGAGCATTAGCGGCTTATGAACTTTCCCAATCCCATGATTTGGAAAATTCCTTTTATTCTGAAAAATTTATTTTCCCCGACGACGAAGGAGGCATTCCCGAAAAAATAATCTTTAAAAAAGAGAAAGGGCATGATTACCTAGGTGGAGAATATGAATGGTTGCAAACTGTTGTTGAAACATGGAAATTGAGTTGGTATGCCGGAGAATTGGTACCGAATTTCAGGAAATAACCATGAGTTGGTGAATGGAGCCCTTTCCTGGTCTATGGAAGGGCTTCTATCTTTTTATGGATTTTATTTTATCCTTTTTTTGATTATCTGCTAATTTCCATATATTTTTGATTATCTGTTTTTTTACAGATATTTATATTTATCTGCTAAATAGCAAATATTTTATTGTATCTGCCGATTTACAGATTTTCAAACTGAGCCTATGATTGCTGTACTAACTGGAGATATTATAAACTCGAGGGAAGATAAATCCCCAAAATGGTTGGTAACCCTAAAAGATTGCCTTGACAAATATGGGAAAGAGCCCCAACAATGGGAAATCTATCGAGGGGATAGCTTTCAGCTGGAAACCACACCCCAAGAAGCATTAAAAGCGGCCATCCACATCAAAGCCGCTATGAAACAGACCAAAAATATTGATGCCAGAATCGCAATCGGGCTTGGTGACAAAACCTATGCCTCCGAAAAAATTACTGAGTCCAACGGCACAGCATTCATCTATTCAGGAGAATGTTTTGAGCAATTGAAAAAAAAGAATCTGGCCCTTAAATCGAGTGACTTAGATTTTAACCAGCGAATGAACCTCCTTATTGAGCTTGCCCTTTTGACCATGGATCATTGGCCCCCTGCCATCTCAAAAACTGTAAAAACCGCTATGGAGCATCCTAAGCTAAAACAAAGCGAATTGGCCAATCTCCTTGGAAAATCACAGGGTAATATCAGCGAAGAACTCAACCGTGCAGGTTTTGAGGAAGTACAAAAAATGATAAAAACCTACCAATCTGAAATTCAATCCCTATGATCTCCCCTTTTATCCTACAACTGTTATTGGCCCATTTGATTGGGGACTTTGTCCTCCATCCCGATACCTGGGTACAGCACAAGCTACAGCACAAAATCCGCTCAAAATATTTATACTATCACATTGGAGTACATCTCATCGCTTTGTTGGTGCTCTTGGGTTTTCAAAACCTATGGGCGGTACCCATCATCATTATTTCCCACTTCCTAATTGATCTAGGGAAACTGTACACCACTAATGAAAAAAACTATCGCTGGTTATTTGTGGTAGACCAATTGCTGCATATAGGGGTAATCATTTTTGTGGTCTATCTCAATGAAGCATTCACCATTGATTTTCTGGGGATTCTAAATCCAAAAACCTTACTGCTAATCAGCTTTATTGCCTTTGTTACCTTCGTTAGCGCCATAATCATGCGAATGTTATTGGCCCCGTATATTCAAGAGGTACAAAAAGATGATGAGGAAGAGGGTGGTTCTTTGAAGGACGCTGGTCGTTATATCGGCATGTTGGAGCGCCTTTTTGTATTTGGTTTTATCCTTATCAACCAATGGGCCGCCATTGGATTGCTTATCGCAGCAAAATCTGTATTCCGATTTGGTGACCTCAACAAGGGAAAAAACCGAAAATTGACGGAGTATGTACTGATTGGAACTCTCTTGAGTTTTGGCTTGGCCATCATCTCGGGGGTCATGTATCAATACTTGCTCCAATTTCTTTAAAACAAAAAACGGACCCTAAGGGTCCGCATTTGATTTTTTGATTGATAATAAACTCTAGGAAGTTACCGCTTGGTTCCAAACTCCGGTAGCGGCTGTTTCTTTTACAAAATCTGAAAAGTCAATAGGCTTTCGTCCCAATACTTTTTCCACATCGCCAGTGATCACTTGATTATCAGGATTGTCCAAAACCTCTGTGAACAAGTAATCAATCAACCAAACATAATCTTCAGGCACTCCTTGCTCACGTAGCATTTTGGTGTAAGCAGGCAAGGAAATCGGAGTGAAGACAATTTCCCGTTGGGTCGCTTTTGCTATTTCATCCATAATTTCAGCAAATGTCAAAAAACGCGGACCGGTCAATTCATAGATTTCTCCATTATGCTCTTCTTTCAGTAGTGCCTCGGTGGCCACAGCGGCTATATCTCTTGCATCCACGTAAGGAACCTTGGTATGGGCCTTAGGAAGAGCTACAAATCCGTGCTGGATAGGGTCCAGAAAGAAACTCTCGCTGAAATTCTGATTGAACCAACTGGCTCTTACAATCGTATAATCCAATCCACAGTTAATGACCACTTGCTCACAGAGTTCCGCCTCGCGCTCTCCTTTTCCAGACAACAAGACCAATTTTTTGACCCCCTGTTGAGTGGCCACTTTGGTAAGTCCCTCAATGGCTTCAAGGGCTCCAGGGACGGCCAAATCGGGTTGAAAGGTGATATAAACAGCATCCATACCTTCAAGAGCTGGTGTCCAAGTTTCCGAATTGTCCCAGTCGAAAGCTGGATTTTCACTTCGTGAGCCTATGCGTACATTATGACCCATTTGCTTTAAAACTTCGACCACTCTTTTCCCGGTCTTTCCTTTTCCTCCTAATACTAATACATTTTTTCTCATGATTCTAAATTTTTGATGTTATTGTTTTTGTGTTATTTATTTTACTATTCCCGCTACGATCAAAAGGGCAAATGAGATGGTCGCGGATACCACTCGAATGCTATGGAAGCGATTCCATGGTTTTTCAAAATTCTCTCGAAGTGTCCGCAACTGCCCCGTGGTACTATTGATTAAATCCGTTTTGTCCAGTAGTTGGTTCAAGGGAACATTGCCAAAAACGGTTACCAACACTACGCCGAAAAAGTAGATGGCTATCGCTATTACTACCAGCCAAAAATGCGTTGGCGAAATTCCTCTGTTGGTGATTACGGTGACAATCCCCACGAAGAAGGAACCAAAGAAAACCGCAAAGAATAGGGGATTTTCAATGCTTCGATTCATTTTCTGAAACGACTGCAGATACCCCATGTCTTCCAACTGTCCAACTCCAGGGGTTACGGCGTTTCCCCAGGTGAAGCATAGTCCTGCCACTAGACCTATTAAGAGTGTGGCCGCAAAAAGTGTAATGTTGCTTGTTGAAATTTCCATAATACATGATTTTAAATGGTTAAACTGCTCTTTGTGATTTCGCATAGACTTTGGCATACCAGTACACCATTGCTGTGGTGATAAATTCAAGCCCTATCAGCCAAAAGCCTGAGTCCGTAAAGAATTCGTAGTGACTTCCTCCATTGGGTATGACCAAAAGGGGGACGGTAATCAATGCGTCCAAGGTCGCAGCGACCAAGAAAAAGGTCTGTCCCACCACATATCCGTGGGTGTTTTGATTTTTCCCGTAGTATAATTTCGACCCCATCCAAACGAGAGGCATAACGGTAATGAACAATACTAAGTTGGCCTGCTGTTGCGCATCTTCCATAAGGTTGATAAAAAAGGATAGGGAGTAAAAGCTGACCCCTAGTATCCAGATGACTGCTCCGATTAAAACTGCTCTTGTTACTTTCATTGCTTTAGATTTTTAGTTACTCAATGATTACAGGACAAAACTAGATTCCCTTCATTGGGGACATTTGTTCAAAAAGGAGGAAGATTTGTTCGAAAAGGATAACTTTGATTCTATGGGAATTTCCATTATCAACAAACGACGGTGGCGCATCATCCGATTCTACTGTATTGGATGGACCTTGGCCTTTATCTTTTTGAACATTGTAAGAGGTATCGGCACGGAGGAATTGGGTAGTCTACGATTCGATTTTAAACAGGGGCTTATTATCGCGGTCACCTTAGGTCCTTTGATGGGACTGGTTTCAGGTTTCGCCCACACGCTGGTAGAGGAACGCATCTATAAGCGCATTTCCATCCGAAAACTCCTCTTCTTGCGATTTTTGTTCACCATATTTTTTACGCTGATTTTGATTGTATTTGCATACAACATTTATCAATTTTTCTTTGGAACATACCTTGACATTTATTCTTTTGCCATGGATCGCGGAAGCGGGGCCATCTATTTTTATGTGGCTTCTGTGGATATAATGCTCGCGATTTTGAGGCAGGTGAATCTTATGCTTGGGGAAGGCAACTTGCTTAAGTTAATTCAGGGAAAATTCTATACACCAAATGAAGAAAAGCGCATTTTTATGTTTTTGGATTTACAATCTTCCACTGAATTGGCCGAACAATTGGGTCATGTAAAGTACAGTATGTTGGTACAGGATTGTTTTAATGATTTGGGAGTTGCTATTCCTGATACTGCTGAGATTTATCAATATGTAGGTGATGAGGCCGTAATTACCTGGAAGTACGATGAAGGAATAAAAAACCAAGAGTGTCTAAAAACATTTTTTAGTTTTAAACAATTGCTTTCGGAAAAAGCGCAGTTCTACACTGCAACTTACGGATGCGTTCCTTTTTTCAAGGCAGGGGTACATAGCGGAATTGTAACGGTTACCGAAGTGGGAAAATACAAGAAAGAAATCGCTTATCACGGAGATACCATTAACACCGCAGCTCGAATACAGGGGAAGTGCAATGACCTAGGTAGTGAACTCCTACTTTCTGAATCCTTGAAAAATCAGTTGCAGTCCAATACTTACGGTTTTACCGAAATGGGAGAGGTTTCCCTAAAGGGAAAAAAGGGCAAAGTGACGGTGCACTCGGTTTTGGAATTGGAAACCCAACAAGCTACTGTCTAATCTCACTTGGGCGAAAACCGAACTTTTTGGAAAAGGCGTTCGAGAATGAACTCAAACTGTCATAGCCCACATGCCAAGCGGCCTCTTGTACCGGAGCCTCCTCATTGCGCAATAACTCATGGGCCTTTTTCAGACGTTCATTCTGCAAGTATTTAAAAACGGGAACCCCGAAAGCCTGTTTGAAGTTTTTTTTCAGTTTAAAACTATTGAGTCCGATTTGGAGGGAGAGCTCGGATAATGAAGGTGGATTATCAAGGTTGTTGGATAAAATCTCCCTAGCGGCTTCCAGTTTTTGCCGTTCGGAAGTCTTCATGGTATCGGTCTGCATCATCGCCAACTGACCAAAGAAATGGGACAGCAGTGCCGTAATTTGACTTCGGAAGAACATCATTTTCGTCTTGCCTTGATATTGGTTTCGAAAAATTTGGTCCACGATGGATTGCATCTCGGGTGTCATAAAAAATCGTGGTCCCTCCACATAATGGTCGGACGGATTCACCAACTGCTCCAGAAGTTCTGAGAAAAGCTCTCCTTCAGCGTTGGGCAGTTTCTCTAGGTTGCGAGGTGATGTGGCAATTACAATACACTCCAAAGGCTTATTGGGAGAAACGGTGTGTTCGGCTTCAACCGTTTCGTCTGCAAAGAAAGAAAGGGCCAGTCCTTTGGTGTT
Source organism: Allomuricauda sp. (assembly GCF_028282265.1). Taxonomy (GTDB): domain Bacteria; phylum Bacteroidota; class Bacteroidia; order Flavobacteriales; family Flavobacteriaceae; genus Flagellimonas. The sequence continues at coordinate 16,202 of NZ_JANQIH010000245.1, forward strand.
GAGATACCTATGCTCTTTATCCGCATATTTCATGGCCAGTTCCACATTTCCGGAACCGTAGAAAGCTACGGCGATTACGGGCTCATCGAACCAACAGGAATCCGTGGTCACCTCATCTGAATTGGCTTCTTCCACCAAAATGATAAAGTCGTTGATGTTGATGATATCGCGAGTCATTACAATCTCAAGGTAATCAAAAACACTTAAAAATCAACGGCGAATTGAATTTGCAGGAACAAGCCGTTTCAGGATATGGATTTTGCTCCTTGAAATGTGTAATAAAGTACAAAACCAACGGAAAGTATGTAGGACAGCGTCATTAGAATTCCTGAGACCATCACAACGTATTTCATCCAAAGTATCCCTTTTGAAAGGAGATAAATGCCGCCAAAGGTCAAAAAAACCGAAACCAAAGGTTCAAAAAGCAGAAGTTTCCGGAGCCATCCTGACAATGGGGTTAAGGCCACCAGTATGGCCAAAATAAAGAAAAGCATTCCCATGGAGAGCATATGGGCGTGCACAATGTTGAGTATTTGCTTTTCGCTTTTGGCAAATTTCATCTCCGCAGCTTCTAGGTCATCCTCATTGCCCAGATAGTTTTCTTCAATACCCTTGGGCTGACCTCCCTCTGTGGTGACATTTACAAATTGTAGGGCGGATAGAAAGCCAATACTAGTAATGACAAGATAAAGGACAATCAGTCCTTTAATTTCTTTGGAAAAATCAAGAATTCTTCCCTTCAATGTCATTAGATGGCATTTTCCTCTTGAAGAACTGCTATACTATTGAGCAATTCGTTGATGGCTTTGGTCATGGACTTGGCAGAAATAGTGGCTCCGGAAATGGCATCAACGTCCTCCCCGTAGGTCATATTTTCACCTGATTTTTTACCAACGAACTGTTTCAACCAGCGTTGACTGCCGATTTGCCTTCCGTAGTCCTCACGGTAAATCAAAACCTTTGATTTTTTAATACTCAAATCAGGATTGAACAACACCACATAATCGAAAATATTCTTCATGCTAGGTGCCTGGCCCAAATAAGCGTAGCCTATAAGATTGCCTTCCACTTCCACCACAAAAAGGTTCTCGCCCCCAAATTCAACAGCTGTTTTTGTATTAAGCCCTTCGTTGATTTTCAATTGCTTTAAGTCATAATTCTCGACCTCAAAGGTTGAAGCAACAGCGGCGTTCAGTTTTTGTTGTAAGCGTGGAGAAATCTTTGTTGGGGAAAAACCAAAAAACAAAAGGGCCGCGAAAATCACGACCCCTAGATAAAACTTAAAACTATTTTCCCTCAGCACGATTCTCTGTATTGTTATCAACGATGAACTTGTTCAAAACTTCAACGATGGCTTCTTTATCAGCTCCTGTTTTTTCCAACGGGTAAAAATGCATGAACAAAGGTTTTTCATCCACTTTCCTGTGAAGGGTCAAATCACCTTCCCGGTCATAAATGGTATCCCAAGCGTCACGTACATCGGCCCAAAAATCACCATGTTCTTTCCACCAGTCGGCTGCGAGCTTACATTTTTCAATAGGAACCTTGGTGTAAGTGTTCCAACCTTTTTCTTGGGCCAACAAAACGTCTTCCTTCCCATCTTCACGAATGACTTTATCATTATCTTGTTCATGTACCCACCCGTAATCGGTAATCTCTTGACGATTCCCTCGCAACATTACATTGTAGTCTTTGCGTTTGGTGTATTCGCGTCTTGGCAGGGGGGAATCGGTTTTGTTCTCCCAGTAGTGTTTTCCATCAAAATGTACCCAGGTAGCGGAACCTGAATAACGTGGACTATCATCTACCTGAAATACTTTTTGCGTCCACTGTCCTTTTACAGCGTCAGCGGGCAATTCTTTAAATACCCAGTTGTTGTCTTTGTCGTAGTAAAAGACTTTTTGGTTTTCATATTCCCAATCTTGTCGCCAGTGCTTGACCACCATGGTATCGTTTACCACCAATACATGTTGAATGGAGATTTTGTCGTCCTTATCTACAATAGGAAGCGCCAATTCGAGAGCAGCGGCAGTATAATCCAGCTTTTTTTCATAGTCAATTTCAGGGGCAAAGGTCTCGGTGTACTTAAAGGTGATATCGTAGCACCCGCACATGTCTAAAATCGCCTCACGGTCCATTTCCTTTTTGGTTTGAGCTTGAACGACTAATCCTAAAAGGAGTAAGGTCAAGAAAGCATAAGTTGAATTTTTCTTCATGATGTAGTGTATTTTTAAGAGGAATTAAAAAAAGTAAAAAAGTTTTATTCTTATTTAGATTGATTTAAAATAGATATCTATATTTGTCAACAAATCTAAAGAAGAATGAGTCTAAATAAAAATAATTGTCTGATTATTTTTTTGCTTTTTTTAACCTTGGGGCTTACAGCTCAAAAAAGCACTGAAAAAGACTCTATTCTTACCGAAAACCTTGATGAAGTGGTCGTTACGGCCACTCGAACCGTAAGGCAATTGTCTTCCCTTCCCCTACCGGTGACCTTAATATCCCAAAAGCAGTTGGAACGGACAGGAGTGACTCGACTCAACGAGATTTTAAACGAACAAACCGGTATCGTAATGACCCCAGATGCCACGGTCGGAGGTGGAGAGGGAGTACAGATTCAAGGTATTGCTTCAGATTATGTATTGGTGCTTATCGATGGGGTTCCGGTTGTGGGTCGTAGTTCAGGAAATCTCGATTTAAGCCG
>NZ_JANQIH010000263.1 GCF_028282265.1 Allomuricauda sp.
AATTTGTACAAGGCCTTCGAAACTTGGAAAGAGGAAACCCGAACGCTACCCCGGAAGCTCTTTTTAAAGTGGTTGATGCGAACCGGCCACCTCTGCGATTTTTCTTGGGCAACCAAACATTGCCTTCAGTCCGCAAGGCCTACAATGAGCGACTGGCAACATGGGAAGCTTGGGAAGCGGTATCCAATGCGGCGCAGGGTTGAAAAAATATAGTGATCAAAAAAAGTACACTGGTGTTTTAACTTTAACGATGACCGATATTCACTATCTTATCGGTTGTCGTTTTCTAGCCAATGAATAATGCGAAGAGAAGAAAACATACCTCGAAAATTTGATTCGTTATCGGACTTTCATCGTGCGTTCGGGCTTACAAAACCCGCTCACCCCTTGATAAGTTTTATTGATATTGAAGAGGTCTCCATCCCAACGGAGGAATCATTTGATTACTTTATTTTAAACTTTTACAAGATTGCCTACAAGACCACGCTTTGTGGAAAAGCCAGATATGGACAAAACTATTATGACTTTGGTGAGGGTGGATTGGTATTTACCGCTCCAAATCAGGTATTCGAAAGCCCAAAAAGCTCGGCCTCGGGATATATCTTTTTTATCCACCGCGATTTTTTACTGACCTACCCCTTGGCCAGAAAAATGAAACAGTACGGCTTTTTTTCATATGCCGCCAACGAAGCATTGCATCTTTCTGCCGAGGAGAAAGCCACCGTCATGTCCATTTTCAGAATCATTGACGATGAGCTAAAGAGCAGAATTGATGATTTTAGCCATGATGTGGTAATTTCCCAAATAGAATTGTTGTTGAACTACAGCAATCGATTTTACAACCGACAGTTCATTACGCACAAAGCCGTTTACAACAGCTTATTGTTGCAAGTGGAAGATATTTTGGAAGATTACTTTGATGACTCAAAACCATTGAATGACGGCTTGCCCTCTGTTCAATATTTAGCCGATCAGGTCAACGTATCCCCAAGCTATTTAAGTGACATGCTGCGCACACTGACCGGGCAAAATGCCCAGCAGCATATTCATCATAAGTTAGTGGAAAAAGCCAAGCTGAAATTGTCCACAACCGGCCTATCGGTAAGTGAGATTGCCTATGCCCTTGGTTTCGAGCACCCGCAATCATTCAGTAAGTTTTTTAAGGCTAAAACCAAGCTCACTCCATTGGAATTCAGGCAATCCTTCAACTAAAGAATGAAAACAGAGACTAAAGCCAAAAAATCAGGATTCAGTGTAACCACCAAAAAAAGACCAAGAATAGGCCAAGTTACTATTGGGCATTTCATAGATCCCTTGTCGTCCCGTTTTTCGCCATTTTATGAATCTATTCTTTTCGGAGTCAACGCTTTATTTGTTTATTTTTATTGTAAATACTGTGAATATATCATTATTGTCCAATAATCCTTGGCATGTTGAAAGTTTACCAAAGCCAAACAAGTTATCATTCGCATGAAAAATCTACTGTTACCGCTTATAATAGCGCTCAGCTTCGCCACGGGACAAAGGAATGTGATTGCCCAAGAAACAAAAGCGATTGAATCCGCTGAGGGGGAAACCACCTCCTTAAAGTTGGATCACTTTTTTCTATGGATAGAGGACCCAGATGCCACAGTAAGGAAATTGGAAAACATCGGTTTTACTGCAATCCCCGATTCGTTATCCGCCATCCATGAAGGTCAGGGTACAGCTGGTAGGTATTTTTATTTTTTGAATACCTATTTTGAATTACTCTTTGTACATGACAGGGAAGCGTTGATTGCAAATGATCAGAAATATGGATTTTTGGAAACCCAAAAGCGAGTTGACTATGAGAACACCAAAGCTTCAGCTTTTGGAATAGGTTTACAAATGGAAAAGTACGATCCAGATAGAATTCCGTTCGAAGTCTCTAGGTTTTACCAGACCTACCTGCCCGACAACTCTTATCTGTACTTTGCCTCATCCTCCGAACAGATGATCAGGGAGCCCCTTACCTTCGTGGTCTGTCCTGAACTGCAGAGCACGGTCAAAGATTCCGAAACCCTTTCGAAAATGCCCGAAAATATCAGGGGATTCTATGAACATGGCAATAAGGCGTTACGAGTGAGCAGAATTGTTTTCACTATTGATCACAAGGGTCCATTTTCAAAGACAATGGAGAAAGTGGACAAAGTAGACAATATCCATATCAAAAAAGGAAAAGAACAGCTATTGGAAATATTTTTTGACAACCAAGTTCAAGGAAAGTCCCACGACCTAAGACCAGAGCTTCCTGTAATAATATATTTATAGCCCAACATACCTACGGTATGAAATCCAAGACCAAGCCGGGGATCGACCGTTTTAAAAGACTATCTTTTACAAAAATGAACTTGTCTTAAACATTTAACTTTATTTCCCATGAAATCAGTAAATTAGGTAAGATAGCAATGCTATTGATTGCAATCATTTTTCCGACATTTATTAAAGAGTTGTAGTCAAATGAAACACATAATTATTTCGGTTTTCTTCATAAGCACTATTCTATCGTGCAATACCACTCCAAATCCTTTGGAAGATGCCCAACAAAGATACCCGATGTTGAGACCTTGTAAGGTAGAAGGAATACATGAGGAAATCCTTTGTGGCACGATAGAGGTACATGAAGATCAAATCAATAAGAGTGGTAAAAAAATCCCATTGAATGTGTATTTGTTTCCCTCATTTGAGCCGAATCCTGGCAATTCCGTTTTTGTGGATTACGCAGGTGGCCCCGGAGTACCCAATAGTCTATTTATCCCATATTATGAAAAGGATGGTTTCAGTTCACCTTTTCGTGAGCTCAGAGATGTATTGATTGTTGATAAAAGGGGAACTGGTGCTTCAGCAATCACATGCAAGGCCATGGAATCAATACCAATTCCCTTGGATTATTATTTATATGATACCGCTTTGATAGCGGATTGCCTAAAAGAAGTTCAGGGTAAAGTAGATCTCACCCATTACAACACTTCAGCACAGGTAGAGGACCTAGAAGATATCCGTAAATGGTTGGGCGTAGAAACCTATGATTTCCACGGTATCTCATACGGTGCAAGGGTCGGATTGGAACTGGTCCGTAGATACCCTAATTCAGTGAGTTCAGCCATGTTCACCGGAATGGTCCCCCCTGATTTTGGTCTTTTTGAATTTGTGGATTATGAAATCGAACGTGTCCTTGAGAAACTGTTGTCCAGGTGCGAGGCCGACCCACTCTGCCATTCCAACTTTCCTGATTTTGAAAATCAGATATATGGCCTAAGAAAGGATTTAAAAAAATCTCCGATCGATTACCCTTATGTTCACAGGGAATCCAATAGGACCCATACCATAAAGTTCAACGACATGGCTTTCCTTGGCATGGTGGCCAACCTTTTCTACCATGGTACCCGAATTGAAAGGCTTCCGGGAATAATTAAGGAAGCCCATTCGGGAAACTTTTCCCCGCTAATAGAGTCCAATCTATCCTCGATGCAGCTGGCGATTCCGCTGCATCTATCACAGTTTTGCCCCGAAGAGTCGAACAGGCATCCGGTAAGCAATTTTGAAGCGCTGGATACGCTGTTCACACGGGGAATGGGGGCACTTACTGAATTCAGGGCTTGCCAGGTATGGCAAAAAATACCTACTCCACAATGGCCTGACCAACCAATCGGTGGCAAAACCCCTATGTTGCTGTTTTCTGGAGAAGACGATGTGTTGACCCCCCCACGAATGAATGAATCCGTTGGTGAGTTTTTTCCGAACAGCATACATATAGTTTTCAAAAACCAGGGTCACACTTATACCGATTGGAGTTGTTGGGATAATCTTGTTTATCAATTTTTGGAAAATAGGGGTGCCATTAATGAACTGGATACGACATGTGTGGGTAAAATTAAAAGGCCAAAGTTTGTAATGGAACAAAGTGACAATCAATAAATCAATGACCCGACTTCAAGTCTTTGCCATTCTAACAACCTGCTTTTTCGCAGTCTCCCCAACATCGGGGCAATTCGGGAAACTGCCCAATTCGCATTTATTCACCGGTGAGTTAAAGGATATTAAGGGAGAAATAGCCCTTGAGTTCTTATCGGATTGGGCACCTGAAATCGATTCAAGTAAGTTTGGATTGGCAACATCCCAAAATTCCAAGTTCATTCATATACTGGGAATTGCTGATATAGGTACGTATTCCATAAATGACCCTTCAGTCAAGACAAGTGGTAAAATAGCATTTTGGT
>NZ_JANQIH010000269.1 GCF_028282265.1 Allomuricauda sp.
TTGCCAAAGAGAATTCCAATATCTTCCAAAGGTGTCTTCAGGAGACTGGTCTGTTCCTCTCAAATACCTAAACTCCGAAATCAAATATGATCACAGGATAAAGATTAAGCTAATGTTAAATTTTTTAACAAAAAATTGCATTTCTATGCTTTGTTTTTTCTGTTTTAACAATTTCTTATATATTGTAAGGCATTACTTGTCAAAACTGTATTAAATATAGATGGGCTTTTTTTTACCATCTGTACTAAAACGTTTGCGAGTAACATTGCTGACACTAATCTAAACCTCACGAAAATGAAAAAAAGCTACACTCTGTGTAATTGCTTTAAGGACTGCTTTTCCCTTAAAAAGTGTTACACACCCCTATTAATTTTATTTTTTCTTTTTGGGTCCCTTGCGAACGTAAGCGCCCAAAAAATGGAGCGGATGCCCGGCGAAATAATCGTCTGTCCCGGAAAGTTTGAGGATTCCAATACCAGAATGGGTATGGGACAATTGGCCTTTAAAAAGAAGGCATTTGCCTCAACCAGAAAAGCGGCTACTGCGGAATTGCTTATCACTTTTGGCCCAGGCGCCGAAGGTAATGCCGCGGTACAGGAAGCCTTTCAGTTCGCACTTGACATTTGGTCAGAAGAAATTGTATCCTCTGTCCCTATTCGAATTTTTGCAGATTTTGCAGATTTGGGAGCTGGGGTGCTCGCATCAGCTGGCCCTACTACCTTGGTTAGTAATTTCCCTGGTGCCCCTACCGCTGACGTATTCTATCCTATAGCCTTGGCTAACTCACTTGCCGGTGAGGATTTGGCCCCAGATTTGGAGTTCGATCTTGTGGTAAACATTGGCAACGGAATTCCATGGTATTTTGGTACTGATGGAAATACGCCACCAGGGCAATTTGACTTTGTTACCGTTGCATTGCACGAGGCAGGTCACGGTCTTGGCTTCGTTGATGGCGGAAATGTAAATGGAGCTGGAGTTGGAAATATCAACAACGGAGGAAATCCATTTATTTTTGACACTTTCATGGTGGATAGTGGACTAAATTCAGTTCTTGATATCCCAAATCCATCTGAAGAATTAGGAGACTTTTTGACCAGTGGAGATGTTTTTGTAAATGGTGTTTTTTCCATTGCTGCCTTAGGCGGTACCCTGCCAGAACTTTTTGCTCCAAATCCTTTTCAACCAGGATCAAGTATTGCCCACTGGGATGAGGCAACCTTCCCTGCGGGAGATCCCAATTCCCTAATGACACCACAAGTCGGATCAGCAGAATCCAACTTTGATATCGGAGACATTACAAGAGGATTTTTTAGGGACATGGGTTGGGTTCTTGCCGAACAAGCCCCTTTTAACGCAGTCCCCGATAACTTTTCGGTAGAATTGAATATTGAAGAAACTGCTACCCGCGAAATAACCATTACCAATATTGCTGAAGGACCCTTGAGTATTTCCTCAACCATTGGTGTGGGTTCTCAAATCATCAGGTCCGTTGAGCCCAGTAGCTTCGAATTGGGTGTTGGCGAATCCACCTCGGTAACCATTAACTTGAGTACGGAAGGTGTACTTGCCGGACTATCTGAAGAAACAGTAAGCTTTGCTGCAGACGGCTTTGATGTTGGTGAGGAAATCACCTTCAACTTTAGGGTACTCGACGGAACGGAAGCTCCTATTATCGTTATAAATCCTGAATCGTTTAACGAAACCATAGAACAGTTCAGTATAGAAACTAGGGAATTGGTAATTGACAATCCGGGAAATGATGATTTGAATTTTTCCATAACGGTCAATGATAATGCTACTCCCGACTTTGCCAGTAGGGTAAGCTTAACTGACCAAATAATCAGTACACAAGGTTTTGCAAAGCAAAAAGTCACTTCTGCGAGTTCAAAATCCAACGAACTGAACGCGCTTATGACCATCGATGGAAACATTAATAAAATTGTTTCCGATCTTTTTGCCGAAGATTTTGAAAACCTTACCCCTGGCGACATTAATGGTCAATCGGGCTGGTTCGCAAGATTTACAAATAATTGGGTTGTTTCAAACGCAAACCCATTTGAAGGAGGACAGCATCTTAGAGGAATATCCGATGGTTTGGGAGGTTCTCAACCGGCAGTTCCTTTGGCCTTGTCACCAACTTTTACATTGGGCAACCAGCCGATGTCGGTAATGACCGCCCAAGTGAATATTGAGGGTGAAGGCGTAAGTTGGGAGATTATCCCCCAAAATACTACTGCAGGCTTTGTCGTAACTCGACTGCGGTTCAATGGGGATGGAAGCATTGACGTATTGGACGGGGCTGGTGGCTTTGTACCGATTAATGTCCCAATTCCAGAGGGCTATTTTGAAGTAAGAATCGTTATCGATAGAGATACCTTAGGGCTTAAAGTGTTCTTTGATGGTACTTTGGTTTATTCCGGAATTGGCGCTTCCAACGCTATTGATAATGTAGCGCTATTATCGGACATGGCGGTAGTGGGCTCCTCTATGGACATTGATAATCTTGATGTCACGGACGGTGACCCTGAGGCCTTTTTCTTGTCAGTATCTCCTATAGCAGGAACAGTTCCTTTTGGTTCCTCGACTACAGCTACAGTTACATTTGACGGAAGAATAGTAGAACCAGGCATTGTAAATGCAACAATCAATATTAGCAGTAACGATCCCGACACACCTTCTTTGGATGTGCCGGTTACCTTGACCGTTTTGTCACCACCAACTATAGCCGTTGATCCCGAAAGCTTAAGTGCATCAGTGGATGTAACCGTAAGCGACCCTCCCATGGCAAATGCTTCTTTTACCATTTCAAATAGTGGGGAAAGTCCTTTGGACTTTACAACCGGTTTGGGACCGACTACGTTTACCCCAGCTGAAGACTCGCCCAACGCAAATTTACTTGCCGAACTCGACCGTAGTAAATATGGTGTAGGCAGCAATTTTGAAGGAACAGTAAAAGCAGCTGGAATTACCAGCGTTAGGAAGGTAAAATCTACAAATAGTCTTCTTTCAAATGCAACTGCTGTTACTGATTCCATCTTTTATGATTCTGGTGTAGACTTTCCGGGAGACTTTGTCGGTCTTGGCGCAGGAGCACCCGGAATCAGCACTGCGATTCAGTTTGATGTTGTAAACCAAGATTTTGCATTGACGGCAGTTCGAAATGCTTATAGAACAGAAAATCTTTCTGGAGTCGCTGTTATATTGCAGGTTTTCACAGGAGGACCTTCTCCTGCCGATGGCGAGTTACTCTTGGAACAAGTTATTACTGGTGATAGCCCAGACGGAGTAGTTGTCATAGAAACCCTAAATACACCTTTGCAGTTTAGTGTAGGAGAATCATTTTGGGTGGTGCATTCCTATCCAGAAGGAATTAGCTTCCCACAAGGTGTAGATGACACTATCGAGAATACAAGGCCTAACACTTATGCCTTTAGCTCCAATGGCGGAGCCACATATACCAATTTAGATGGTTTTGCCTTCCTTACTAGAGCCTTATCAGACGGTTCGGGCGCTTTCATCGAGTTAGCTCCTAGAACCGGCACAGTCGGTCCTGGAGAAACTGTTGAGGTAAACGTAAGTTTTGATGGCTCTAACCTTCCTAACGGAATCCATGAAACCGATATTCTGGTTGAAAGCAATGACCCAATCAATTCTTCCCTTGCGGTAGCGACAAGCTTCGAAGTTTCGGGCCAAATTTCAGGAATCGAGGTTTCTGATGAACTATTACTGTTTAATGATGTATTTGTGGGCACTTCCAGTGAGCGTACGTTCACGATAACCAATACCGGAATTGATAATCTAAATATATCAAGTATTGCTTCCGATAATTCTGAGTTTACGGTTTCGCCAGAAACAGGAGTTGTTGAAGCAGGGGATGAACTCGAAGTAACGGTCACTTTTTCTCCCGAATCCATAGGCAGTAGCAATGGTATTATCTCTATTACTAGTAATGCCAGTGGAGCCGGAGTTGTCGAAGTTGTGGTGAACGGTGTCGGTGTTGACCCTCCTTTCGCGATATTAGATCCAGCCGAAGTATCAGAGTCCGTTCGCGAAGGCAAAACGACGGAGACCACCATTACGCTTT
>NZ_JANQIH010000293.1 GCF_028282265.1 Allomuricauda sp.
TGCAATTTATGATATGGATACTGGGAAGGTAAGCTTTCTTCTCTAATGGGTACTAGTTGTAATTTGATGATTTATAGGAGGAAGTGCGAACCCGCTAGCACTATTTGCTTCAAGACAGGCATAGGATCTTTAGTACTGGAAAGTCTTAAATACGTAATAAGTTCATGACCGAAATCCTTCCTATATTATTTGGAGGCCTTTTATTGTTCATTTATGCCATATCCAAGCTTTCAAGCACCTTGCAGGACATATCAACCGAAAAGGCCAAGCAGATAATTGAAAAATATACGAGGAACCTTTTCACCTCTATCATTGTTGGAACGGTACTAACCATTTTAATGGGTTCTTCATCGGCCGTGATCATCATTGCTATAGTCTTTATCAATGCCGGTACCCTGAGATTTAAACAGGCTATTGGTATTATTATGGGAGCCAATATCGGGACTACCTTTTCCAGTCAATTGATTGCTCTCGATATCGGAAAATATGCCTATATCCCACTGGTTATTGGCTTGGTCATTGGTTTTTTCGCTAAGAAGGAAACCACCAAAAAATATGGGAATGCCCTTTTTTATTTCGGAATGCTCTTTTTCGGACTTTTCATCATGGAACAATCCGTTTTACCTCTTAGGGACAGTGAATTATTTGAAAAATGGATAACGCGAATTGACCAAAACCTTCTGCAAGGTACAATGATAGGCGGTCTTATTACATTAATTGTTCAATCTTCAAGTGCTACTGTTGGTATGGCCATTGTTTTGGGTAAACAAAACCTTATCTCATTGGCTGGTGGTCTGGCTATTATGCTGGGATCGGAATTGGGTACTTGTTCCGATACATTGATCGCAACCATAAAAGGCAGTCGACAGGCCATAAAAGCAGGATTATTTCATTTACTGTTCAATTTTATCACCATAGTAATAGGACTATTGGTCTTTGATGTCTTCCTTACGTTTGTCCTAATGGTGTCGACCAACCAGTCTTTGGAAAATCAAATAGCCAATGCCCATATGATTTTCAATATTGCGGGTGTGATAGCATTTTTACCTTTGGTCGGAATTACGGCAAAACTTTTGAATCATTGGTTACCGGAAAAAGAAAGAGCTGTATGAACACCAATTTTCATTTTCCAGCCTTGGAAATCGTTAAAAATGTTTAGGACTACCCATCCAAATCACCTACCTCGAAGCCACTAATCAATAATACAGTTTTTCATAATATTCTTTTGCCATCCTACCACTTCCAAACGCGGGAAGCACATCAGACATGCCAGAAAATACAATGTCCATCCATTTTTCTGGCTTTTGATAATAGGTCGGCAATACTTGGCGTTCTAAGATGTCGTACAGATTTTCACTATCAATCTGGTCCTGTTTCTCAATACTCTCCCGGTAATCAACCTCGGGCAATACAAAAGAGTTGATGCCATCCTTTGCAAATTCAGGAATCCATCCATCATTCGTGCTCAAATTGACCGATCCATTCATGGCTGCTGTCATTCCGCTTGTACCAGATGCCTCCCTGGTAATGCGGGGATTGTTCAACCAGACGTCCGAACCTTGTTTAAGTTTTTTGGACAGATTGATTTCATAGCCGGTAAGTACTGCCAAATTTCGCACAGGGCCCGCATATTCTACCAAACGGTTGAATGTGTCGATAGCTCCAAAATCCTTGGGATAAGGTTTGCCTGCCCAAATAATTTGGATTGGAAACTCTTTATTGCCAATAATTCGTTCAAATCGTTCTATATCCCTCATCAAGAGATCTGCCCTTTTATAGCCTGCAAAGCGTCGAGCCCAGACCATGGTAAGCACATCTGGGTCAAAGAGTTTCCCAGTTTGTTTCAGCACCTCTTCAAATAGGATTTTCTTTAGGTCCAGCTTTCGCTTTCGGAATCCGTTTACATCCCCTTTTTCTTTTGTTTTACTCAATTTAGGGTCTTGCCAGAATTTTTCGTTCTGTGCATTGGTTATTGAGATTATCGGACTTATTCCTTCAAAATCCTTCCACATTCTTGTGGCAACCTCTTTATGTAGGGCAGAAACAGCGTTGGACTTTTTGGCATTGCGCAGTGCGGAAACAGTATAGTTTAAATTGTCACCATTGACCATTTGTGGTGCTAGTTCAAAATCTGACAAATGCCTTCCGAAAAAACCACATTGGTTCAAGTAATGGGCGTTTCTTTCCTCATTTCCTCCTTGTTCGGGAGTGTGGGTCGTGAATACCATTTGCTCTTTGGTAACCCCACGATTTTTAAGATAATGAAACGCAGGTAGCGCATGTCCCTCGTTGAGGTGATAGATATCTGCTCCGCCTAGTTCTTCAACTAATTTGGCACCACCAATGCCCAGTACAATACTTTGGGAAATTCTTGTGGCCTCATTGGAGTCATAGAGAAAATCCGTTACGGTACGGGATATGTGGTCGTTTTCTTCCAGGTCAGTACTTAGAAAATAAATGGGTGCCGTATTGAAAACGTCTGGAGGAAGAACGTAGGCCTTTACCTTTACGTTGGGGTTATCGTGCAATTGAACGGTCACTTCAATACCCGTGTCCTCCAAAAAATTAAAGTTTCTTTGAATTGAAGCAGCGGCCATTGTTCTATCACTGTTGCGCTGCTGATGGTAATAACCATATTTCCATAACAACCCTATTCCTATAATGTTCTGTTTCAGTTCAAAGGCAGATCGCATGTGGGACCCTGCCAAAAATCCCAATCCACCAGAATAGGTTTCCAAACCCTGATGGACTGCAAATTCCATACTGAAGTATGCTACTTTTTTTGAGAACTTCTTGGAGGTTTTATACGGATGATGCCATTCGGCATAGCGAGTTGGTGCGAGAGTTGATAGATTCATTTAGTTTTTGGTAAATTTTAAAGAAAGCTTGGAAAAATTTGATGTAATCAACCTTTGTGTTATCGTTAAGTTAATAATAGGTTATCCACGCCCCAAAGGCGTTTTTACATTCCAAAATAAACGATAAAGATAAGAGGATTTTGGTAATAGTTTCAGTGTATGAAATTAATCCTCACATAAACACGTGAAAAGTTTGAAGCGGAAAACGGCCACACTTAAGTCAAGGTGGAATCACATGGAGATAAACGTAGTTTACGGTGTACCTCGATAATGGCACGATCAAACTGCTTTTTGGAAAATGGTTTATGCAAAAAATCCATGCATCCAAGTTCCTTGGCATGCAATGCGTAGCCCGGTTTTGTGGAACTTGAAATGAAAGGTAACTTACTTCCGAACATCTCCAAGAACGAAAGGCCATTCATACCAGGCATTTCTATATCTGTCATCACAACATCTGGTCGGGACATTTGTAGATAAATCCAAGCGTCCACGGAGTCGTTAAAAGTTTCAACGTTGCCCACTAAAGGATTAAGTAGAGATAGTTTTTTTGCAAGGGAAAGCCATAGGTTGGAATCGTCAACGATTACAAGGTCAAGTTTCATAGCGTACAATAGTTGTTTGGGACTCCTAACTTATTGGTTTTCTTAAAAAAACCAATTCTTTCTGGATGAAAGGAGAATAATAGTCTATGACTGACAGCTTTTAGCCAAAAAATATCCGGCCTATAGTACCATGGTACTACCGTTCTATAAGGTCATTACCTATTATTCGTTGGTAAACTTTGTTGCGAAGGGTTCTACTAATTCTGATTTTTTGATTTCCTACGTAAAGCAGGTTTCCTTCCAATTTTCTAACATGGCCTAATCCAATCATGTAGTACCGATGAACCCTCATGAACTTGGAATCAGGTAGTTGTTCCTCTAATTGCCGAAGAGAAACCAAGGTAAGGTATTTGTTGTTCGCTGTATGGATAAAAACATAATCCTTGGCTGTTTCCACAAGGGTAATGTCATCTATCAAAATCTTAATAATCGTACCATCTGATTTGATAAAAATGTGGGATTTGTTGTCATCGGTTTTTTGAGGTTCGCTGGGCAGGGCTTTGTCAACCGCCTTTAAAAAACGATTATAAGAGAACGGTTTTAATAGGAAATCCACGACATTAAGCTCAAATCCATCCAAAGCGAACTCTCGATGCGCAGTAGTAAAAATCACCTTTGGGGGGCTGTTGAGAGCCCTCATCAACTCCAAACCACTCATGTCGGGCATCTGTATATCCAAAAACATGACGTCTGCTGTACTATGTTTCAGAAATTCCATAGCTTCCAATGCTGATGGTAAGGAGGCAAGATGCTCCAGAAAGGGAGTTTGCTCAATAAAATCCTCAAGGCCTTTTCTGGCCAAATATTCATCATCAACGATTAGGCATTTTGTTTTCATTCAGTTGTATTTCGAGTTGAACAACAAACTTTGAATTATGTTTCCCAAAACTAAAACGGTGTTTATTTGGATAGATAAGTTGAAGTCTTCGCCCCACATTTTCAAGCCCAATGCCCTTTTTTAATAAAGTGGATTTTTTAGTGGTTTCGTTAATTGAATTTTCCACATAAAACGTAAAGGCTCCATTTTGAGTGACCTTGGATTTAATTGAGATTTTATATCCTTTACTGCTCTGCCCATGTTTAAAGGCATTTTCGATAATGGGCAGTAAAAGCATCGGGGCGATGGTCATATCCCAATAATTCTTGGGAAATTCATAAGTAACGGTAACCAAATCCTTATGTCGAACACGCTCAATATTGATATAGTTCAAAAGATTGTCAAACTCCTTTTTCAGACTTACTTGTTTCTTTCCAGTTTCATAGAGTTGATAGCTTAATAAATCAGAAAACTGTAGCAACATATCTTTTCCACCTTTAAGACTGTCACTTAAAGTAACATAAATACTGTTGAGGGAGTTGAACAGAAAATGTGGATTTATCTGATTCTTAAGTAGATTTAACTCCATTTCGAGTCTTTTTTGTTCCACTTCCCGAAGTCTTCTTTCTTTTTGGTACCACTCATCAGTCAGAAATAGCGTCATGGAAAGCCCCAATGACAATATTATTTCTGTTACGATAGCAATTTTACCTTCAAAAGTGGTAAAAAAGTTGGCAGTGGGTAGATAGAAATTGACCTCAGTAAAATAGAAATAGAGATACTTAGAGGAAAACCAAGTGGTCAGTATGATGCTCATGGTGAGCAAACCAAGATAGCTAACAATCTTTTTTTTAAGTAGGAAGTTCGGTGTTAATCCATACAAATTGAAGTAAACCAAAAGGGCATAGGGAATGAATACAAAAACATTGATTTGCAGATTTTCAAGAAAGTCACGATGGTAATTAAGGTCATGGGTGCTCCATAGCACCAAAAAAAGCACCCAGAACAAAAGGTGTCTGAGCAGGGTCTTTCCTCTACCAGAATTGTGCATCACTAAACGCATATCGAATATCCACAAATAATGGTTTGACTATGTTTAGAATAAAGGTTGCAGTACAGATTTCGATTCATTCTACTGGAACTTGTATAGATAGCGTGGTACCCTATGGTTTACTTGCTTTGGTTTATTGAATTATAGTACCCTGCTTGACTTTAAGAGTGATGTTCTCCTTGATGTTGGAGATATCTTCCAAAGGGTTTTTGTCAAGAACCAAAAAACTCGCCTCATATCCATCTTTCAATCGCCCTATTTTTCGATTAGGGAATATGGTCTTTGCTGCATTTATCGTCCACATATTCAACAATTCCAAATTAGTAAATACATTTAAGTCCTTCAAAAAATAAAATTCCCCTGATGAGGTTCCGTTGAAATTGTCCGACCCGATGGCGAGTATGGCACCTTCCTTTTTGAATAGCTCCAAGTTGGCCTTTATATTTTTTACCAACGCGGCATAGTAAGGCCGGTTGCGCTTTTTGTTTACCAGCGTAGCTGTGGTAACGGTAACAATTCCCTTCTCCCTAGCGGTTTTAATATCTTCAATCTTTATTGTTTTTCCATTGTCTATTTCGGGTAAATGGGCAACTTCGTCAACACCTGCTTCAACAGCTACATGAAAGTCATATGCCGTTTCCACATGAACGCTTACCCGCAATCCGGCCTTATGGGCCATTTTAACCAACTTATCAACAAGCTTGGGGTCCATTCCTTTGTTGCCGAAATAAGTGGTGTCATTTTTACGCTTCTCATATTCTTCGGAGTAGAGAAGCATGAATTTAATGAACTCAGGTTCAAAGGATAAAATATGACTCCATTTGTTGTTTAAGTCGGCTTCGGTATCTATGATAAAATAACCATGGTTTTCAATATCCTGTTTTGAAGCAAAAACCTCGTAATATCCCCAGCCAAAGAACTTTTCCCTAAGAGCTACAGGATGCCCCCCAGTTCCGGTCAAGGGGCCATAGGTGGTACTGATATCCAAACCATCAGGTTTATTGTAGAGGTGCATCAAGGGTTCGAGCTGCATTTTAATGGCGGAAAGCTGTTTTACATAAAAAACGCCGTCGTCCAAGTAGTTTTGGATTCGCTTTTCAAGCTCATATTCACTTTCAAGATTGTGGTTATGTGCTTCTGCAAATGGAGGGATGACATATTTTCCTTTAAGGTCTATGATTGTATCCATAACCCAATCCGTATCCCTGAAATTCAATAACCCGTGAACAACAATGACATCTTGTTCTTTAAATGTTTTTCCATTGAACCAATTTCCATTGACCAGTTTCATTTTTAGGCTATTGTGATTTTTTCTGGCCTTCAAGTTATCATCAGATTTGTTGGATAGGCAAGAAGAAACCAGCAGAAGGATAATAAGGAAATACATTTTCATTTGGTTTTTTCCTGAATCAAAGCAATAAAACTTGTCAGGAAAAATGAAATCGCTGAATTGGGATTCTCAGTAGCTGGGAGGTATCGATGTGTAGATTAGGTACTTTAATTATTCTTCATTTAACGTTTAACGTATTCCGATGGGGGATACCCATAGTGTTGTTTAAAAGCGGTTGAGAAATAGGCAGGCTGATTGAAACCGACCGAATAGCCAATCTCGGAAATATTCATATGTCCTTCATCGAATAGTTTCACAGCAAGTTTTAAACGTTGTGTTCGAATAAACTCAGATGTCGAATACCCGGTAAGCGCCTTTAACTTGCGGTGCAAATGCATTCGGCTCAGCCCGACTTGTTCAGAAAAGGATTGTGAGTTAAACTCAGGGTCGGTCAACCGTTCTTCCAGAACAATCCTGATTCTGTCGAACAAAAGTGTATCCGTGTTACTCAACCCAATGGTTTTTGTCTTAAAGAAGACTTGCGTATTGAATTTTTGCCGGATAGTCTCTCTTACAGCAATCAGCTTTTCTATAATGATTCGGAGCTTTTCTTCCTTGAAGGGCTTCACCAAGTAGGCATCGGCACCAGCTTTTAGGCCGGTCAATTCATTTTCCTCTCCTGATTTGGCTGTTAGCAGTACTATGGGCACATGCGAGGTTCGTTCATCATTTTTTAAGGTGTTACTCAAATAAATTCCATCCCTAACAGGCATCATAATATCCGATAGGATGAGGTCGGGAATAATCTTCAAAGCAATATTCACTCCCTCTTCGCCATTTTTTGCCTCTAGTACTTGATATTCTTTATGAAAGAGGGTCTTGATAAATAATCGTATCTCATCATTATCGTCTACAACAAGCAGTACAGGTAATGAAGCGTCTGCCAACTTCTCTTCTTCCTGCTCTTTTTCTTCAGGAATTTGAGCTTTTGCCTTCCCTTGTTTTAACTTTTCGAAATCGATTTGACCATCTTCTTGAACCATATCCTCCTTGGAAAACGCATTCTGGTTGACCGGAAGAACCACCTCAAACTGTATGGTTCTATCACTGGGTTTTCGTGCTTTGATACTTCCGTGGGAAAGGTTCACCAATTCCTTGACCAATGAGAGACCAATACCAAACCCTTGATTCATCGTATTATTTTGATAAAAACGATCAAACAGGAGCGGAAGTTCTTTTTCGGCCAAATCTGTGTTCTCATTGGTAACTTTCATTCTCAACGAACGTTCCTCAAGTTGCGCCGTAAAATGGATTTCTCCATTGTTTTTATTGTACTTTACGGCGTTGGACATAAGATTGACTACTACTTTTTCCACAACATCGCGGTCGAACCAAACATCTTTTTGAATTTTGATATCGCTCTTTAGGGTCATACTTTTTTGAGATGCCTGATAATCAAATGGTTCTATAAGATGTTTAAGGAACAATTCGATGTTGCCTTTAGAAACTGACAATTTTCTTCGTCCCGCCTCTATTTTTGATAGGTCGAGTATTTGGTCCACAAGTTTTAGTAAGCGGTTCGCATTTCGTTGGATTAGTCCCAAATCTGTCTTATCATCTGTTGAAAGTCCATTCTTTGATAATTGATGCGCCACCGGACCCGAAATTAAGGTCAATGGGGTTCTAAATTCATGGGAGATGTTGGCGAAGAACTTTGACTTGGCAGCTTCAAGTTGTCTTAATCTAAAATTGGTCTTTTGTTTGTTGCGAAACAATAAGAAAACAGTGATGAACGCCAATCCCAAAACAGAGATACCCGCTATTAAAAGGTTACGTTGATTATTCGCTTTTTGTGCTGCCAATTGAGATTGGGAGGTCAATAGCTCTATTTCCTTTTGTTTCTTTTCGTTTTGATACTTTTCCTCTATGTCACTAATTTGAGCTAGACTGGATTTTCGGTCCAGGCTGTCTTTTAGTTCAATTAATCGGGATTGTTGGTCAAAAGCGTTCTTGAAATCATTCTTTTTTTCGTAAGCCTTGACCAAAAAGGTATAGCTGTCAACAAGATACAGACTCGATATTTTTTTCTCACCGAGATCAATTGCCTTTCTGAAATTGGCTATAGCTTCGTTCAATTTGCCGGTTTTGCTATATAATTCTCCTAATCCATTGTAAGAATAGGGCAGCAGGCTTGGCTCTTCATATTTTTCGGATAGTGCAATGGATTCCACAAAGTACTTCTCGGACAATTCGTATTTTTCTTGTTGTAGGTAGATATAGCCTAAATTACTGCTTATGGTGGCCATATTGTAAAATCCATTTACCGACTCAAAATGGGAATAAGCATTCAGATAGTGTTTTTCTGCCGCTTCAAGATCATTGGCCGCCATTTCTATGTTGCCCAATTTGTTCTCCATACTATAATAGGCATTTTTATCTGAGGTTTCCTTAAAAATGGATTGCGCCTGTAAATAGTATTCCTTTGCCTTTTCGTCTCGTTCCAGATTGTAATATATGCCTCCAATTCGGGCTATGATTGTACCCTTTAGACCAACTTCGTCTGGTGGTAATATTTTCTCGGCCTCCAGATAGGTGTTTACGGCCTCCTCCGTATTTCCCATTATCTGATGTATTCTACCCTCATTTAGTTTTATTCGGGAGATTTTCTCAGGCCCAATTTCATGATTCTCCTCGGCTATTCTGAATGCTTTTTCGATACTTGCTAGAGCGCTATCGAGGTTTCCTTGTTTTTGATGCGCATTGGCAATCCATTCCAACGCGTTCAAGGAGATGTTAGGGTTGTTTATACGCATGCCCACATCCAAAGACTTCCTTAAATGATATTTGGCTGAATCGTAGTTGGAGGAGGTTACATAAAGATGGCCCAATAAATAGTGTCCTCCAGCGGCCCCCCTTTCATATCCGTTTTTCATGGAGGTTGCAATCATATTTCTGGTGATTTTGGCAGCCTTTTCTGGAATAGAATCGTAATAGGCCATATACAATTCTTTTTGTATTCCATCTCTGATGCTGTCGTTGCTTGTTTTTGTCAGCAACTGTTCCAGAGAGTCCAATTGTTTTGGAGTTTGGGAAAACAAATCAATGGAAACAAATAAAAAAGCAAGGAGTGGCCAGAAGGTTTTCATTGTATTGGTTTGTCTTAAAAAGATACGAAATCTTCATCCATCAACGGTAATACACCCTAAAACCAGACGCCGGAAACTCAGACGGACAGCTTCCCATGGTTTCCCTGAACACATGCAAGCTACCATCGGGCTGCAATTGAAAATAAAAATACCCCCCGGAATCCAATTCATAGCAATGTTCCGTAGTGACTTCTTCGGGATCTACGTTGGTAGCTGCTCCAAACAGTACTCGGTTCACCTGGAATTCTGTACCGCGTACGATTTTGACCGTACCGTTCAAGGCGGTAGCCACATGCAAGGGTGAAAATTCGGTCTGCCCAAAATAGGGAGTCGAAAAAACCTCTACGGTATCGAACCAAGTCCCGGCTATGGTTCCTGCTTTTCCTCGTGGTCCCCTACAGTTCAAGGGTTGAATCAGAGGTTTTGGTCCAAAAAGCGCATACATCTGATTGCGCAGGTCACCTGTATAATAATCGTAGGGGCAAGAGGCATATTTAAAAGTCTCTACAGGATGAAACCGATCATTGTTTAAAAATGTCAGTGGTCTCTCGCTATGATATACACCAAAATCAAAACTTTTTGCTTGTGCTGTCCCTGATGTGGTACCTATTAAGTCACCAGCAGAAAACTTCAACAAGGTAGGGGGTTGACCTTCGAACATGCTTATGCCTTGGCTTGTTACGAGATTTCGAATCGGGGCAACTGGATTGGTAATGTGACCGAAACGTATGACCACCTCACAACTGGCCCGGAACATGGGCTGATAGTCTGTACCGTCAAATGTGACGTTCACCAAATCCATGTCGACAGGTGCGTAAACAGGAACTTCGGGCACATCCGATTTTATAAAGACATAGGTGTGCTCTGAAAAATTATGAAATGCCTGTATTTCCCCTAAGGGTTCAATGTGTTCGATACCATCAAGGTCAGTAAAAGAGGCTGTGAACGTGATGTTAGGGTTCGAACCTGTTTCGCAAGCGGATAGAGGAGGCGGGCCGCTGCTATCACTGTCATCATTTCCGCAGGCAAACATAAGACCACCAATAATGAAGCCTAATAAACACCTTGTCAAAACATTTGTATATCTCTTTTTCATGACACAGGTATTATTTTGCTTCAAAGGAATTGTTTTTATCCGAAAATCGATATAGTCGTTTGTCATTTGAGCCGCGTTTGTAAAAATCACCCGCTTTGGTTGATCCTTTAAAAGCCTCTACGTGCAAATAATTTAGGTTCCAATTGTCACCTCCCATACCTCCTCCAAAAGTGGTCTGTAACACCACTTTTGAAATCTGGGAAGTGGCATATATGGTTTTGTTCAGTTTTATATCCAGAGAGTTCGTAGTATGGTCTTTCCATCTGGTTCCTTTGTTTACATTTCTTGTGGTTTGCGTCCTTCCATCTTTAAAATACACAATAATGTTTAAATTATCATTGCCACCCCTAAGGTCATCGTCTCCGGTTCGAATCCAGAAGCGTAATTTGTCGACGGGTTGTCTTCTTGGAGTGCTTGTGCCAGAGGTACTAGTACTTGAACTGGTTGTTGAAGTGGCCCTTGGTGGATTTCTATAGATCATAGCCAAAAAGTTTCTGTCCTTGCCCGTAAAACGCTTTAAGGGTGCACCTATTCTTTCATAGATTTTTTTGTTTGTATTGTATCCTTTTGCGTGAATTCGAAGGCGATTCAGATTAAAGTTATCATTTCCTGAAACCGTATTGAGTTGCACTGATTTAATGGTGTTGAGAGTCGTGGGCCTTCGTAAAGGAACCACAATAAATTGTGCATAGTCATCAATCCATTTATTGCCTTTGTTTACATTATAAACCCGCTGAGGTTGGGAGCCATGAAATGAAATAGTGAGGTTCAAATTGTCGTTTCCTCCCCTTAGGTCATCTTTACCTACACCGAACTCAAATACCAGCTCGTGTATTTTTCCATCATTGGGATAATCACGTAAAGACATACGTAGGGGCGTCTTGGCACTATATTTTTTGTCCACAAAATAGGTGCGCCATCTCATGTGTGGGTTTTCGATATAGTAAAAGACCTGGTCCTTGAAATTCGGCACGAGCGTATTGATTTTATTTGGATAATTGGGGTCATAGGTGTAGATTTTCATTTTACGCTTATAGACCCCATTGGCCAAATCCTGAACAGTGCCAAAGTCATATCCTATGGCCAAAACCTGGTGGTTGCCCGGGTCGGAGTCTTTTTCTCCAACACTTTGCAGGCCCAAAGGCACCGGTCTTCCGCGATCTATAAAAGAACGCAATTCATTGATTCTACTTCCCTTTTTGTTCTCCACGCCCCAATTGAAGAATTCACCATTTCGGGCGCCTCCAGGATTAAATCCTATTTCGGCCCATTTATCCAAATTGGATTTTAAAGAGGTCACCTGGCGGTCGTACAAATATTTTTGCAAGGGACTCCCCTCTGTGGGACGTATGGTGGTTTTGGGAGTGGAAATGGTCCTTGCATAATAATAATCCAAGGCGGAATATGACATTCCTCCGCAGAGCCCACCAGTTCTCCAATCAATGGCATCTATAAAAATATTTTTGAAACTGTTATCGAATTTAAAACCGTGCTGTACAGGTTTAAAGGCAGTCATTTTTTTGGTTTGGCCCAAGAGGGAATTTCCCAGTACGAACCAAACCGTGAAGAAGATTAGTTTTTTCATCTTATATGATTTAAAGTTGTTAATCGGGTAGGTTGTAGAAGGCTTTTACTGCCTCGTAGTTGGAGTAATCCAGTTTCGCGGACTGGGCACTTTCTGGAACCACTACATAGCGAAACCTATTACCTCGGGAGCCTGCGAACTGAAATTCAGTCAAATCGACCCCATCGGTACTTTCCAGAAGTACCATTATCCCGAATCGTGAAGGGGCTGTATCCCCGAATGTAAAGGAATACCAAGTATTGTTCCAACGACCGGAGTTGGGCATAGGATATGAGCTAGACCTTTGGTACTGTCTTAAATACACATAGACCAGAGAGTTGTTCCGTAACTCGTTGTTGTCTTCTATTTCAGGAACTGGTATACGCATCTCTTTTGTTTGAGGAGTATCAAACGAATTCCAATCTGCATCTATCCAATTGGAAAAGATAACATTGGCATTGCCATCAGAACCATTTTGTCCGTCAGCACCATCAGACCCTGGAGGGCCTTGTTCACCTTGCTCTCCCTGAGCCCCGACCGGCCCTTGTTCGCCTTGCAGCCCTTGAGGTCCAATGGCACCATCTTCGCCGTCTTCAGCACTGCAGGAAAACAATACCAATACAACTACCAAGAAGCCTATCCATTTAATTCGGTTTGAACTTTTCATGTTACTGTAGTTTTTGTTTTTATTGTTCAAGCCCGAAAAAGTCCATCACTTCTTCGTAGCTCATTTTTTCAAATTCCACTGGGTTCTTTGAAGCAGTTATATCCGCAGGAACAATGAGATACCTAAACTGGGTTTCAGGTGGGAGGTATTCATCATTGGCCACATTGCGTCCAAACGCCTGGATTTGTATTACTAGTCCGTTACCCTGTATTCGGCTTGTAAACGATAGCTCCACATCACCAGAGGCAGTATATTGGGTCA
>NZ_JANQIH010000046.1 GCF_028282265.1 Allomuricauda sp.
TGTTGAATAGGACCAAAAGGTTAAAATACTGGCCGTACATTCTGGGAAGTATCTTGGCAAGAAGTTTTTTCATAAGGTTACTTTTTGTAACTTACTCTAAAAAGGAGATTAAAAATACATATTACTTTTTAAAAATATAGAGGTATCTCAAATCAAATTAAGTGGGAAAATGGAAACTGTTGCTGAAAATCAAAAGGTTAGGATAACCAAAAAATTAGAAAAAATGTTTGGGCATATTGATTATAAGAATCCACCTGAACTTTGCCCTGTTCGTGACGTCATGTCCGTTGCTTCGGACCAATGGAGTGTTTTAATTATCCTATGGTTGGGATATTTCGAAAAATTGCGGTTCAATAAACTCAAAAAATACGTGTATGGGATTTCGAATAAAGTGTTGAGCCAGCGTTTAAAGGTGCTGGAAGCCGATGGATACATTTCAAGAAAAGCTTTCGCCGAAGTACCCATTAGGGTAGAATATAGCCTAACAGAGTTTGGGCATTCCTATGTGGAAAAACTATTGGAGTTGACCGAATGGATGCAATTGAATTGCCCCAAGGTTTTGGCCAATCGTGAACGATATGGTCTTTTTTAGATTCTAACCCGGTTCCAAATATCGAGGTACATCTTCCAATCACCATCTTCTTTTTTCCAGATGACCACGTATTTTCCTTTCCATTCGGATGTCTTTCCATCCTTACTGGTACTTTTTCCTTGGTAGTAACCGTAATCATGCGCATAATTTCCGAAGAACTTAATCTCCTCGGGCACAATTTCGTGATGTAAAACCTTGCCGGAACCACCCATCCAATAGGATTTAATGGAATCTCTTCCGGAAATAATGTTAAGATTGCCGGGAAAAATTTTGGCATCTTTTGTATAGCTGTTGGCAATTGCTTCATAGTTGCTCTCCATATAGGCTTTGGAAAAGCGTTTTGTCGCCTCAATAATGGATATTTTGTCTTTTTCATGGCCCATATTCCTTTTGCCCTTGGAACAATCAATTTTCCAAGTGGGAAATACGATGGATTCCGCTTTATCGACCCATTCCCCAACCCATTTGAATCCGGAGTCTTCAATTTCATAAAAAGTAAGTCGGTAAAAGCCATCCATACCGTTGGGAGCCTTTTGTTCTCGATGGAGTATAATGTTGCCTTCTTCAGTTTTGTTTCCCTCCCATGTGGGTAGGGAAGGCGAAGCGAGCGGATGACTGTAATAGTGGACATACCAACGGGTACTATCTGCAATAAACTGACGAATACTCCCAGCATAGGTCCCACTTTTTCTCAAAGTTTCATCCTGAACTGCCATACCATTCATAATATACTTAAACCGCCAAACCATCGGTTCAGGTTCTGCCCAGGTTTGATCTGGTTTCCGCATTTGGGATGTGCAGTCGCATTCCCCGATCATGGGTGCAAAATCCATCAACTCTTTGGGAGCTTCAGGGTTGGGAAGACCAAAGGGATGTTCCGCTGAGGGTTCGAATTCAAATTGGCCAACTAAAATAACAGGTAGCAAGAGAAATGATAGGACGGCGGTTCTTTTCATTGGTAAAGGTTTTGCTCTTAAAATACAGAAAACCAATTCGGTAAGCTGTTGTTTTAAGCTTTAATTAACAACCTTTACTCCCAACCTATCATCAAATATTTAACCTTGGCATCATCAGGAATCTGAACCGCTTCAATCGATGAAGCTGTATACCGTAAACTCGCGGGCAAATCTCCTTTATCGATGGTAAAATATAGATTACTTTCCTTCGGAAAAACCACCACACTATTCAGGGTAGTCACAATTTTTTTGATGGCGTATTGCTTTTTGATTTCTCCAAAAGTACTTTGAAGACCAATGCCCTTTTCCGAGGTATACCGAGAATCAAATACGCGAATGTTCTCGACTCGAGGAACGCTGTCATTATTAGGGGTAAGGGTCAGTAAGTGTTTCCCTCCTTTTTCGAAAACCTTGATTTTTCCTGTTTTTACACCCGTCAAGGAATTAAAAGTATCCCTAACGACAGAATCATAGGCATAAATACTTTCCAATTCCTTCAATGGACTTGACTTTTGTAAGGGTCCGACACTACTCTCTGTGATGAGAAATGTGGTGTCTTTTTCGGCGCATGAGATAAAACCCAAAAGGCCGGATACCATCAAAATGGCAAATAGTTTATTGGTCATGTTATCTAATTACTTTTTTCAATACCCCTAAAACTCCACGAATGAAGGTAGCACTGGTCAATACTTTTACCACGGGATTCATACGGGCACTGGTCCGTCGAGAGGAAGTTTTTCTTGAGGTTGCTTTTTGTTCTTTTTCCTTTTCTGCTTCCTTTTGTGCTTTTTCAATTTTTTCATTTAGAATTTCATAGGCACTTTCGCGGTCAATATCATCATTGTATTTTTTGACCAATTTCGATTTTCCAATGGCTTCTTTTAACTCCGAATCGGTGAGAACATCCATACGGCTCATGGGCGCGCGGAGCATAGTTGCTGCTAGAGGTGTAGGTCGCCCTTTTTCATCAAGGGCGGAGACTAGAGCCTCCCCAATACCTAATGAAGTCAATACCTCCTTCGTGTCGTAAAACTCAGAATCGGGATAGTTCTCTGCAGTCAATTTGATCGCTTTGCGATCTTTTGCGGTGAAAGCGCGTAACGCATGTTGAACCTTGAGTCCTAATTGTGCTAATACGTCATCGGGGACGTCAGTAGGGTTTTGGGTAACAAAATAGAGGCCAATCCCTTTGGAACGTATCAATTTTACAATGCTCTCAATTTGGTCAAGTAGAGCTTTGGAGGCTTCCTTAAAAATCAAATGGGCCTCATCTATGAAAAGAATAAGCTCTGGTCGGTCACTGTCCCCTTGTTCAGGAAAAGTAGAATAGATTTCTGCCAACAGGCTCAACATAAAAGTTGAAAACAACTTGGGTCGGTCTTGAATATCGGTCAGTCTAATGATGTTGATATAGCCTCTTCCGGTTTCGTCGATGCGCACCAAATCTTCCACATCAAAAGATTTTTCCCCAAAGAAAAGTTCGGCCCCTTGTTGTTCAAGCTCTATGATTTTACGAAGGATGGTTCCCGTGGAACTCGTGGAAATTCTTCCATATGCTGCTTGAAATTCTTTTTTCCCTTCTCCAGTTGCATATTGTAGAACCTTTTTAAAATCCTTTAAGTCAAGAAGGGGAAGCTTGTTATCATCACAATACTTAAAAACTACGGCGACGATACCTTCCTGTGTCACAGTTAGGTCAAGTATTCGGCTTAGCAAAACAGGTCCAAATTCCGAGACAGTTGCTCTTAGACGCACTCCGTCCTGTTCCGAGAGTGTTAGAATTTCAACGGGAAAGCCATTGGCTTCGAAAGCAAGACCAATTTTTTCATGGCGTTCATCAATCTTGGGATGGCCTGGGCTGGGCTGGGCGATTCCACTTAGATCTCCTTTTAAATCCATCAGCAAAACCGGAATGCCCTTATCAGACAAGTTTTCCGCAATTACCTGCAGGGTTTTGGTTTTTCCTGTTCCCGTAGCACCGGCAATAAGGCCATGGCGATTTAAGGTCTTTAAGGGTACTTTTACAAAAGCGTTGGTGACGGTTTCGCCATCCAACATTCCTGCTCCCATAGTGATAAAATCCCCTTTGGTGGTATATCCCTCTTCAATGTGCTGAAAGAATTTTTCCTTGTTCGCCATTCTATTCATTTTGCGATAAAAATAGGGTAATTTTAAGCAAAACTAAAAATGCTATTATGAAACAAAACCATGGTTTTTTGCTGATTCTTGCATTGTTCGGAATGACATTCACAACCTTTGCCCAAGAAAAGAGCGGAATTATTTTTCACAAATCTCCAGACCCTCAACGGCAAAAGGCCCCTTTTAGTGAGACTGTTCAGGCTGGGAATCTATTCTTTTTGGCGGGACAAATAGGAATGGATCGCTCCGTAGGTCAATTGGCCGAAGGGGGCGTTCAAGGAGAGACCGAACAGGCTATCAAGAACATTCAAGGTGTTTTGAAACGACATAGCCTTACCTTGGACAATGTTGTAAAATGCACGGTAATCTTAAGTGACATTAATGATTTTAGAGCTTTTAATGAGGTGTATGTGAAATATTTTACCAAAAAACCGGCACGTACCACCTATGCCGCTGCTGGCTTGGCTGCAGGGGCGAAGATTGAAATAGATGTAATTGCCGTTAGGGAATAGCCTGTGTTGCATATTACTTTTTTCTATACCCTATCTTTGCAAAATGGTTTCAGAAAAGGTAATGGATTTAGTGGGTCAGGGTTTGATGCTCCCCTTGATGGAGGAGTTTTATACCATTCAGGGAGAGGGTTTCCATAAGGGTACAGCAGCTTATTTTATTAGGGTTGGAGGATGCGATGTTGGTTGTCACTGGTGTGACGTGAAGGAAAGTTGGAACGCTGAGACCCATCCGCCGACTTCCATTGAAAGTATTGTTGAAAATGCGGCACAATATTCCGATACTATTGTTGTCACCGGAGGAGAGCCATTGACTTGGGATATGGGGCCATTAACCGATGGTTTAAGGGCTAAAAATCTAAAGACCCATATTGAGACATCAGGAGCTTACCCACTGACAGGGATTTGGGATTGGATTTGCCTTTCACCCAAAAAAAACAAACTTCCCCAAAATGAAATCTACGCGAAGGCCGATGAACTCAAGGTGATTGTGTACAACCGACATGATTTCGTTTTTGCCGAGGAACAAGCTGCCAAGGTAAATGAAAATTGTATCCTCTATTTACAACCTGAATGGAGTGTTCGGGAAAAGATGATTCCCTTGATGGTGGATTATGTGATGAAACACCCCAAATGGAAGGTTTCCTTGCAAACCCATAAATATTTAAACATCCCTTAGTTTAACCATCAACGACCTCCGTTATTTCGAAGGTCCAATATGCATTCGCCGTCCAAAACGGGGACTATGGCCAGTCCTCGGGCGGTTCTTGCCTCTAATGTCTTAACAAGCGAATTACCATCTAAGGAGCAGGCAGACTGTAAAACCCCGGTTCTAGAAAAAGGATGCATGCTTCTAGCAACACTGCCAAACTGAATCTCAGCACGCATCAAACAGCCTTCAACATTACAATGGTTCGGTGCACTCGCATCTTCATGTTCGTTAATGGCGGGAGTACCTAGGTTGACCAACCCAAATAAGTGCCCGAACTCATGGTTCAAGGTTGCCGTTTCTAAGTCGGTTAAGGTTACTGGAGAATTGTTACTTCGGTTGATTAGATCTCTTATGGTAGATTCGTAAATGATCATGGAAGTATTTCTGTAGACTGCACCTACTGTAACTAAATCTTCCTCTTCATTGTCACTATCTGCTGGGGCATCCGCAAAATAAATATATACAGCCAAGGTGGTGCCATCATTATATGCGGTTCTGTTTTGCTCCTCCAAATCTGCAATCTCCTGTATAGTCAGTGTTTCCTCATTTGGGGAATCCAGCGGAAGAAACCGGATCTCTATATTTTCTTTAAAGGTTTGATTTCGAAGGAACTCTTCGAAGTTGATTGCGCTTTGAACCGAAGGGCGGAATCCTGAAACAAATCCAATTTCAATAAGCAATCTGTCAAAATTCGTATTCGAAAGCAGGTCATTGGCCGAATCACCAGTAGGTAAAAGATTTCCCGAACGGTCTACCATGCCACTACCGCCTCCATCTACCGGATTATCGTCTGGAGGAGGGGTATTGTTGTCGCCATCCGAAGAACATCCAAGTAACAAAGCAAACCCTAAAAGCAGGGTTAAAAAAGTTTTCTCTTTCATAACAAAAATCATATCAATTTAAACGGACAAAGCAATTGTTCTATTATGTTTTGACCGAAAGCTTAGCTAAATAGTCGTAGTGTTCTCCAGATATTACAAGCTCACACTTAAGTTTTACGTTCTCGCAATAGCCTTTAAGTGTTTCGAAATCAACATACAACCATTCAAAGGGCTCACTTTTTTGGTTTTTATACTCTAAATAAAAAGTCACTTCTCCGTAATAGTCCTTTTCCCCTGGTACCCAAAATCCACCATCGTCATCTTCTTCATACATATAGATAATATCGCTGGAGTCCAATAAAATTTGCCCATTGGGTTTTAGCAATGTTTTTAGGTGTAACAAAAACCCTTCCAAATTTTTAAGATTGCCGGCTAATCCTATTCCGTTCATTAGAAGCAAAAGGGTATCATATCCAGTTTTTGTGTGATTCTGAATGGAGTCGCATATCGTATGTTGAATACCTCTTCGTTTACAGACTTCTATAGCTCCTTTTGAGGAATCCAATGCAGCGACCTTGATTCCATTGTTCTGCAAATAAAGACTATGGCTGCCGGAGCCGCATCCAATATCAAGAACTTCTCCGTGAGCCAACTCCAAAGCCTTTTGTTCTAGGCTAGGCATTTCTTCAAAGTCCCTAAACAGATAAGGTAATGGAATCACATCTTCTTCCAGCAGGGAAGAGTAGGTTTTAATGTCCTCCGAATAATTTCCGTGGAGGTAATCCAATAAAGCGATTCCAAAAATATCTGTCATAGCTTTTTTTGAGTTACAAAAGTGAGACTTTAATCCCAAGTGATGGTTTAAATGAAAGGGCTTTTTTTAAGTTTGTTGGAAGATGGAAGAAGAACTAAAAAGGTTGCCTCAAAAGGCGAAAGAAAAGTATCAGGAAAACAAAAAGTTTTTTGCGAAACTCAAAAAACGACCTCCGAAAAACCTAGATTACCTGATGCAGGAACTTCATGAAGAAGAATTTCAACGGACCGATTGTCTTACTTGTGCCAACTGTTGTAAGACCACAGGACCTCTTTTTACACAGACCGATATTGAAAGAATCGCCAAGCATCTACGATTACGGCCATCAGATTTTATCGATACCTATTTACGTATGGATGAGGATGGGGATTTTGTTCTACAGAGCGTTCCTTGCACCTTTTTGGGTTCAGATAATTATTGTTCGATCTATGAGGTCCGACCCAAGGCTTGCCGTGAATTCCCCCACACCAATCGAAAAAAGTTCCATCAAATATCGCATCTTACGCTTAAAAATGTGGCCATTTGTCCTGCTGCCTTTAACATAGTGGAGGAAATGAAGAGAAGAATCAAGCCCTAATGATTTCTTATCTTTGAGAATATGGAGCAGATTATTACCTACTTTGAAACCATCCCCCCGCTGCACAGAAGCTTGATATTGGTCGGTGGAATTACATTCTTTTGGATTTTGGAGGGCGTTGTGCCCCTTTTTAATATTCCCTATAAAAAATGGAGACATTCAGTACCGAATTTCTTCTTCACATTGACTACAATAATTATCAATTTTCCCTTGGCATTCCTTTTGTTAACCACATCAGATTGGACGGTGGCCAATGATTTCGGAATTATTAATTGGTTGCCCGAAATGCCCCTGTGGCTTTATGTTCTGCTGGGCGTACTTTTATTGGATTTGATAGGAGCCTACACAGCGCACTGGGTAGAGCATAAGGTAAAACCTTTATGGATGGTACATTTGGTACACCACTCTGACCATAATGTGGATACGACTACGGCCAACCGACATCACCCCTTGGAAAGCCTTATTCGTTATACATTTACATTGTTCGGGGTTTTTTTGGTGGGTGCTCCCATAGGAATCATAATGCTTTACCAAAGTCTTTCGGTTGTATTGTCACAGTTCAATCACGCCAACATTAAACTTCCAAAGGGAGTAGATAATGCCATTAGTTGGGTTATTGTTAGTCCCGATATGCACAAGGTGCACCATCATTATCAATTACCTTATACCGACTCCAATTATGGTAACATCTTTTCGATATGGGATAGGTTATTTGGCACATATATGACACTGGATACAGAGAAGATTGTATACGGTGTTGATACGTTCCCGGATGAAAAGGAGAATAGTAGTATTGTTGGTTTATTGAAACAACCTTTCCATAAGTATCGTAGGCCAACAACGGAAAAAGCAGAGGTTTAATAATCCTCATTTACTTCTTGCAGTGAACTTTCAGGAAAAGGAAATTCAATGTGCAGATGGGTTCATCCTTAAAGCACGTCTTTTTTCTCCAGAAAAAAATGAAAAGGGGAAGATTCTTATAATCAATTCTGCAACAGCTGTGGGTCAGGGCTTGTACTTGAACTATGCTCAGTTCATGGCTGAAAATGGATTTCATGTTCTTACTTATGATTATCGGGGCATTGCTGAATCAAGACCCAAAAACCTAAGAGGTTTTTATGCCTCCTTTACCGATTGGGGAGAGAAAGATGTAAGTTCCGTTTTAGAATATGTGACCAAAAATTTTCCTGGTTTTTCCATTTTGGTCTTGGGACACAGCATTGGAGGCACCTTGATAGGAATGACCCCGAACGCACGTTTAATTGATAAGGCGATGAATATTGGTGCCCAGACCGCCTATTATAAAGATTGGGGAAAAGGGAGGTTGAAATTGTACTTCTTATGGCATTTTTTGTTTCCCATTGCGACAAATATGGTGGGGTATTTTCCTGGGAAGAAATTGGGTCTGCTAGAAGATGTCCCCAAAGGGGTGGTACAACAATGGCATGCACGACGTAAGGACCCAAGCATGGTGAAACAACTTGAATTAAACGGAAAAACAGTATATTTTGATAAATTCATCGGGAGACTGCTTACCTTGGCCATTTCCGATGATCCTATTGGCACAGAGCCTGCTTTGAGGCGAATCCATAATCTTTTTGAGAATGCCGAAACGAGCTGGGAAACGGTTCGTCCCATTGATATCGGAGTCAGTGAAATTGGTCATTTTGGCTTCTTTCGTAGAAGATTTAAGGCCACCTTGTGGAAAAAGACCCTAGTCTGGTTCGATGAAGATTGAGACTATTTATAAAGCAAGTATTTTTTACGAATCATTCTAAAAGCCTCAAGCTCTTCCTGCCATGACTGCTTGATTTCCTGTTCTGAAAGGCCCTCTTCAATTTGTTGTTGTAGAAGTGGTGTTCCCACGTGCTTAGTAAAGGAATCCGTCTTAAAGAATTTGGTTTTATCCGATGAATTCTGATAAGCATTAAAAAGCCATTGTAAGGAAACGGAATCCATCCGCCCATATGAAGATAGATCCTTTCCAAAACACTTTTTCCCCTCTTCCTTAGGATATTTTGAACCAAAATTGGGTTTCGGCACATAACTGAAATCATATTTTGTACTATCCAAAAAGGATGCCCCATACCTCTGAAATTGGAATTCTGTACCCCGACCTGCATTTACAAGAGTACCCTCGAACAAAGCAAGGCTTGGATATAGATTAATGGAAACATCGTTGGGCAAGTTGGGCGATGGCCGTATCGGTAGAGAATAAGGTGTTGAATGGGTATAATACTGTAGTGGGATAATGGTCAAATCAACCTTTAGTCCATTATTCAACCATCCTTCACCGTTAAGCATCAGCGCATACTCGCCAATGGTCATCCCATAGACCAGGGGTATAGGGGTCATGCCCAAAAAACTGGTATACTCCTTTTTCATGGTCGGGCCATCAATGTAATGGCCATTGGGGTTGGGCCTATCCAAGACGATTATGGGAATATCATTTTCCGCGCAAGCTTCCATTACCAATTGTAAGGTGGCGATGTAGGTATAGAAACGGACTCCCACATCTTGAATGTCAAAAACAACAATATCCAAACCTTCAATCTGTTCTTTGGAAGGTTTTTTGTTTTTTCCATATAGGGAAACTATGGGCAAGCCGGTTTTTTTGTCCAGTCCATCTTCAACCAATTCGCCAGCGTCAGCCCTGCCGCGGAAACCATGCTCTGGGGCAAATACCTTCTTTACCCCGATTTTAAGGGATACTAATGAGTCTACAAGATGGGTGTGGCCACTATTCCTAAAAATTACACTGGTATGGTTCGCAACCACACCTACATTTTTCCCATCAAGCTTTGGAGCATATTCTTGGGTTCTATTGGCGCCCACAACAACCTGCTTTACCGAATCCTTTTTGTGAAAAGCATCGTTGTTTTGACCTGAATTAGTTCTTCCTTTGCAGGACGAAAGGGTTAAAACCAAACAGAAAAATGTACTTTTGAGAACCGATAAATTGGGCATCCTTTGAATTTAGAACTGTTTATTGCCAAACGCCTGATTACAGGGAAGGAGCATAAAATTAGCATTTCCGCCCCTATAATAAAAATAGCGATTGCCGCCATTGCCATTGGTATCGTGATGATGCTGATTGCTATTGCAACAGGGGTGGGACTCAAACATAAGATTCGCGAAAAAGTAGCGGCTTTCAATGGGCATATCCAAATTTCCAATTACGATAATAATACTTCAGAGGTTTCAGTAGAGCCAGTTTCACTGAATCAAGACTTTTATCCCAACTTCGATACGGTTGAGGGAGTGGAGCATGTTCAGGCGGTTGCCACTAAAGGGGGCATTATTCGCACAGAGGATACCTTTGAGGGGATGCTGGCCAAGGGCGTAGGCACGGATTATGAATGGACCGTTTTTGAAGAATATCTAGTCGATGGAAGATTACCTGATTATTCGGGAAAACTGAACGATGAGGTGTTGGTCTCCCGCATCATGGCGAATCGACTGCAGCTTGGTGTAGGGGATTCTTTTTTCTCCTTTTTTTTGAAGGAAAGTGACCCTTCCAAAGTACCCAATAACCGAAGGTTCGAAATTGTTGGCATTTATGATAGCGGGTTTGAGGAGTTTGATACTACCTATGTGTTCGTAGATATTCGACATATTCAGCGCATGAACAAGTGGGAGGAAGATGAAATCGGGAATTTTGAAGTCTTTCTCTCCGATTTTGACGAAATGGAAGCCAAAACCAACGAGATTTACGGCAAGACCATTTCCAGCTTGGATACCCAAAATATTAAATCCAAATATTTTCGCATTTTCGAGTGGATAGGTCTTTTTGACTTCAATATTGCTTTAATCATTGGGATAATGATCATCGTAGGCGGAATCAATATGATAACCGCCCTTTTGGTGTTGATATTGGAACGCACACAGATGATTGGTGTGTTGAAAGCGCTAGGTTCTGAAAACTGGAGTATAAGAAAGGTATTTCTATACAATGCGGCCTATTTGATTTCTATAGGATTGCTTTGGGGCAATGCCCTTGGATTGGGTTTGCTTTTTGTTCAGCATCGTTTCCGTGTTTTTAAATTTCCAAATCCTGAGGAATACTATATTGATTATATACCCGTATATATTGATGTGCCCACGGTAGTAATGTTAAACCTGGGCGTTATGTTACTCTGTTTGTTGATGTTGCTCATTCCTTCATACATCATCACCAAAATAAGCCCAGTTAAGGCGATGAAATTCGAGTGACACCTTTTGCTGAACTTTCTGAATGATTAACAGCAATTTCACTTAAAACAAATGGTAGGCCTCCCCAAAAAACTATCTTTGTGCCGAATATGGAATACGCAAATAACATTTTGGAAACCATTGGGAATACTCCTCTGGTGAAGTTGAATAAATTAACTGCCGAATTGCCCTGTTTGGTTCTTGCCAAGTACGAAACCTTCAACCCTGGAAATTCCGTAAAGGACCGTATGGCACTTCAAATGATTGAAGATGCAGAGGAGGCCGGAGTATTGAAACCGGGCGGAACCATCATTGAAGGAACATCCGGTAATACAGGAATGGGCTTGGCTTTAGCTGCTGTAGTCAAGGGATATCGAATGATTTGTGTAATTAGTGATAAGCAATCCAAAGAAAAAATAGACATCTTAAAGGCTGTAGGAAGCGAAGTGCATGTATGTCCGACCGATGTTGCACCTGAAGACCCAAGAAGTTATTACTCCACAGCAAAAAGATTGGCCACCGAAATTCCAAATTCTTGGTACGTGAACCAATACGATAACCCTTCCAACTGTAAAGCGCATTTTTTGAGCACAGGCCCTGAAATTTGGGAACAAACCAATGGCAAGGTCACTCATTTTGTTGTTGGTGTGGGTACCGGAGGTACAATTTCAGGTGTTGGGTCCTACTTGAAAATGAAGAACCCCAATGTGAAAGTCTGGGGTGTGGATACCTATGGCTCGGTATTCAAGAAGTACCATGAAACCGGAATTTTTGATGAGAATGAGATTTATCCCTATATCACTGAAGGTATTGGGGAGGATATCCTTCCAAAAAATGTGAGGTTCGAAATCATTGATGGTTTCACTAAAGTAACCGATAAAGACGCCGCAGTTTATACCCAACGCCTTGCAAAGGAAGAAGGTATGTTCTTGGGAAATTCAGCTGGTGCAGCTGTAAAGGGTCTTCTTCAGTTGAAAGAACACTTCTCCGAGGATGATGTAGTCGTTGTATTATTCCATGACCACGGAAGCCGATACGTAGGAAAGATTTTCAATGATGACTGGATGAGGGAACAAGGTTTTATCGAATAGCTATGGAAAAATTGGTGCTTGAAAATCAAATTGTTCGTATCGATGCTGGTGAACTGGTAGGTTTTGAAGTCGATGGGCATGAATTCGTACACCAAAAGGGGAGCCCAGGGTGGGGCAGTGCCGATACCGAAATGTTTCCCATTATAGGTCCGGTTGCAGAGGCAGGTTATACCGTGCAAGTATCCAAAGGAAATGCCATATTGGACCAACACGGCCATTTGCGCTTGCTGGATTATGAATTGGTCTCCAATAGCGAAACCCAAGCGATTTACAAGAAAACCTACGAGGCAGGTACACCGATCAAAAACAAAAAGTATCCTGAAAAATCCCCCAAACCACTACTTGCGTGGCCTTATAGTTTTGAGTTCGAAAAACGATTTGAAATTAAGCCGGAAGGGCTGGAGATTACTTTTATTATTGAAGGAGAGCATGATATGCCCTTTATGTTGGGCTACCATCCAGCTTTTAAACTACATTCAGAAAATCCAATAATTGTTGCCGGGGAAAAAGAAATCACTTTGGAAGAAGTATTGGCTGTGGGAAGTAGGGCACTTCAAGTAGCCAATTGCGAATCAATTACACTGAAAGACGAAAAGCAAATTACCATAGCCACAGAAGGTTTTGGGCACTTCATGTGCTGGACCGAGGTGAGAAACATGGTTTGTATCGAACCCATTACGTTCTACCCCTATGCGGTCGACCAACGAAATCTGCATGAAGGATTTGAACATCTTATGGGACCTGCTCAATTCAAAGTAACCCTGTCAATCTGAGCTTAGCCGAATTTTTGTTGTAATTCCTTAACTACTGTTTCGGTTTTCGAATCTTTTTCCTTTTGCTCAAGAAGAATTGGAGGTGCCATACGTTCGGAGCAGTCTGAAATAGGGCAGCGCTCACAAGTGCCCCCCACATTATATGTGGCAATTGAAGAGTCATTCAAAAAATTCACCTTTCGACGAAGTTGTTCATTGATGAGCAGTCCTATTCCCACACTTCTATACATGTCCTTTTTAAAAGGGTCTTTGGTTGCTGAGGCAAAAATCAAATATGAGAGCTCGTCGTTTGGATAATGGGAAATCTGCACTTCCATATGATGTTCTGCCTTTGTTTTTTCAATTTCCTGTAAAACTCGTATGGAAGCCCAGCGCCTACAGTATTTTTCATTGGTTTCATTGCCGTGGGGCGAATGCTGATGGGTAAGATGCAACTCTTTGGTGATATCAAACCGTTGGGTTCCCCTTCTATGTGAAAAGCGAAGGAAAAAGAGATTCTCCATTTGATAATCAGTGGGAAGAATAT
>NZ_JANQIH010000032.1 GCF_028282265.1 Allomuricauda sp.
TCAAATCCCGTCATTGGCTCGAAAACGATTTGTACACTAATATAAACTAAGATTAAAATTATTTAAAATGGCAAAGGAAACTTTTGATCGTTCCAAACCACACTTAAATATTGGTACTATTGGACACGTGGATCATGGTAAAACTACATTGACAGCTGCTATTACAACTGTGTTGGCCAATGCTGGTCTTTCCGAGCTTAGAAGCTTTGATTCAATCGATAACGCTCCTGAAGAAAAAGAGCGTGGTATTACCATTAATACTTCTCACGTAGAGTATCAAACTGAAAACAGGCACTATGCGCACGTTGACTGTCCAGGTCACGCGGATTACGTAAAGAACATGGTAACTGGTGCTGCCCAGATGGATGGTGCCATTTTGGTAGTTGCCGCTACAGATGGACCAATGCCTCAAACAAGAGAGCACATCCTTTTGGGTCGTCAGGTAGGTATTCCTCGTATCGTAGTCTTCTTGAACAAAGTTGACATGGTTGACGATGATGAACTTTTGGAGCTTGTTGAGATGGAAGTAAGAGAATTGCTTTCTTTCTACGAGTATGATGGTGACAACGGTCCTGTTATTGCTGGTTCTGCACTTGGTGCATTGAACGGTGAGCAAAAATGGGTTGACACTGTTATGGAATTGATGAAGGCAGTTGACGAGTGGATTGAGCTTCCAAAGAGAGATATCGACAAGGATTTCTTGATGCCTGTTGAGGATGTATTTACGATTACTGGTCGTGGTACTGTTGCTACAGGTCGTATCGAAACAGGTGTTGCCAATACAGGTGATGCTGTTGATATTATCGGTATGGGTGCTGAGAAATTGGCTTCTACCATTACTGGTGTTGAAATGTTCCGTAAGATTTTGGATAGAGGTGAAGCTGGTGACAATGTTGGTATCCTTCTAAGAGGTATCGAAAAATCTGATATCAAAAGAGGTATGGTAATCTGTAAGCCAGGTTCCGTTAAGCCACATGCTAAATTCAAAGCTGAGGTTTATATCCTTAAGAAAGAAGAAGGTGGTCGTCACACTCCTTTCCACAATAACTACCGTCCACAGTTCTACGTAAGAACCACTGACGTAACAGGTAACATCAACCTTCCTGACGGAGTTGAGATGGTTATGCCTGGAGATAACTTGACAATTACAGTTGACTTGATTCAACCAATCGCATTGAGCGTTGGTCTACGTTTCGCAATCCGTGAGGGTGGTAGAACAGTAGGTGCTGGTCAGGTAACTGAAATTCTAGATTAATTAGAATAGTATCATAAAGTATTGCACTAAAGGGTGTCCGTCGTTGGCGGATACCTTTCAGTGTAAATATAAACGGGTGTAGCTCAGTTGGTAGAGCACTGGTCTCCAAAACCAGGTGTCGGGAGTTCGAGCCTCTCCTCCCGTGCTGAAGTAAAAGACGAAGATACGTGAGACGAGAAGTTTATCCCGAGCGAAGTCGAGGGAAGTCTCTCCTCCCGTGCAAATAAATTGAAGATAAGCAGGTTGAGACAAGAAGTGTATCCCGAGTGAAATCGAGGGGAGACTTTCAGAAGCTTGTGCTGAGCGAAGTCGAAGCATGCTAGAAAACGCAATTAGATTATTATGTTGACTTACGTAAAGGAATCTTTTGAAGAACTGAAAAACAATGTAACCTGGTTGAACAGGGAAAAGGCATCCAACCTTATGATAGTGGTTGCTGTTTTCTCCATCTTGTTTGCCTTGGCTACTTGGGGTGTGGATTCTTTGTTCAGTAAGTTGATCACATTATATTTTGAACAAGTCTTAGGGTAATTGGTTATGTCAGAGGTTCTGGAGAAAAAATGGTATGTGGTTAGAGCTGTCAGTGGCCAAGAAAACAAAATCAAGGGCTACATCGAGAGCGAAGTGGAACGTAACGGTTTTGGAGATTACCTAGAAGAAGTTTTGGTTCCTACCGAGAAGGTGGTTCAAATACGAAACGGAAAGAAAATCAATAAAGAACGGGTTTACTTTCCAGGGTATATCATGATTAAGGCCAATCTTGGAGGTGAGATGGTGCACATTATCAAATCAATTACCAACGTGATTGGTTTCTTGGGTGAAACCAAGGGTGGAGACCCAGTTCCACTACGAAAAGCAGAGGTAAACCGGATGCTAGGTAAAGTGGATGAGTTGGCTGTGAATACTGATAATGTTGCTATCCCATTTGTGTTGGGTGAAACCGTAAAGGTTATTGATGGCCCTTTTAATGGATTCAATGGAACCGTTGAAAAAATTAATGAAGAAAAGCGTAAGCTTGAGGTCATGGTGAAGATTTTCGGAAGAAAGACACCACTGGAATTGAGCTATATGCAAGTTGAAAAAGTATAATCAGATTTCAGTGTCCAGATATCTGATATCTGAAGACTGATTTCTGAAAATGGAAAAATAAATAGAGCTGTTACATATATAAAGTTGTGTTGCTTCCAATTGACACGCTTTCATTTTAATTAAAAACAATGGCAAAAGAAGTAGATAAGGTAGTTAAATTACAAGTTAGGGGAGGTGCTGCGAACCCATCGCCACCGGTTGGACCCGCCTTAGGTGCTGCCGGTGTTAACATCATGGAGTTCTGTAAGCAGTTTAATGCTCGGACCCAAGATAAACCAGGGAAGGTACTTCCTGTAGTTATCACCGTTTACAAGGACAAATCTTTCGAGTTTGTCGTAAAAACACCACCAGCGGCGGTTCAATTGATGGAAGCAGCGAAGATTAAAAAAGGATCGGGCGAACCTAACAGGGTAAGATCAGGTAATGTGACCTGGGATCAAGTAAAAGCAATCGCCGAAGATAAAATGGCAGACTTAAATGCTTTTACCGTGGAATCAGCAATGAATATGGTTGCTGGTACCGCAAGATCTATGGGTCTTAAAGTGTCTGGTAAAAGACCTTTTTAAAATCGAAAAGACTTTATAATGGCAAGATTGACAAAAAAGCAAAAGGAAGCCCATTCAAAAATAGACCGAAATAAGCTCTATTCCCTTGACGAAGCTTCAGCTTTAGTAAAAGAAATTACCAACGTAAAATTTGATGCCTCTGTTGATATTGCAGTTCGTTTGGGCGTTGATCCGCGAAAAGCAAATCAAATGGTTCGAGGCGTGGTTACCCTTCCTCATGGAACGGGTAAAGAAGTAAAAGTTTTGGCGTTGGTGACCCCAGACAAGGAGGCAGAAGCTAAAGAGGCTGGTGCCGACTATGTTGGGTTAGATGAATATTTGGATAAAATAAAAGGTGGTTGGACCGATGTTGATGTTATCATCACCATGCCAAGCGTTATGGGGAAACTAGGACCTTTGGGAAGAATTCTTGGACCAAGAGGTTTGATGCCCAATCCAAAAACCGGTACTGTAACTATGGACGTGGCTAAGGCCGTTACCGATGTTAAAGGTGGTAAAATTGATTTCAAAGTAGACAAGACAGGTATTGTACATGCTGCAATCGGTAAGTCTTCGTTCTCTGCAGAGAAAATTGCAGGTAACGCAAAAGAGTTGATTGATACTTTGAACAAGTTGAAGCCAGCTGCGGCAAAGGGAGTATATATGAAGAGTATTTACCTTT
This sequence comes from Allomuricauda sp., assembly GCF_028282265.1. GTDB lineage: Bacteria > Bacteroidota > Bacteroidia > Flavobacteriales > Flavobacteriaceae > Flagellimonas. The sequence goes on from NZ_JANQIH010000032.1 coordinate 3,572, forward strand.
CCAGTACCATGAGTCCCAGTGTTCCATTAGACCCTAAAGCAGTTTAATTGACGGGTAGTCCAAAATTTAAACTATGACACGAGAAGAAAAAGCAGTAGTAATAGAAGATTTGACTGCTCAGTTAGCTGACAATGCCAATATCTATTTGGCAGATATATCAGGGTTGGACGCCATGACCACCTCCAATTTGAGGAGGGCATGTTTTAAAGCCAACATTAAGCTGGCGGTAGTTAAAAATACCTTGCTTGCAAAAGCAATGGAAGCATCTGATAAGGAATTTGGTGAACTTCCAACGGTACTTAAGGGAAATACTTCGCTTATGTTATCCGAAACAGGAAATGCACCAGCAAAGCTTATCAAAAACTTCAGAAAGAAATCTGATAGACCCCTTCTAAAAGGAGCCTTTATCGAAGAGGCTGTTTATTTAGGGGACGAAAACCTTGACACGCTTGTTAACATCAAGTCCAAAGAAGAGGTTATCGGGGATATCATTGGATTGTTGCAATCCCCAGCCAAGAATGTTATTTCCGGACTTAAGTCTGGCGGTGGTAAGTTGGCTGGTATTCTTAAGACCCTTTCTGAAAAATAATTCGCGCACAATAACTAAGTATATTTT
>NZ_JANQIH010000075.1 GCF_028282265.1 Allomuricauda sp.
AGACCGCCTTTTTGTGGATTATCACAAAGGAAAATGGCAATTGGTAGTAGGGCGTCAGCGCATAAATTGGGGGAAAAACCTGGTTTGGAACCCCAACGATCTTTTCAACGCCTACAATTTCCTGGACTTTGATTATGAAGAACGCCCGGGAGCAGATGCCCTAAGGGCAAAGTATTTTACTTCGGGGGATTCCAGTTTGGAGTTCGCGATAAGTTATGCAGATACATGGGAGGATAACACAGTAGCCCTCAAGTATAATTTCAATAAACAGCAATACGACTTTCAATTCATAGCCGCCAAGTTTATGAATGACTTTACACTGGGAATGGGTTGGGAAGGTGTTATCAAAGACGTAGGTTTTAAAGGGGAGCTAAGCTATTTTATGCCGAATGACCGTTCCGAAGGGAATAATTCTTTTGTCGGATCTGTTTCATTTGATTATTACTTCGTAAACGACATGTCCATCAATGTATCCGGGCTTTACAATAGCAACGGAGTGGGTGATGTTGATTTTTTTGGTGGTTCGCTAGCAAACAATGCAACGATAGATGCCAAAAACCTAATGCCAAATAAGTGGTCCCTATTTGGGCAGTTTACAAAAACTTTTACACCAGCCATATCAGGATCATTGGCATCCATCTATGCAGTGGATTTGAACTCGGTCTTCCTTACCCCACAGTTCACGTACAACATTTCCCAAAACTGGGACTTTGATGTGACAGGGCAAATATTCTATGGGAAACAGGAGAATGATTTTAAAAACTTGGGAAACAGCATATTCCTGAGATTTAGATATAGCTTTTAAAAAATGAACAATTCTTCAACGCTACACATTGTACTGTGCCAGACTGATTGATTTGTGTTGGGTTGAGCAATGACCGGGGGGCAGATACAGAAGACCCCCTGGTCATTTAAAAAAGAAAGATCACAAAAAATAACAGGAAAAACCATCAGGTATGGAAATGACAATTGAACAAGAGGTAAGGTTGCGAATTGAAAAACGTTCCCCTACTCGTGAAGAGTACCAATCTTTGGGAAGTCAATCCGATTGGAATACAGTTGAAAATCAATTCGAAAAAATCGCTTTCGGGAAAGAAGTGTATAGCGTTGTGGTTTTAGATGGTCTCAATATGGTAGGAATGGGAAGGGTTATTGGTGATGGGGCCATCTATTTCAATATCCAGGATCTTATGGTCCATCCGGCCTACAATAGCAAAAAGGTCGGTGGATTAGTTATGGACAACATTGAAGGTTATTTCAAAACAATCGCATCCCGCCACGCTTATATTGGCTTGACGGTTACAAGCGGAACAAAGGAATTCTATAAGAAATATGGTTTTGTCCAACGAAAAAGCAAAAGTTTAGAAATGTTTAAAATCGTAATTAGACATTCATAATTACCTACAATCAATTCCTATATTGGCCATTCCTGAATATAGCATTTTTCATAACTATGAAACAATTTATAGCTTTGCCCCATGGCAACTTGCATTGTTGTTTATAGGAAACTTTTTAGGGGAGGAAGTCTATTTTCGAGGATACTTGATGAAAAAAAGCGCTTTCTTGGGGATGCACAATTGGTGGGTCCATTCGGTATTGTTTACCATTTATCATTTTTGGCAAATTCCCATGACCTATGCCCTAGGAGCCATATCGCTTTCTTTTGGCCTGCTCATGCATTGGAGAAAGAATCTATTTGAGCTTATTCTACTGCACGTACTCATTAATCTCCTTATGCCCATTTTGGCCCAACTCATTTAACATCTTTTTGAATTATCCGCTTCACTTAGCTAAATCAATGCTAGGAAGGAAAATGCAATGAACATGGGTGTTCGGTTTTTCAGAAATAGGTATTTCGGCCCAGGTTTATGGTTTTTGTTCCCGTTACTTTCGTTGATGCCTAAACTACCACTTTTGTCGGGCGAAATAAGAATTGAAAGAATCAAAAAAAAAGAAAATCATGAAGACTATAAAATTCAATGGATTCATTAGGAGTCTTTTCCTAGGATTATGTGTGATTCACGCTACCTTTTCATTTGGTAGGGAAACCCCAAACCGTAATCTTGGAGAACTGAAAACAGAAAACGGGGTATGGAGGTATGAAACCTCAGGAACTGGGATGAAAGGATTAATCTTCATTCACGGTGAAGGCGGCAATAGGAATGTCTGGAGAAACCAAGAGCTGCTGAAACTCCAAGGATTTAAAAACATTTATTTAGATCTTTTGGGTTATGGAAGTAGCGACAAATCCAAAAAAGAATATTCCTTGAAAATGTGGCTGGATGGAATACATGAAATAGTCCATAAAGAACAACTCGAGACCTTGGTATTTGTTACTTATGGTCATGGCAGGATTATCGCCAAAGAATACTGTAGAAATTATCCGAATGACATCGAGCACTTGATACTAATAAACGGCCCAAATCAAGAAAACATGCAACTTGAGGGCATTGATAGTATTCAAAAACAGACTGCTTCACTAAAGGAAACAGCTGATGGTACATTGGAGAATAGCGAGCCATCTTATTATTCTAAAGGGCATCTGATTAGGGAGAGCAAGACCAATAACAAAATAAAACGTAGGGCCAAAAACAAAATCAATTGTCCGGTAACCGTAATTAGTGGCAAAGGCAAAAGAATTTCAAAAAAGGGCAAGAGACAGTTGAAAAGAGTCATCCCTGACGTCCTGATATTAGAAGGTCAAGATATGGGTTGTTTACCTCAAGCCAATGATGCCATGAGGATAAATTCCATTATTGCAAAACATGCATTGCTTCAGCGGCCAAAAAAATAACGATCAAGGAAAACATTAAAAATGCCACGCACAATTTACGGTTAGTGTTTAGTTGATTAGTGGCC
>NZ_JANQIH010000105.1 GCF_028282265.1 Allomuricauda sp.
ACCAAAACCATGTATGAGCATATCTCTTCGATGTGGGACAAACTTACCAGGGGGCCGGATAGTTTGATTCCCAATTCAACTCGTATTCCTTTGCCTGAAAAATATGTGGTCCCTGGGGGAAGATTTCAGGAAATCTATTATTGGGACAGTTATTTTACGCTGGAAGGATTATTGATTGACGGCCGGGAAGACTTGGCCATTGGCATGGTAGATAATTTCAGTTTTCTTATTGATTCCATTGGCTTTATCCCGAATGGAACCCGTGATTATTATCGTTCTAGAAGCCAACCTCCGTTTTATGCACTCATGGCCGATGCAGTTACACGAAACGACTCCAGTACGATTGTCAAATATCTGCCCCAACTTCTTAAGGAATATGGGTTTTGGATGCATACCAATGGAGAGCTAAGACCTAACCAAGCAAACACCCATGTTGTACAGTTGGCTTCTGGGGCCGTACTGAATCGCTATTGGGACAAAGAATATACACCTCGACCTGAAGCTTTCAAAGAAGATATTCATCTAGCCAGTGAGGCTGAAACGGATTCGCTAAAAGGGGCATTGTACAATAATCTAAGGTCCGCTGCCGCTTCGGGATGGGATTTTAGTTCACGCTGGTTTGGTACCAAAGGGGAGTTTGGTACCACGGAAACATCATCCATCCTTCCTGTTGATTTAAACTGCTTGCTTTACTTCATGGAGAAAACAATTGCTCGGGCATATGGTGTTAAGGGAAATGAGGAGGCAAGAGATTCCTTCCTGGAAAAAGCACAACAACGAACCGAGGTTATTCAAAGCTTGTTTTGGAATGAGGACTCTGGTTTCTTCCATGACTTCAATTTTAGAAAAGAGGGCCATACATCAGAATTAACACTAGCTGGGGCTTTCCCTTTGTATTTTAATTTGGCCTCCAATGAACAAGCGCTCAAAGTAAAAAATGTCCTATTGGAACAGTTCTTAAAAGATGGTGGTCTAGTAACGACTTTGGAACATTCGGGACAGCAGTGGGATGCGCCTAACGGTTGGGCACCTCTTCAGTGGATTGCTGTAAAAGGACTTCTGAATTACGGGTACAAGGAAGAAGCAAAAGAAATCATGACACGTTGGTTGGCCCTAAACGAAAAAGTATATAAGAACACCGGCAAAATGATGGAAAAATACAATGTAGAGGACCTTTCATTACTTTCCGGAGGTGGAGAATACGAAACCCAAGATGGCTTTGGTTGGACCAATGGAGTTGCCGTGGGCTTTAAACAACTGTTGGAAGAATTGCAGACAGAGTAATTGCGCATCTGTTTTTGTAAGATTTTTTGTTTTTCCACTACTATTTAGGGTACAACCTTCAATCTATAAATGGCTAAATCGCTTCTGTTTATTCCGGATATATCTGGATACACTAAGTTTATCCAGACCACGGAGATTGAACATAGTCAACATGTTATCTCAGAACTTCTGGAAGTTCTGATACATGCCAATACCCAAGATTTAAAGTTAGCCGAGATAGAAGGGGACGCATTGTTCTTCTACAAGGAAAATGAGGTTCCCTCCCAAGAAAATCTTTTGGCTCAAATCGAATCCATGTTCACCGCTTTCTACAGTCATTTAAAGCTATTGGAAGAACACCGAATATGTCCTTGCAATGCCTGTGCGACGGCCCATAATCTTGAGCTTAAAATCGTTGCCCACGCCGGAGACCTTACCCATATCGAGGTGCAAGGGACCAGAAAACCCTTCGGGGAACAGGTAATTGCGGCGCACAGATTGTTAAAGAATTCAGTGGAAAGCGACAATTACGCTTTAATCAGTAGAAAACTTGCACTTGAAATTCAATTATCCCCTTACTATTCAAGCAAAGTGTTTCGGTTTAGGCAGGGTTCTGACCGGTACGATGACCGCGATGTGGAATATGTGTATTCCGTAATTGAAACCGATACACTGCAATTGAAATCTCCAGATGACGTTCGGAAAGTAACTTTTGACCATCCTCCTCAATTGGTCCATGTTAAAGAATTTCCTATATCGGCGCCAGAATTGCTGGAGTATATCACCAACTATTCGTATCGCGATTATTGGGTAAAAGGTGTGGATAGATTTGATTATAATGAAAATGAGGTGACCCGAATAGGAACCAAACATACATGTGTAATCAATGGCAGGGATTTGGATTTTTTGACGGTCACCAAAGATGCCGAGCAAGGCGGATTGGTATATGGAGAGGTAACCAAAAGCCCACCTATTGTGGACGAGCTATATCAATTCTTTGAAATAGTTCCACTAGGGGAAAAGAAGTCTAGATTGGAACAACAGACCTACTGGAAGGTCAAATCACCGCTTAAAAAGTTGATTGTCTTTTTGTTCGGAAAAAAGTTCTTTCAAAAGGGCAATGAAAGAACATTACAAGGTCTCCTTGAGTTTGTTACCAAAAAAGAAACTTAATATTCCAATATCAAGATGAGCCGTCCAGATAAGAATCTAAATCGTCCAAGGCACTGTCCCAGAAATCTTCATAAAATTTAAGCCAACTGTTTACTTCCTTTAAAGGTTTGGCATCGGCAACGCAAAAACGTTCACGTCCTTGAGTATTGATATGGACGAGCCCGACATCTTCCAAGGTTTTCAAATGTTTGGTGACTCCTTGTCTGCTTATTTGAAATTGACCGGAGATTTGGGTTATAGGCATTGCAGTGGCAGCAACCACCAAGGCGTGAAAAATTTCACGCCTGGTAGGATCGGCTATTGCCTTTAAGACTTGAGTGATTCTATCCTGCATGTACTTCTTCTGTTAAGTATTCGGCAAGAAGGGATACACAATTGTCCCAACCGCCATTGAAACTTTCAAACATCTGGACCGCAGAATCACCGGGATAACCGGCTATTCCAGAATGTTCCAAATACAACTTGGTTTTGCCTTCGACTTCTTGTAGTACCCATTTTACCGTGGTTTCCGTGTCCGTGTCTTGCACCACCCAGGTATATATCAAGGTATAGGGGTCTGCTTGTTTCACTATGCCAGTGATAGGAACACAATCCTCTTCTTTAGAGGTAAACGTATAGGGGTAGCCAACTTCAGCTTTAAAATCAGCCTGGATAAACCAAGTCGATATTTCTTCTTGCCTTGTAATGGCATTCCATACTTTGTCAATAGGGTGATTAAACACTTTTTCTTTTGAAATTACATTTTTCATGACTGTTCGTTTATTAAAGATTAATATGCAACTATATGGTTGCAAATATAGACAATATTTTTTATTATGCAACTGTATGGTTGCTTTTTTACTTTCACATTTTCTTTAGATTTTAGGCCACTGCTTTTGGTTATCTTTCGGGGTCTAATTCAACCAAAAATCATACGCATGATTCGTTCTTTCAAAACTGGTTTATCCCTTCTTCTTTTTAGCTTCCTACATTTTACAATTTCTTCCCAAACTATAGATTCAACCACCTTCGATGGGTTGGAATTCCGCACATTGGGACCAGCTCTTACTTCAGGTCGTATTGCCGATATCGCCATTCATCCCAAAGATGAAAGCGTGTGGTACGTAGCTGTCGGTTCAGGTGGGGTATGGAAGACGGTGAATGCCGGCACAACATGGAAACCTATTTTCGATAAGCAGCCTTCGTATTCCATTGGGTGCGTGACCATCGATTCCAATAACCCAAGTACAGTTTGGGTTGGAACTGGTGAAAATGTCGGAGGTCGACATGTAGGTTTTGGAGATGGAATCTATGTAAGTCATGATGAAGGTAAGACATGGAAAAATATGGGATTGAAGGCTTCAGAACATATTTCAAAGATTATAGTCCATCCTTCAAATTCAGATGTCATTTGGGTAGCGGCACAAGGTCCTTTATGGAGCAAAGGTGGCGAACGAGGCTTGTACAAATCCAGTGATGGCGGAAAAACATGGAACAAGACTTTAGGCAACAATGAATGGACTGGAGTTACTGATATTGTGATTGACCCAAATAATCCTGATGTGCTTTATGCTGCCACTTGGGATAGACATCGTACCGTTGCGGCCTATATGGGCGGTGGACCAGGGTCTGGACTTCATAAAAGTACGGATGGTGGGGAAACCTGGACCAAGTTGACCAACGGAATTCCCAAATCCAATTTAGGAAAAATAGGTTTGGCCATTTCTCCATTTAATAGCGAGACTTTGTATGCCGCAATTGAATTGGATAGAAAAAAAGGTGGGCTTTTTATCACGAATAACGGAGGGGCATCATGGACGAAACAATCCGATGCCGTATCAGGAGGTACAGGGCCTCACTATTATCAGGAATTGTATGCATCTCCCCATCAAGAGGGAAAATTGTACCTGATGAGCAACTATGTTCAGGTTTCTGATGACCATGGAAAGAACTTTAAACAGATGAACGAGGAGAAAAAGCATGTGGACAGTCACGCGATGGCCTTTAAGAAATCTGATCCGGATTATGTGCTGTTCGGTACCGATGGAGGGCTTTATGAGTCCTATGACCTTACCAAAACATGGCGCTATTTTAGAAATCTCCCCATCACCCAATACTATAAGGTTGCTGTTGATGATGCGGAGCCTTTCTATCATATTTATGGAGGAACCCAAGATAACGGTTCCCACGGAGGGCCATCGCGTACAAAAAGTAAAGCCGGAATCCTTAATCAAGACTGGTGGATAACACTTGGTGCAGATGGGCATCAGTCGGCAACTGAACCTGGGAATCCCGATATCACCTATGGTGAATTTCAGCAAGGATGGCTTTGGAGAATAGACCAGACCACAGGTGAAACCGTCTTTATTCAACCACAGCCCAAAGCAGGTGAGCCCCACGAGCGCTTTAATTGGGATGCACCTATTTTGGTAAGTCCACATAACCCGACACGATTGTATTTCGCGTCCTATCGTGTTTGGAAATCAGAAAATAGGGGAGATGACTGGACCGCAATAAGTGAGGACCTAACCCGAAATGAAGAAAGGTTGACACTGCCCATTATGGGAAGAAAACAAAGCTGGGACAATCCTTGGGATGTAGGAGCGATGTCCAACTACAACACCATTACCTCTTTGGCCGAATCGCCGATTGCTGAGGGATTGATTTATGCAGGAACCGATGATGGAATTCTCCAAGTCACTGAAGATGGAGGAGCCAATTGGAGGAAAATCATGTTGGGGAACATCAAAGGTGTTCCGGACCGGGCCTTCGTGAACGACGTACGTGCCGATTTGTATGATGCCAATACGGTTTATTTGGTTCTGGACAATCATAAAGAAGGAGATTATAAGCCCTACTTGTTGAAAAGTACGGATAGGGGAAGAACCTGGCGTTTCATTAATGGAGATTTACCCAAAACACTATTGACTTGGCGTGTGGTCCAAGATCACAAAAAGAAAGATTTACTATTTGCTGCCACGGAATATGGGGTTTATTTTACCAGTAACGGAGGAACCAATTGGATGAAGCTTAAAGGGGGACTTCCGACCATTTCTTTCCGCGATATTACCATACAAAGAAGGGAAGATGATTTGGTGGGCGCTTCTTTCGGAAGAGGTTTCTATGTATTGGATGACATTTCCGCGCTGAGGGAATTCACTGCTTCCACTTCGAGCACAGCAACCTTGTTCAAGGTAAAACCCGCATATTGGTATATAGAAAAGGATGAAGTGTATGGACAAGGCAATGCTGAATTCGCTGCCAAAAACCCTCATTTCGGTGCCACATTTACCTATTTTCTGCCAGACAAATTAAAAACCTTGAAAGAGGTCCGAACCAAGAGTGAAAAAGAGCTGAACAAACAAAATGCAAATATCAATTTCCCTGGCTGGGATGCTTTGGACAAGGAAAAAAACCAAGAAAAACCCGCTGTTTTGCTTTTGGTCAAGGATGCCAATGGGAATTTGGTCAATACAGTAAAAGGCACCAACAAAAAAGGATTCAATCGTGTAGGGTGGAATCTTACCTATGCAAATAGGACGGGTGTTCCCTTAAAGAAACCCAAAGGTGGTGACAACTTTTTCACTTCTCCATTTATGGCAACTCCAGGTCAATATTCCGTGGAATTGTTTCAATGGGTAGACGGTGAATTAACCTCCCTTTCGTCCCCACAAAGCTTTCAGGTGAAAAGACTTTCCGAAGGAGCTTTGTCATCTAAACCTGCCGATGACATTGTTGCCTTTAGAACGGACTTCCAAAACTTTAGTCAAGACTTAATGGCAACAAACGATGTGCTTGATAAGAGCATGAAGAAAATGGATGCCATGAAAAGGGCTTTCCAGCAAGCGCTAAGACCTAGTGCACAACTTGCTACAAACCTTTACAACGCTGAAAAACTTTTGCAAACCTTGAAGATGAAGTTGCAGGGTAGTGGGGCTAAAAACGAAGTTGGGGAGCGAAACCCACCTTCTCCTAGTGATGGGTCTTTCATTGGTTATGTGGCCTTAGGAAACACCTATGGCCCTACAGGGAATCATAAAGCTGCCATGGCAAGGGCCAAAACCCAATTGCAGGAAATAAAAAGAGAACTTAACGCTATCGCCAATACAACCATACCAAAATTAGAGGCTGACCTTAAAACCGCTGGTGCACCGTGGATTGAAGGTCAAGGATTGATTAAGAATTGATAAAGAGAAAAATACGGATGAAGTTTTGGGTAGTGTTATGTTGTCTTGTAGGCTCAATTCAGCTACAAGCACAATATTCGGCTTACGATTGGGAGGAGCGGGACGACTGGATGAAAACCAGTACACTCTTAGCCAAATCGGGAATAGAAATTGGCGATGTCGTTGCGGATATAGGTTGTCATGAAGGTTATCTTACCATGCATCTATCTCGAAAAGTATCTACAAGTGGAAGGGTTTTCGCCGTGGATGTTAGGGATGATCGGTTGGCTACCCTACGAGAGAATGCCAATGAAAGAGGACTTGCCAACATTGTAACCATTCTAGGAGATTATGATAATCCAAAATTGCCAGCAGATTCTTTGGATTATGTTTTCATAGTAGACACCTATCATGAAATAGAATCCTACGAAAAGGTGTTGGGACTTATCAAAAAATCCTTGAAAAGAGGAGGAGGTATCATGGTCATGGAAAAGCTAAAGGACCGGGTAAAGGGGAAATCAAGAGACGCACAGACCAGTGCCCATTCTCTATCAATGCCCTATGTGAAAAAGGAACTCGAATCTTTTGGGTTTGAAATTGTCGACCAAATTGATAATCATGGCCTTTGGGAGCTTGAAGCCGATAAACAAATGTGGGTGGTTTTTGCCAGAAAACCTTAAAGCATCCTAAAATACTTAAGGATCTCTTCGCTCGTAAACATAGGCCCGTATGCCGGGTAGGTCTTCACCTATGTCATTAAATAATCGATTTCCCGAAATACGTAAAGTGCCAAGTTCGTTACCTCCGCTTAAAATAAGCTGAGTTTGAGTAGAAGTCCATGTGCCACTTTCCGTCGTCGACCCTGCACAATCGGCAAAGAACAAACCTCCAGTAATGGATGTAACACTTAGTCCGGATTGCTCAAATGTCCACGTAAAATCGCTGTCTATCAGTAAGGTTCCAGTCAAACAATCCAATTCTGTAACCAAATTAGTGGATGTAGTATTGTCCATATTTAAGTCTTGGGCAATGTTTACATTGGCTTCTACTAAATCGTATACACCGACTACACTTAAATTGATTTCAGGCTCATCATTGGGTTCACCATCATCATCGCTGCACCCAAAAAACAACAGGGTAGAAAAAGTAAGTAAAAAGAAAAAGCTATAAGGTTTCATACAACAATTTTATTTCAATAATACAACATTTAATTGAATGAATTTACGAAGGATTATCCCAAAGAAGGCTTGATTGTTTACCGAAAATGAAGAATCCTATTAAAAACTTGAGGTAGTCATCGATAATCTGGATTGCATTATACTAAAAACATGGCTTTTCCGTTCAAGCAACGTAACCACAATACCCTACTTACATGAACAGGCTAATAAAAAAAATAGCTATTTTGCCACTGCTAGTTTCTGCAGTCATCGTTTTTCAAGCATGTAGTGATGATTCCGAAGCAGTGGGAACTGAACAGGAATTGAGTCAAACAGAACTCCAAACGATTCTTGAAGTTGATGACGTTGCCGGTGTAGCAGATCAAGCTCTTGCTGAACTTTTTGCCGGAAGTGGAACTATAATGAAGAACGTTTCGAACAAATCAAATGAATGTTATTCTGCAGAGTATTCTGAATCTGGATTCGTAGCCACCTTCAACAACTGTGTATTGAACGGTACCGAAAATGTAAACGGAACTTTGATTGTTACCTACGAGGTCGGTAATGAATCAGCATCCTATACTGCGACGTACCAAGATTTTTTCGTGGGTACCCTAAAGTTAAACGGAACACGTACCTATACACTGAACGCAAGTACAGAACAGAACGGTATATTCTTTAATGTGACCAGCAATATTTCCGTTGAGTTTGAAGACGGGGATACAATCACTGAAACCGGGACAAAAACCTTTGGAATTATCATAGGTGAGGATTTGGAAACTACATTCTTCACACTATCTGGCTCATGGACAGTAACCGCAGATGGAAATACGTATAGAATCGAAAGTAATAGTGACCTTCAAGGTAGTTTCGGATGTGAATACTTTACTTCGGGAAGTATGGACGTTGAAAAGAATGGATTGGTCATTATGGTAGATTTCGGAGATGGTACCTGTGACGATAAGGCGACCTTGACTTATCCTAACGGAACCACCCAAGAAATTACGCTATAGCAGCATAAACCCCAGAATAAAAAGAAAAAGCACCGAAAATCCCGGTGCTTTTTTTGTTGATACGAAGTTGGCTTTAGGCCTGCAAAGGCATATGAGTCAATCGCTCGCCCGTTAATCGATATACCGCATTGGCAATGGCCGCCCCAATGGGTCCCAATGGCGGTTCCCCAACAGGTCCAGGTTTATCAATACCCTGTAGCAACACGACATCAATCTCTTTGGGAGCGTGTTTCATTAAAGCCATTTGGTAAGGACCATAAATCGTAGGGGTAAGTTCCCCATCAGTCACCTCCATTTTTTCGTAGAGCGAAGCACTGATGCCCATAATGATAGATCCTTCGCATTGCGCTCTTACCTGATCGGGATTGACAGCAATTCCGGGGTCCATGGCACAGGTAACCTTGTGTACTTTGATTTTGCCATTCTCTAGGGAAACTTCAGCAACTTGGGCACAAGGCGTTCCGGCATCCGTGGAAGCAGCGAAACCCATAGCACGGCCATTCACCACCTCATCGGAATACTTGGCTTTTTCCGCAGCCGCCTGTATTACCGCTTTGAGACGTTTTCCTGCTTCATCGTTAGGTATATGCGCCAACCTGAAGCTCACAGGGTCTTTGCTTGATTTAAGGGCCAATTCGTCCATAAAGGATTCCCAAGCAAAGGTATTGGCCAATAGTCCCAGACTACGCCACCAACTGGTCGCAAAGGGCAGCTCAACATGCCAGGAAACCGTACGAATGTTTGGAATGGTGCCGTACTGACAAAAGCCTCCTCGAATTGCACCTACATCGGCACCCAAAATCGTATTCAGGAATCCCGGAAGAATGGCTGAATCTATGGCTACGTCACCACTAGAAAAATCATGTCGAATGGCCTTGATCATTCCAGATGCATCCAAATTGGCTTTCAGTATGTGATGTGTGGGCGGACGGAACATATCATGCTGAAACTCTTCTTTTCGAGTAAAACAATACTTTACAGGTTTCCCAACCGCTTTTGACATAACTGCAGCTTGTGCCGCATGCGGCGTGTGCAGTCTCCGACCAAACCCACCACCCAAATAAGTAGGTATAATGTTGACCTGTTCATCCTTAAACCCTAATCGCTTCGCCACTTCTTTACGCGTGAGGTTGACCACTTGTGTGGATATCTTGATGGTCGCTTTATTTGTTTCCACCGAAGCCAAAACACCGTTGGGTTCAATTTGTGCATGCGCTCCGATAGGACTGCCAAATTCCATTTTAATCACCTCTTCGGAAGTATCAATATCGCTTCCTTCCTTTTGGATAAGCGATGGATTACCATTGCCTACTTTTAATAGCTCCTTAATGTCTTCAGAACTCCAGTTTCTATCCACATCCCACTGTACTTCTACAGCATTTTTGGCATTCTCCGCCTCGATATAGGAATTGGCAACCACACCCACAAAGTCTTCTTCCACAATAATTTTGACCACTCCTGGCATGTTTTCCGCTTTGGAAGTGTCTGCGCTTACATATTTAGCTCCTATTTTATTGGGTCGGATTACGGAACCATACAACATATTAGTCATTTCCGCATCCAATCCGAAAATTGGGTCACCAAAGACTTTAGCCTCTAAATCGATTCGAGCTACAGGTTTCCCCACGAATTTATAATCCTTTATATCGCGAAGGGGAGGAGTATCGGGTACTTTCCACGCTGTGACATCCTTAACGGCATCAGCATAAGAAATGGTTTTACCTCCTCCTGTCAGTTGTGCCTTTCCGGAAGTCACCTCACCAACAGTTACCCCCAATTTTTTGGCACCTTCCGTTTTTATCATTTCACGCAGGGTAGCGGCCAGTTCACGGAGAGGTTGCCACAAACCTGCAATGGAAGTGCTTCCCCCTGTACTAAAAGTATCAATGTTTCCCGTATCGGTACTGGCATGGATAACTTGAATTTGGTCCATTTCGACATCCAATTCATCCGCGGCCATTTGGGCAATTCCTGTGAAGGTTCCCTGACCCATTTCTACCTTGGGAGAATGCAAAACGATTTTATTATCCGAAGTAACCTCAAACCAAATCATGGGTTCGATACCGCTTCCCATATAAGACATATCCATAGAGTTGGCAAAGGACAGGATTTGCCTCCTTAGCGGGTTTCTAAAAACATATGTCCCCACGGCGAGGACTCCTAGAGTACCCAATCCACCACGTACCAAAAACTTCCTACGGGATAGCTTTTTTTTCTTTTTATTGGTATTGTCCATGCCTTATGAATTAGTGGGGTTAGCAGATTCCGCTTTAATCTGGGCCGCTCTGTGAATGGCCTTCCGCATGCGGTAATAGGTACCACATCGGCATACATTGATGATATTATTGTCAATGTCCTCATCGGTAGGGGTGGGATTTTTTTCCAGAAATGCTGCCGTAGCCATCATAAAACCGGGCTGACAATAGCCACATTGGGGTACAATCTCCTCAATCCAGGCTTGTTGCACAGGATGTGGGTTTTCATGCGTTCCCAATCCCTCAATAGTGGTAACGGATTTTCCCTCGGCAAACTTTACTGCATAAGAGCAAGACCGAACTGCTTCTCCATCAATCAAGAGCGTACAAGCTCCGCAAGCGGCTTTTCCGCAGCCAAACTTAGTCCCTTTATGGTCCAGCATATCGCGAACAACCCAGAGTAGGGGAGTATTGCCATCAGCAATATCGACCATTTGAGGTTTGCCGTTAAGTTGAAATGAAATCGTCATAGGTAGTTATTTGTTATTTAGAAGGGATGATTGCACCGTTCTCGAACCATTCTTTGACCGCTGCGATATAATTCTCTTTGGAAACCGGTGGGATTTCCCTAGGATTACCATTGGCATCTACGCCCGGTTCCCAGGCCCAAAGCACCAATTCATGTTCCGTAAGGTGGTGCAAGGTTTCCTCAGGGGTTCTTCCGCCATTGCGTTCTGGATCCATCATGGACTCTGCAATCTCGGTTCGACTCAATCCTTCCCAATACATCTCAGCGGGGGCCAAGGACCATTCCGGTGCCCCGGGGACGCCAGAATAGTTGTTATTTTCTGCTTGATGGCAAGTAGCACAATTGGTCGCCTCAAATCCGTGATTATCGTCACCACGTGCCATATCAAAATAATGGGGGTGGCTGTCCTCTCCTTGTTTG
>NZ_JANQIH010000122.1 GCF_028282265.1 Allomuricauda sp.
TCGGTCCCTGGAATTTGTTAATTGATTGTACTTTTTTGTGTTAATTTTTTCCTTGACCAAATTGATCAAGTATTCCAAAGCATACTCTTCGGGTATGAGTCCTAGATTAATGCCATCTTCAAAATCGATAATGGTGTAGCAAATATCGTCGGCGGCTTCCACCAAATAAGTCAACGGATGACGAAAGAATCCTGTTTCTGGGCTGCTGGGATTGTTGGCAAGGCCCAATTCCTCTACAACATCGAAGAATGCATCCCTATTTGACTGAAAAAAGCCAAATTTTTTATCGGCAATATGTTTGGATGGCTTTTTGGGAAGCGACCCTTTGGGATACTTCATAAATGCTCCCAGTGTAGCATAACTCAATCGGAGACCTCCTGTAACCCCTGCCTTTGACTCTGTCAATAGCTTAAACCCATTGGCATTGCCCTCAAAGTCCACCAAATCTTGAAACTGTGCCTCGGTCAGGTAGTCTCCGTATCTTGTTCCAGCTCCCCTTTCAAAAAAACTTCCAATGGCCTTTTCACCACTATGCCCAAAAGGAGGGTTTCCAATATCATGGGCCAATGCAGCTGCTGCCACTATTGCCCCAAAATCATTGAACTGATATCCATGAACCTCTTTTAAGTGTGGGTGTCTTTTCAAGACTTCTTGGCCAGCGATTCTACCTAAGCTTCTCCCCACCACCGAAACCTCCAAACTATGGGTAAGCCTTGTATGGACAAACCCTTTTCTGGCCCCAACGCTTATGGGCATAGGTACAACCTGTGTTTTGTCTTGCAAGCTTCTAAAAGGTGACGAAAAAATGACCCGATCATAGTCGACCTCAAAACCCAAACGGGTCTCATTCTGTTCTTTTCTGAGTCTCTTGTGGGTATCCCCTTGTCGTTTCAATGAGAGTAATCGCTCCCATTCCATAGGCAGATTTGTTTTTGGCTAAGATATGCAAATGCCAAATCTTGACTTTTTTATTTTGGAATAAAAGCCCAAAAACGACCCAAAATTTCGTAACATTTTATTAACCTTGTTGCGGATTTATAATGGCATTTTTGTCATATTTCAATTTCAGATGGGGGAAAACATCTATATTTTCATGGTTATTGCTTTAGGAGTTTTAGCGATAACCGATTTGGTAGTTGGTGTTAGTAATGATGCGGTCAACTTCTTGAACTCTGCCCTAGGTTCCAAAGCTATTTCATTTAGAACGGTAATGATTGTCGCCAGCATCGGTATCGCCTTTGGTGCCATGTCTTCCAGTGGCATGATGGAAGTGGCCCGAAAAGGAATCTTCAACCCCTCTGAATTTGTATTCGCTGAGATCATCATCATTTTTATGGCTGTGATGATTACGGATGTTTTGTTGCTTGACTTCTTCAACACCTTGGGGATGCCTACATCTACAACGGTATCGATAGTTTTTGAGCTTTTGGGTGCAGCTGTCGCTATGGCGTTGATCAAAGTTTCTGCCTCGGGCGGTGGGTTTGAAGCGCTTGGGGGCTACATCAATACGGACAAGGCGACCGAAATCATTCTTGGTATCTTACTTTCGGTGGCCATCGCTTTTACGATTGGGGCGATTGTTCAATTTCTATCCAGATTATTGATTTCTTTCCGATTTAAGGAACAACCCAAATGGGTCGGTTCCGTTTTTGGAGGATTGGCTATAACGGCCATCATCTATTTCATTTTAGTAAAGGGACTTAAAAGCGCCAACCTGTTCAATGGAACCTTAACGGAGTTTGTTGCGACTCAAACAGAGCTTTTTCTGCTTCTCAACTTCGTACTATGGTTTGGGGTATCCTATGTGCTGACCCGTTTCTTGCAACAGAACATTTATAGAATCATTATCGTTTTGGGAACTTTTGCACTCGCCATGGCATTTGCCGGGAACGATTTGGTCAATTTTATTGGAGTTCCCATTGCGGCTTTGCAATCTTTCCAAGATTGGAGTGCTTCTGGCATTGCAGCTTCAGATTACTCTATGGAAGGGCTAGCTGTTGCTGTAAGAACATCTCCCTATTTGCTTCTGCTTTCGGGGTTGATTATGATTCTTACCCTCTGGCTGTCCACTAAAGCGCGCTATGTTACCGAAACTGAAATCAATTTGGCAAGGGAAGGAGAAGGAGAAGAAAGATTTCAACCCAACTTTCTCTCGCGTCAAATTGTAAAGTTTTCTATTCAGGCGTTTGATAATGCCATTCATGCAATACCCAAAGGTTTACAGGACAAAGTTTCCAAGCGTATGGAAAAACCGCTTCGGTATATTCCAAAAGGTAAACTACAGGACCTCCCCGCATTTGATATGGTAAGGGCCTCGGTAAACCTGATGGTAGCCAGTGTATTGATTTCCATAGCGACCTCTATGAAGCTTCCATTGTCGACTACTTACGTGACCTTTATGGTGGCGATGGGCACTTCTTTGGCCGACCGTGCCTGGGGGTCTGAAAGTGCTGTATATCGGGTAGCTGGTGTACTTAATGTGATTGGAGGGTGGTTTTTTACGGCGATTTGCGCTTTTGTTGCGGCGGCCACCATCGCTTATTTAATTCATTTTGGCGGGTTCATCGCCTTATGTGCACTGCTTATTATCGCTGCGGTATTGCTGGTTAGAAATTACTTGAAGCATACGCGCAAAAAAGTGGAAATCAAGGTAGAAGATATTTTAAGAAAGGCTGAAAGCAGTTCTATTCAAGGTGTGATTGAAGAAAGTGCAGCGAACATCGCAAATGTCGTCAATAGAAGCAACAAGATTTACACCGGTGCTATAAATGGCCTTGCCAGACATGATCTCGAGGCATTGAAAAAAAACAATAAGGGTATTGCAAAGCTTTCCCGGGAAGTAGATGGCCTAAAAGATAGTGTGTACTACTTCATCAAAAATTTGGATGAATCCAGTGTAGGCGGCGCCAGTAACTTTTATATCACATTATTGGGAATATTGCAAGACTTAACACAATCCCTTGAATATGTATCAAAGGTCAGCTATACCCATGTTCGAAACAATCACAAAAAATTAAAGTATACCCAAATTAAAGAACTTAAAGAGCTAGACCAGAAAATAGAAGAATTGTTTGGCAAAACCTCAAGTACCTTTAAAACTAGGGACTTCGGAAAAATAGGAAGTATGCTCAATGAAAGGGATACCTATTTTGACCTGATATCGGCCAAAATAGAAAAGCAAGTAGCCCGAACAAGAACCGAGGAAACTAGTCCGAAGAACACCACCTTGTATTTCTCCCTGCTTACCGAAAGCAAGGACATGATCAAGGCCGCCATTAAGCTTTTAGAACTTTATTACATCGAACATGATAGTTCTGTTGAGCCAGCCCGAATTGAAAAACATGCATAAGTCAAAACGGCTCCTTATATTATTCGCATTCCTCTTTTTATTCTGTTCGACTCTATCGGCCCAAACCCCGTCCGCAGAGGAACTTCTTAATAGAAGTATCGCTTTTCATGACCCAAAAGGGGTATGGTCAACTTTTAGCGATAGCTTCAAGGTGAAACTCGAAATTCCCAATTCAAGTGATAGGCTGAGCAGCATCCATTTAGATATTCCCAAGCAATACTTTAAACTTGAAGTTCGAAAAGATAATGTGTCTTACAGCTATGTTTTAGACAGGGGCGATTGCGAAATCCTGTTTAATGGTTCACCGAACATTTCGGAAGAAGACAAAAAGACCCACAGGTTAAGCTGTGAACGGGGTAAAATGATGAAAAACTATTACACCTACCTTTATGGTCTTCCTATGAAACTAAAAAACCCGGGGACCCTATTAGACCCTAAGGTCACCAGAAAAACCTTTAAAGGAAAAGAATATCTCGTACTTAAGGCTTCCTACGAGGAAGGTGTTGGGTCTGATGTGTGGTACTTCTATTTTGATCCCAATTCCTACGCCATGGAAACCTATCAGTTTTACCATGATGAAAGTAAAAACGATGGTGAATACATTCTTCTGGACGGAATCGAAGATGTCGGGGGCATAAAAATGCCAAAAACCAGAAAATGGTTCTATAATTCGGATGACAAATTTTTGGGGACGGATATACTTGTCAAATAAGTTTATCGGTAAAAGTTCATTTCATCCATATACTTCCAAACTGAATCAGGAAGTAAAGGTCTTATGTTTTTGCCCAAACGATGCTGCTTGCGTATGAAGGTAGAGGATATTTCCATTATGGGAGCCTCAATTCGATGAACCTTGGGATGGTCTTCAAACTTCTGTTCTATTTTTCCTTCTGAAATTCTTGGATAGACATATAGGGAATGGTTTTCCAAAATGGTTTCATAGTTTTTCCATTTATGAAAACTCTTCAAATTGTCCTCGCCCATTATCAATGAAAACCGGTAGGTTCCACCATACTTTTCATCTAAATGAACCAAAGTGTTGATGGTATAATTAGGTTGGGGCAATTCAAACTCTATTTTACTCGCCTTCAGTTTAGGGTACTCTTGAATAGCTTCATAGACCATTTGATAGCGATGATGGTCATAGAGAAGAGACTGCTTTGTTTTGAAGGGGCTTTGAGGAGTAATTACGAACCAGACTTCCTCTAAATCCGAAAATTCTACCATGTGATTGGCCAAAACCAAGTGCCCGATGTGAATGGGATTGAAGGTGCCGAAGAATAGTCCAATGTTCTTCATCTTTCACTCTTCTTCCAAATCCTTGGTATCTACTCCCACATATTCCGCCACCATTCGATGCGATTCTTTCAAGGCTTCATCAAGGTTATAGTTTTTGATGATTTTATCGAATTGGGGGGCTGTGGCCAGTTCTACGGAAGCCTTGGCCACTCGCATATTGATTTTGTCCTCGCTTTCGGTACTCCTTTTCTTAAGTCTGATTTTTAATTCATCCACGCTGGGTGGTTTCACGAAAACTGCTAAGGTTTGCTCTGGAAATTTCTTTTTGATTCGAAGCCCCCCGACCACATCGATATCAAAAATCACATTTTTCCCCTCGGCCCAAAGACGTTCAACTTCACTTTTTAAGGTTCCGTAAAAATTGTCGCGATAGACTTCCTCCCATTCCAAAAAATCATCATTTCTAATATGCTCTTTAAATTCTGAAATGGACATGAAGTAATAGTTCACTCCATGTTTTTCCTTTCCTCGTTTCGGTCGGGAAGTGGCTGAAACCGAAAAGGCCAAATTGAGTTTGGGCTGATTTAGCAAATACCGAACAATGGTGGTTTTACCGCTTCCCGAGGGAGCCGAAAAAATGATAAGCTTCCCTCCTTTGCTCATAAAACATTAAGCATTTGTTCTTTAATCTTTTCCAACTCATCCTTCATTTGTACTACGACTTGTTGCATGGGCGCAAAGTTGGCCTTGGAACCAATTGTATTGATTTCCCTTCCAATTTCCTGGGAAATGAAACCTAATTTTTTTCCGTTGGAATCATCCGATTTCAAGGTCGTCTCAAAGTAATCAAGGTGGTTGGCCAACCGAACTTTTTCTTCAGTGATATCGTATTTCTCGAGATAGTAAATGAGTTCCTGTTCAAAACGATTTGCGTCGACCTCGACCCTTATTTCGGAAACAGCCTTTTCCAATCGCTCTCGAATTGAGTCGATTCTTTCAACATCCAAAGATTTTATCTTTTCCAGTAAATCTCGAAGCTCTTTCAAACGCATTTCAAAATCGTTCTCAAGAACCTTCCCCTCCGCTTCGCGAAATGTTGAAATATTGACAAGAGCAGCCTCCATAGCGTTTCTGATGGCCTTGTATTCAGACTCATCAATATCGTTCTTGTCACTTTTTAACGTATCTGGCATTCTCAAAGCGAGCTCCATTAGTTTTAAGGAATCCCCTTCGGCAATTTGAGACAATTGCTGCATATACTTCTTTACCACACCCTGATTTACTTCTGAAGTAGTCTCCTCTCCAGTAATCTCAACATAAAGCCCCAAATCTATCTTCCCGCGTACCAAACGGCTGGCGATCATTTTTCGAAGTTCAAGCTCTTTCTCGCGATAGGCTTGCGGGATTCGGGCATTGATGTCGAGGTTTTTGCTATTGAGGGATTTTATTTCAACAGTAATCTTTTTGGAAGGAAGCTGTACCACGTGCTTTCCAAAGCCGGTCATGGATTGAATCATGCGGAGTGTTAAATTTTAGCAAAGGTAACCAAAATAGCCTACGGCAATTTAGATGGAATCAAATGCGAGAATTGGGCTTTAATCCAATTCCCTTACCCAGATATTGCGATAACTTACCCGGCTATTGTCTCTATGATCTTGGAGCATCAAAGGTGCCTTTCCATGAGGCTCATACTTGGGCCATCCAATATATTCGGTAGGACCTTCAATCTCAAAATGGTCTTGAATCAACACCCCGTTATGCAGCACCGTAATCGTCGCCGCTTTTTCAAGATTTCCACCCTTGCTGAATTTCGGGGCATGAAAAATAATATCATAGCTATTCCATTCACCTGAAGGGACCGAAGCCATTACCATGGGAACCGACTGTTTGTATAATGATCCAACTTGCCCATTTACATACGTAGAGTTATCGTTATTGTCCAAAACCTGTATTTCATATCGTTTCTGCATGAACACTCCACTATTGGCTCTGCTCTGCCCTTCCCCTTGAATTTCTTCAGGAGAGCTCCATTCGATATGAAGTTGAAAACTACCAAAGTTTCTTTTGGTCTGTATATTCCCGGTTTTATCCTTTACCATCATACTGCCATCTTTGTTCAAGTGCCATTTTACTGCAGTGCTGTCAACGGCGCTTATCCATTCATCAAAATTTGAACCATCAAACAATACCAAAGCATCACTAGGAGGAGCTCCATTCTTCCCGGGAACCACTTTAGGTGGAACAGGTTCATAAATTTCGGTCGCTTCCGGATTTGTTGGTTCTTGTTCCTGTGCCCATCCTAAAAAAGAAAAAGTCAGGGTGAAAATAAAAAGGTGGTATGTATTACGTCCCATAGTAGTTTGTGTTTGGTTAGGGATTAGATTCCCAAAATTCGTTTCAATTTATCCTTGTCCAAATCGGAGCCTGCAAAATCATCAAAGGTTTTTGTGGTCGCTTCAATGATATGATCTTGAATGAACTTGGCTCCTTCCCTAGCCCCCTGCTCAGGGCTTTTAATGCAGCATTCCCATTCCATCACGGCCCATACGTCACATCCATATTGCGTCAATTTCGAAAAAATGGTCTTAAAGTCAATTTGACCATCGCCCAAGGAACGGTATCGCCCAGCTCTATCTCCCCAATCGTTGTAACCGCCAAAAGCTCCTTTTTTCCCCGTCGGATTGAATTCTGAATCCTTTACATGAAACGACTTGATGAATTCGTGGTAGTGGTCTATATATTCAATGTAGTCCAATTGTTGAAGTACAAAATGGCTTGGGTCATACAAGATATTTACTCTTTTGTGGTTTCCGGTGGCCTCTAAAAAACGTTCAAAAGTATCCCCATCGTGAAGATCTTCCCCCGGATGGATTTCATAACAAACATCAACCCCCTCTTGATCAAAATGGTTTAAAATGGGCATCCAACGCTTGGCCAATTCCTCAAAGCCCATTTCTACCAATCCAGGAGGTCTTTGCGGCCAAGGGTGGGCCGTATGCCAAAGCAGAGCACCAGAGAAGGTAGCGTGCGCTTTAATTCCCAATCTTCTGCTGGCAGTAGCAGCTTTCTTTACGGTTTCAACGGCCCATGCCGTTCGCTCCTTTGGTTTGCCCTTAAGGGCATTGGGAGCAAAATTATCGAACATGATGTCATAGGCTGGATGAACGGCCACGAGCTGTCCCTGAAGATGAGTGGATAACTCCGTAATTTCCAACCCGTAGGAATTTATTTTTCCTTTTAACTCATCGCAATAGTCTTGACTTTCTGCAGCTTTGTCCAAATCAATCAAAAATGATTCCCATGTGGGTATTTGGATTCCTTTGTACCCTAAATCAGCCGCCCATTGGCAAAGCCCTTCCAAGGAATTGAACGGAGGTTGACTGTCCACAAACTGCGCTAAAAAAACTGCTGGTCCCTTAATTGTTTTCATTGATGTTGTATTTTGAGAATTGACAAATTCCTAAAATTTTAAGATTTATCCCCTATATTTAAGAATTAAAGTATGCTTATTATTGGCTCCTTTTTGGAAAGTCTTAAAGATAGCAATAAGCTCAGAATTTGAAAGGCATAACCGTGGATGAAAATACAGTTTATGATGCCATTGTGGTGGGGACCGGAATAAGCGGTGGCTGGGCCGCTAAAGAACTCTGTGAGAACGGACTAAAAACCTTGGTTTTGGAACGTGGCCCTATGGTAAAGCATATTGAAGACTACAAAACCATGAACGACGACCCTTGGGATCATAAATTCAAGGGGGAGCTCACTTCGGAAGAAAAAAAGAAATACCAAAAACAGTCTCGGCTGGGATGGGCACCAAAAGAGGACATCAAACACTTTTTTGTGAACGATTTGGAACATCCCTATCAAGAGACCAAGCGTTTCGACTGGATACGGGGTTATCATGTTGGAGGACGCAGCTTAACCTGGGGTCGACATAGTTATCGATGGAGTGATATTGATTTTGAGGCTAACAAAAAAGAGGGTATTGCCATTGACTGGCCTGTTCGTTATAAGGATATAGCTCCGTGGTACGACAAAGTTGAAACCTATATCGGTGTTAGCGGTGAAAAATTGGGCCTGAAGCAACTTCCCGATGGACAATTTCAGCCTCCTATGGAATTGAACTGTGCTGAGAAAGTAATGCAATCTTCCATGAAGGCCGATTTTGATGATGGCCGGTTAATGACGATTGGACGCGTAGCGCATATCACTGAAAATACTACACGATTCGAAGGAAGGGGGCCTTGTCAATATCGAAATCGATGTTGGAGGGGCTGTCCGTTTGGGGGGTATTTTAGCAGTAATTCCTCGACCCTCCCTGCTGCAGAACGCACAGGTAATATGACCCTTAGGCCAAACGCTATTGTACACGAAATCATCTATGATGAATCTGGCAAAAAAGCCGCAGGAGTAAAAGTAATAGATGCCGAAACCCATGAAAAGCTTGAGTTTAAAGGCAAAATGGTTTTTTTATGTGCCTCGGCAATGGCCTCTGTTGGAATTTTGCTTCAATCAAAATCAAAGGCTTTTCCCAATGGCATGGGCAACAATTATGACCAGTTGGGAAGAAACATCATGGACCACCATTACCAAGTAGGTGCAACCGCGAAAGTGGATGGTCATCTTGATAAATACTACAAAGGACGAAGGCCAAACGGTTTCTATATTCCACGGTTTGTCAATTTGGATGAGAGGACGCAACGGAACGACTTTAAAAGAGGTTTTGGTTACCAAGGTGGCGCCAGTAGAAACAATTGGCAGGCCATGGTTCCTGAGATGGGGTATGGAAAAGACTTGAAAGAAGCCATTCTTAAACCCGGAGGATGGGAAATTGGTATGAGCGGGTTTGGTGAGTTTCTCCCGCACTCGGAGAACAGGGTAACACTCAGTTTAAATCATAAAGATAAATGGGGACTGCCCCAACTTGATTTTGACGTTGAGTATAAATCCAATGAGTTGAACATGAGAGAGGCGATTAAGAAGGAGGCGGTTGCCATGTTCAAAGCCGCTGGATTTAAGGATGTAAAGCAATATGATAACAGTACGGGGCCCGGTTTGGGAATCCATGAAATGGGAGGTGCTCGAATGGGAAATAATTCAAAAGACTCCGTAGTAAACCGTTACAACCAGCTTCATGACGTGCCCAACGTTTTTGTCACTGATGGCGCTTTTATGACCTCATCGAGTTGTGTTAATCCTTCTTTGACCTATATGGCCTTCACGGCTCACGCTGCCAACTATGCTGCAAAACAATTTCATCAACATAAATTTTCTTAATCATTTATGGAAAATGCTTCTGCCCGAAATCTTTGGGGCGACTTTTTAGACGCCCACCTTGAGTATGCCTCAGAAGACGCGCCCAAGGTTATCCATTTTTGCGACAATGAGAAAGATGCCAATGTTTGTGCCAATTTAGTTTCTAAAGATATCAAGCAGGCTACTTCACACTCGCTTTTAGGCCTACAATTACGAAATGAAAAATTGCCTCAAATTGGGGATTTTGCCATCGTCACGGATTGGTCTGGTAAGGCCAAGTGTGTTATTCGCACCACTGGCGTTCGATTGATTCCTTACTTCGCCATACGGGAAGAACAAGCCCGTTTGGAAGGAGAAGGGGACAGAAGTCTTGACCATTGGCGAAAAGTACATTGGGATTACTACACGCGGGAACTCGCTGAATTTGGTAAAGCTCCCAAAGAAAGTATGATCGTGGTCTTTGAACAATTTGAAAAGCTTTTTACAAAAAAATGACCGTTATGAACGGCCATTTTTAAGCTTTTTAAGGATTCATTAATCCAAATCCACCCAGACGTTACCTTGTTTGTGGGAGGCCACTGTGCTTTCTATGAAGTTCAAGCCCCGGACACCATCGAGCATGGTGGGAAATTCCCCATCATTGTATTCCTGTTCCCGTATGGCTTTGGAAGCTCCCAAATAAATATTGGCCATCGCATCAAAAATCCCTTCGGGATGTCCTGGAGGCATTTTCGTACCATCCAAAGAAAGCTTTGAATTGTAAGCATGTCCAGGTTTTAATACTTGCGTGGGTTCCGTGTCACTTAATCGGTAGAGATAATTGGGATTCTCCTGCTCCCATTTAAACGCTGCTTTTTCCCCATAAATTGCTATGGTCAAGCCGTTCTCCTCACCAGTGGCCACCTGACTGCTTCGGATAACCCCTTTTACATGGTCATCCATTCGCACCAAGACTGTACCATCGACATCCATCACATTGTCCTCATACAGATAATTGAAATCACACAAGAGCGATTTAATGCGAAGACCCGTTGTATACTCTATCATGTTGAAAGCATGCACTCCAATATCTCCCATACAGGAACTGATACCTGCTTTTTTGGGGTCCAAACGCCAGACCTTCGACCTTTGTTCCTTGTCATGGATGACTGTGTTAATCCATCCCTGATAATACTGTGCATCTACTTTATGGATTTTCCCCAAGGCCCCCTCTTTGATCATTTCCCGCATTTGGCGCACCATAGGGTAGCCTGTATAGGTATGGGTCACGGCGAAGACCTTTTTTGCTTTGGCTAAAGTATCTTGAAGAATCTTTGCCTCCTCATATGTGGTGGTCAGTGGTTTCTCGCAAATCACATGAAATCCGTTTTCCAGTAGCTTTTTGGCCATAGGAAAGTGAAGAAAATTGGGAGTAAGCACCGAACATACCTGAATGCGTTCCTCTTCGGGCAGCTTTAACTCCGCTTCGATAAGGGCGTCCAAATCTGGGTATACCCGGTCCGTATTAATATCAATTTCCTCTGCGAACTTCAAACTTTCTTCATACCGGGCATTAAAAACTCCACCTTTAATTTCGTAGTTGTCATTGATGAAGGCTGCAACGCGATGGAGCACTCCAATAAGGGAATCTCCTCCTCCTCCTAAAATTCCAAGTCTTATTTTCTTTGGCATTCTATTTTTATTTGTATTAGTGTTTTATTCTTTGCTCTTCCAGTTTATTTCGCATCAAAAATAATATTCCAAACAACACAATAAGGATTATTGGCAACCACATAATGTTGCCCAAAGTGGCCTGACCTGCAACCAAATCAGCTGCATCGGCGGAAACACCAGAATCCAAGGCCGCTTTACGTTCTGTATCCAACATTTCACCTATTTTGGGTAGTGATACCCCCGTAATCAACATTCCGAAACCACCGATGATTGACATCCCCAAGGCTCCTGTTTTATGGGTGTATTCGCTCACAAAGCCAATCATGGTAGGCCAGAAATACATTACACCAACCGAAAATAAAATAGCGGAAACATAGACCATTGCTCCCGTCGCTCCAGAAAGCAGATAAAGTGCCAACGAAGCAATAATTGCAGAACCGAACAACACCCCAATCGGATTGATTTTGTGAATTACTGGACCAGCGAAATAACGGCCTACGGCCATTAAACCCGTAACAATCGCCAAAACAATCAAGGGGGGAGCGCCTGCCTGACCCAACAAACGTTCAATAAATTGTCCTGTTCCCAATTCTGTGGTAGCTGTTAGTCCCATACATATCAACATGAAAATGAATAGAGGTGAAAACATTGATTTAATGTTTTGGGTCACATCTGATTCGATGTTCTCTGCTTTGGGAAACTTCTGCCCTAGAATTAGGAAACCGTAGATCAAAGTTGGTATAATCATGACCCCTATCTGCAATTGCCAAGAAAGGTTCATATTGCCCATAAGTTCTCCTAATAAAGCCCCAATAACGATACCCCCTGGAAACCATACGTGAAACTTGTTCAGCATGGTGGTTCTATTGGTGGTGTACATGTCAGCAATTAATGGATTACAGGCCGCCTCAACGGCTCCGTTGGCCAATCCAATCAAAAACGTGGATGCTAAAAGAGGAACAAAACTTTTTGCCAAAATGGTCAAAACCAATCCTAATAAATGGCAGATAAAAGCGACCCATAAAATAGGTTTGGGGCCAATTTTCGGATATATCAGCCCACCGATAATCATTGAAACCGGAAAACCGTAAAAGGCCATGGCATTCATCCATCCCAATTGGGAATCAGAAAATCCGAATTCCACATTGAGTTCACCCATAATACCGGCACGAATGGCGAAAGTCATTGCCGTTACGATCAATGATATGCACGATGCCAAAAAAAGTCTGTTCTTGTTTATATTTTCCATTTATAATTGGTTTGATTTTTCCTATTCCTTGTATTCAATTTTTTCATTCTTAAAAAGCAATGCAAATAGCACAAACACCAATGCAGCAAAGGCAGCAGGATAAATCCATATGGTTTCCCAGACATGTTTACCGTCATTTAGGATGTAAGTGTCGGCAATCTTACCTGCAATCCAAAACCCTATAAGCATTCCCACACCATAGGTGGCCAAAGTAATCAATCCCTGTGCGGCACTTTTATATTGTTCCCCTGCTTTGGTATCGGTATATATTTGGCCAGAAACAAAAAAGAAGTCGTAGCAAATACCGTGGAGGGCAATTCCAACCAATAGCATGAATGCCAATTCACCAGCATTGCCATAAGCAAATAATATATACCTTAAAGTCCAGGCCAACATCCCTACCAAAATGGTTTTTTTGAAACCAAACTTCTTGAAGAAAAACGGTAGCAATAGCATGAAAAGTACTTCCGAGGCCTGACCAATGGTCATTTTTCCGGTAGGATTTTCCATTCCAATTTCAGACAAAAACGGATTGGCGTTTTGATAATAAAATGCCAATGGAATACATATTAAAACCGAAGCGATAAAGAACACCAAAAAGTTCTTGTCCTTCAACAATTTTAAAGCATCCAATCCTAGTATGCCCGACAGGTTCACTTTATCTCCTTTTGATGCCCGTGGCGGCGTTTTGGGCAAAGTAAAACTGAATAATCCTAAAATGGCGGAAGCTACTCCGACCATCAAAAAGGTATTCTTCAACATACCTTCTGACCTTGCTTCCGGAGAATCCCAGACAAAAATATAGCTGATAGTGAGTCCGGCGATAATCCAACCTATCGTTCCAAAGACGCGGACCAGGGAAAACTCTTTAGCGGGGTTTTTCATTTGATTGAAAGAAATGGAATTGACCAAAGCCAAGGTTGGCATATACAGCACCATGTAAACAAATACATAAGGGTAAAACACCGAAAAGTCATCGGCCCCATACATTTGATACATTAAAAACGCCCCCAAAAGGTGGAGCACCCCTAAGATTCGTTCAGCATTGAAATACCTATCAGCTATCAACCCAATGATGAACGGTGCGATAATGGCTCCCCACGACTGTGTGGAAAATGCTTGGGCAATTTCACCTCCGGTAGCATTTAAATTATCGCCCAAAAAGGTACCCAAAGTGACAAACCAGCCTCCCCAGATAAAAAATTCGAGGAACATCATAAAGGATAATTGAAACTTGGTAATTGGCTTCATATGGTATTGGTCAAAATTATCTTTTGTAAAAGATATAGTCCAAGGATTCAGGTTCAATTCCCGAATTTCGAAAATCGGCCAAAATCTGGCCCCTGTGGTGTGTAGAATGATTGATTATGTGAAACAGGATATCCTTCAGTTCATTGGCATACATACGACCTTCACTGTTCTCATAATCTATGCGTTTTGCAAAATCATCGGTATTGGTGATAATTTCAAATGAAGTTCTTTGATTTTCATAATGAATGTCTCCCCACTGATCTACTTGGTGTATTTGCGAAATGGTGTATTCCGAAGGTTTTTCCAAAATCCTGTGGTTCCAAACATGATGGGCATTTAAGAGATGATTGAACAATTTTTGGCTGTTCTCAGGGACCGAACCCATAGAAGAGCACTGCTCTATCAATTTTTTGTTGCAGTAGAAATTGTAATCAAAAAGCTGATGTAAAAATCCCTTCATGAACCAACATTTTTAAACCGTGGGGTCAAGCAGTTTTTCCAAAAGTCGTTTTGTTGCCAAAATCCCTTCTTCCTCACTCAGTTCACTTCCCTCATATTCAACACCGATGTATCCTGAGTAATTCGCATCCTTCACAATTCCCATCATTCTGGAATAGTCCGTATGAATTTCATTTCCTTCCTCATCAAAATCATGGGATTTGGCACTCACCGCCTTGGCATGGGGCATCAGTTCGGTAATACCCTTGTATCTGTCGTATTCTTCGATGCAGGCCGATTCAAAATAGGATCCATCCTCACGCTGTACGCAAAAATTTCCAAAATCGGGTAAAGTACCACAGTTGGGAAGATTGACCTGTTTTATTACTTCGACCAGCATCGCAGCATTTGAGGAAAACCCGCCATGGTTCTCAACAATCACATTGATGTCTTTGTCCTTTGCATAGGTGGAGAGTTGGGTAAGACCGTCAATAGAGGCCTTTGTCCATTCATCGGCCACTTTGCTTCCCATAAGATTCACTCGTACCGAATGACAGCCTAAAGCTGCGGCCGCATCAACCCATTTGAAATGACTCTCCACAGCAGCCTTTCTTTCGGCCTCGTCAGCAGCGGATAAATCCCCTTCATGATCGATCATAATGATAAGATTCTCCAAGCCGTGCTTTTCGCTTTCAGCTTTTGATTTTTGAACAAAGCTATCCATGGCTTCTTGTGAATGGTTGGCTGCTTTCAGTTCTTCTTCATAGAGTTGACTTACATATTCAAGCCCTGAAAACCCCCATCCTTTTGCCTTTTCGGCAAACTTATATGGGTCCAATCCCTCATCGCGAATCATTCGATGTATGGACCATTGCGCCAATGAAAGTTTAAAGTTGGATGTATTCATTTCAGGTTCCTTTTCTACCGATTCCGGCTTCACATTTTCTTTTTCTTTTTGCTTGCACGCATGAAAACCCAAGGTAGAAATTAAAAAACATATAATTAGGCCTCTGTGAAGGAGTTGCTGTATTGACATATAGTTGGATTATTAATTCTTAAATAGAATAGAAAAACTACAACGTTATAGTGTGAAATTCTCAATAAATGCTAGGTTTAAATGTAGAAAATTAATTTAATAATTAATACATTTAGCAGATAAACAAATGTAATACATGAGCAAATTTTATTACAACGAGGAGCAGGAATCTTATGATGCCATTGTAGTAGGAACAGGTATAAGTGGAGGCTGGGCGGCCAAGGAGCTTTGTGAAAATGGATTGAAAACCTTGGTTCTTGAACGTGGAAGGATGGTAAAGCATAGAGACGACTATCCTACTGCCAATATGGACCCGTGGGATTTTCCCCATGGTGGTGAACCAACAACCGAAGATTTAAAAAAGCAAGAAAAACAGGGTCGAACCGGATATACGGTAAAGGCAGCTTCAAGGCATTGGTTTGTAAATGATTTGGAACATCCTTACAACGAGGTCAAACGTTTCGATTGGATGCGGGGATACCACGTAGGAGGGCGTTCCATCATGTGGGGGCGCCACAGTTATCGTTGGAGTGAAATGGATTTTGCTGCGAATGCCAAAGAGGGTATCGCAGTGGATTGGCCCGTTCGATATAAAGATATTGCTCCCTGGTATGATAAAGTTGAATCCTACATAGGGGTTTCTGGAGAATTGTTAGGATTACCTCAACTCCCCGATGGAAAATTTGAACCTATGATGGAGCTCAACTGCGTTGAGGACCATGTGCGTGGTAAAGTAGCCGAGCATTTTGATGGGCGCGTTATCACAGCGGGTAGGGTGGCCCATATCAATAGTGACAAGCAATTTGAAGGTGATGGAAGAATTCGGTGCCAATTCAGAAACCGATGTATCCGCGGATGTCCATTTGGGGCTTATTTTAGTAGTGTTTCCTCTACCCTTCCTGCCGCGGAAAAAACAGGGAATATGACCTTGAGGCCAGATTCCATTGTGCATGAAATTATTTATGATCCCGATACGAAAAAAGCGACTGGTGTAAAGGTTATCGATAGGGTTACCAAAGAAGCATATGAGTTTAAGGCAAAGGTGATTTTCCTATGTGCTTCGGCCTTGGCATCGACATCTATTTTGATGCAGTCCAAATCCGATCGATTTGAAAACGGTCTAGGAAATGATAGTGGAGAGTTGGGTCACAATATCATGGACCATCATTTTTGGGTAGGTGCTCGAGGTAAAATGGATGGCTTTGATGATAAATATTATAAGGGTCGAAAGCCGAATGGCATCTACATTCCGCGCTTTAGAAACTTAGGTGGAGCCAGTGACATGAAGGATTTTACTCGGGGATATGGTTACCAAGGTGGCGCTGGAAGAGGTGATTACGATGATTTGGTCGCTGAAGCCTCTTATGGTAAAGAATTCAAAGATGGCATCTTAAAGCCAGGGGGGTGGATGATGAATATGTTGGCCTTCGGAGAGATTCTTCCCTACCACGATAACAAAATGACCTTGGATTATGAAAAGCTTGACCAATGGGGCTTACCAACCGTTACGTTCGATGCAGAAATCAGACAGAATGAATTGAACATGCGCAAGGACA
>NZ_JANQIH010000129.1 GCF_028282265.1 Allomuricauda sp.
TTTGGGTTGACCATTGCAGTCGCCACTGCCATCTCAGTTTTTGTGTCCCTTACATTAAGTCCTGCATTGGCCGCATTACTAATGCGTCATGAGCCTCATGACGAGCAGAAAAAAACACCATGGTTATTACGTCCTTTCAAATTTGTCGGTGATGGCTTTAATCGATTTATGGATGGACTGTCCATTCGATATGGGAAAGCCGTGAGCAAATTGGTCAGAACAGGGTCTATGGTAATGTTGATTTATGGAGGGCTCATAGCTCTGACCGGATTTGAGTTTAACAAGGTCCCCAGTGGATTTGTGCCTGCCATGGACCAGCAATACTTTATTACCGCTATTCAATTGCCCCCAGGAGCATCACTATCCAGAACCGATAAGGTAGTCAATGACGCCCTTGACATTTTGCTCGAAGTAGATGGTGTTGAAACCGCCGTATCCTTTACTGGTTTTGATGGAGCTTCCTTTACCAATGCTTCCAATGCTGCTGCCATTTTCGTAACCCTTGAAGATTTTGATGTAAGAACCGAAAAAGGAATTGGCTACGAGGATTTATTGGGTACACTAAGAGCTAAAATGGCAGAAGTTGACGATGCTTTTGTAGTGGTCATTCCTCCTCCATCTGTACGTGGCATTGGTAACGCAGGTGGGTTTAGAATGATGGTTCAAGATAGGGCTAATCTAGGTACTGAAGCTCTTTTGAACGCCACTTACGAGCTAGCTGCTGCCGCGAACCAAGACCTTAAACTTAACAGCGTATTTACGTTCTTCAACAATCAAACTCCTCAATTGTATTTGGACATTGACCGTGTAAAAGCCGAACAATTGGGCATCAATGTCGCAGAGGTGTTCCAATCCTTGGAAGTGTATCTAGGGTCCGCTTTTGTCAACGAGTTCAATTATTTAGGTAGAACCTATCAGGTAACTGCCCAGGCTGACGCTCCCAACAGATTGACACCAGATGATATTTCACGAATCAAAGTGCGAAACCAAAATGGAGACATGGTGCCTCTAGGAACCATCAGTACTCAAAAAGATATTGCAGGACCCAATAGGATTCCAAGGTTCAACCTGTACCCATCCGCATCATTGGTTGGGGATATTGCCCCCGGGTATAGTACCGGACAGGCTTTGGATAGAATGGAAGAATTGGCCGCTGAGATTTTGCCTCAAGGGATTTCCTTTGAGTGGACGGAAATGGCCTATCAACAAAAACAAACTGGAAATACGGCCGGAATTGCTTTCCTACTAGCCGTA
Source organism: Allomuricauda sp. (assembly GCF_028282265.1). GTDB lineage: Bacteria > Bacteroidota > Bacteroidia > Flavobacteriales > Flavobacteriaceae > Flagellimonas. The sequence continues at coordinate 1,255 of NZ_JANQIH010000129.1, forward strand.
GTCTTTGTGTTCTTGCTTTTGGCAGCCCAATTTGAAAGTTTAGTACTTCCGTTAGCCGTCATCTTTATCGTGCCCATGGTACTCTTATCAGCAATGTTGGGAATAGACCTTGCTGGATTGGACAACAATATTATGGTACAGATTGGTTTGGTCGTCTTAGTCGGACTCGCCAGTAAAAATGCCATATTGATTGTCGAGTTTGCAAAACAATTGGAGGATCAAGGAAATGACCTGAGAACAGCCGTAATTGAGGCTTCCAGGTTAAGACTCCGCCCCATTTTGATGACTGCAATGGCATTCATTTTAGGGGTTGTGCCTTTGGCTATCGCAACCGGTGCCGGTGCCGAACTTAGAAATGCATTGGGTATCGCTGTTTTTAGCGGAATGCTCGGTGTAACGCTATTCGGAATTTTTCTAACCCCTGTCTTCTATTACCTAGGTAGAAAATGGACCACCAAAACTAAAAAGGTGGATTTAAAAGATACAAATCACCGTCAAATTCAAGCAGCACTCTAACATATTAGATTTTGGTCATAGTAGGGGTGTTTTTGGTTAACCCAAAGCACCCGACTAGACCGAACTTTGATAACAAGTAAAAGATAGAAATCATGAAAAATCTAACACTAATAACAGTGTTGTCCCTCATATTGGTTTCCTGTGGGGTCACCAAACGGGACTTTGAAGTCAACTCAAAAATTGAGGTCGATGAAAATTACCTCGAAAATGTAACTGACCCTATTTCTTTTGAAGAAGGGCAAAGTCAAGTAGTGACCGAATGGTGGTCAGAATTTAGCGATCCCGTTTTGGATACTTTAATTGAAAAAGCTAGAAGAAACAATTTAGACATTAACACAGCAATTGCGAACTTCTATGCTTCTCGTGCTACATTAAAAGGAACTAAATTAGACCGGATACCCACAGTAACAGCAAATGGAAACGTTACCCGAACCCGATTAGGTGAAAATATTTTTGTTCCAGGAGCAAATCCCACATTTACGACCTACAATGGAAGCTTTGATGCTTTTTGGGAAACCGATGTTTTTGGTAGGGTATCCAACCGAATTAAAGGTGCTTACGCTAACCAACAATCTGCTCTTGCCGATATGCAAGGTATTTATGTAAGCATTTTTGCAGAAGTGGCAAGAAACTACATGGAATTCAGAGGAGCGCAATATCAATTGGACATTGCCCAACGCAACCTAAATGGTCAACAAGCCACCTATGATTTAACGGTTCGTTTAAGGGATGCTGGTACCAGCAATAGTTTGGATGTTTCACGGGCTTTAGCACAGTTGGAAAACACGCGAGCCACCATTCCCCCACTAAAAGCTAGAATCACAGCATTAAAAAATAGCTTGAGTGTTTTGATTGGGGAAGTACCTGGAAATCTAGACGAAGCCGTGGTTAGCAAAAAACCACTTCCCAGTTTACCACTTTCTGTTGGTGTGGGAAATGTGACCGACTTATTGCGAAGACGCCCCGATGTAAGACAGGCAGAAGCTCAATTACAGCAGCAGATTGCCCGTTATAACCTTTCTGTCGCAGAACTCTATCCCAATATTCAATTTGGTGGTTCTATTGGCTTTTCTGCGGTAGATTTCTCCAATTTTGGAAGCAACGAATCCTTTACATGGAGCATTTTCCCCAATATAAGTTGGGCTGCCTTCAATTTGGGCAGAGTCAAACAGCAAATCAATCAGAATGATGCGTTAACGTTAGCTGCTCTACAACAATACGAAAAGACCGTTTTAGAAGCTTTGGAAGAAATAAGTACAGCAATGACCAATTACACCAACGAACTGGAACTTAGGGAAACCTTACGGAAATCATCTATCGCCAGTGCGGAAGCAGCTGAGATTGCGAAAAAACGATTCAATGCAGGCCTTGATAGTTTTATAGACTATCTAAGTGCCGATAACACCTTGTTACAGGCAGAAAACCAATTGGCCATTAGCGAGATTGCTTCCGCCACATCGTTAATCGCCATTTATAAAGCTTTAGGCGGTGGATGGGAAATTATTGCGGGAGAAGAAATTGAAAAACAATTTGACAGAATGAAACTACAAGAATCCAAATAACAACACAACAAACCTATGAGACCCCGAGTTGAAGCTGGGGTCAATTCTACTAGCTAAATTGAATATGGCCAAGCCTTTTCACTTTAGAGTTTTATCGATTTAGTGTTGGATGGAAACGGCGGTTACACCTTCTCAGTGGCCGTCGTTCCGCATTTAATAACCATCTTACAAGTTAACTAGTTTTAAGGCATGATAGACGAAACCAACTATTACAAAGAAGTCTATGCCCTGCTCGAAGAACTAGAAACGGTAAGGCCCATAATCGATGATTCCCATGTTCGACAACTAAAGAAAACATTGCCTTTATAGCTCATAAACATATCGCCGTAAACAACTGGAGTGAAAATGTTTTGCACGAGGCAAGAGAAAAAACATTTCTGTGAACCAGCTTGCCTTACTATGGTTGCTCCGATTCCAAGACAATGTAATTTCCATTCCAGGTATATCATCTGTTGAGCGTTTAATGGAAAATGGCTTCCAGTCAAGTCACCCTGAATCTATCACAACGTTTAAATGGACATTACTTCACAATCGATAAAACCTTCAAAAGTGTTGGTAAGAGCCTAAGCATTAGATTTTGGTCATTTTTCCAACGCTTTTGGTTAACGCTTTAGGCTGTTCATTGCTGAAATTTGTTATATAAAATAAACGTCATGAAAAAATTCATTCTAATTACCGCAGTTTATTTAATGGTTTCTGTAACCATTATGATCATAGGATTTTCTTTAGTAAGTGATATTCTTTAACTCATGAAAAGGCTAAAAAACACCTTAATTGTTTGGGTTGCTATTTATCCGGCCATCACATTTCTTTTATTCACATTCGGAGATGTGTTAAACCAATTACCCTTATTCCTGCGGACTTTTATTTTGACCGCAATATTGGTACCCCTAATGGTATACTTTTTAATTCCATTTTGGACCAATGTGTTTCATCATTTATCCAAATTTCGGCAAAGAGGGGAAAAACTGAATACCCAAGGGGTCAAGTAGAATCTAGAAGTTTGACAAACACCCCGTTTCTTTTTGTAGTATTTTTAAAGAATGGATAAAACAGGAATTCCACTATTTACTGAAATCAATGATCTTCATGAAGCGTCAGGCTATGACCAACGCACCCATTTGGATGGGTTCCATTTGTTCACCATGGAATCCACCTATCCCAGTGTGGCACAATCCTTCCCTCCATTTAAAATTGATTTTTACCATGTGGCTTTGTTGGATTCCTTTCTAACCACTAATATAAATCTCAATTCTACCCAGTTTGAAAAAGTGGAATTACCCTTGTTCTTTGTCGTCCCTGGACAAACATTTTCTTGGTTTCGGGGGGACGAACGGTTGACCGGTTATATCCTTTTCTTTAAGTTGGATTTTCTTCCTTTCAATCCCAATAGACTGCTAAAGGAGTTTCCATTTCTTCAATTTGTGGAACTCAATGTATTCAATGCTGATACCAAAGAAAATGCTTGTTTGAGAAAAGAACTGCAAATTTTGCTTGATGCTTTCCATCTACCCCACCCCTATCAAGTACCTAAACTACAGGGATTGTTACTCAATTTTCTATACAGTTGCAAAGCCATTTACGATAGGCATTCGCAAGATTTAAAACAACAAACCGCCGCATCGGCCTTGACATTTCGTTTTCAGCAGTTGGTAAATAAATTGTATTGTAATATGAAAAGTGTTTCTGATTTTGCGAATCAGTTGAACGTAACCCCAAATTACCTTACCTCAGCTGTCAAGGAAGTAACGGGTAAAAGTGCCAAAGACCTAATTAACGAACGCTTGTTTACTGAAAGTAAGAATTTGTTGACCTACACGGACAAGGATATTGCAGAAATAGGTTACCTTCTTAATTATTCAGAACCTACTCATTTTGTGCGTTTCTTCAAGAAAATGGCAGGTACAACCCCAAATCGCTTTAGGAAATCAAATAATTCAGTTGCCATCTAAAAAGGCTGATTTGAAAGGGGAAAGTAATAAACTGCTATAGTGCCCCAAAAGAAATCATTGGTAGTCATAGCTATAGCAACCAATTGTCAATGAAAAACAACGTTAAAACCCAAACAGTTTGGGTACCCAAAGACTGAGTTCTGACACATAGGTAATTATCATCAAAACCACCAACATCACAATAAACAGGGGGAGTAATGGACGTACCACCTGCTGAATCTTTAGGTTCGCTACTCCACAACCTACAAATAATACCGAACCCACAGGTGGGGTACAAAGACCTATGCAGAGATTCAATATCATAATGATTCCGAAATGAATGGGGTCAATGCCCATTTGGGTAACAATAGGCAGAAAAATTGGTGTGAAAATCAATACGGCGGGGGTCATATCCATAAAAATACCCACAAAGAGTAAAATCAAATTGATGATTATCAAAATGATGATGGGATTATTACTTATACTTAGCAGTCCAGCACTGATTTCTTGGGGAATACTTTCATAGCTCATCACCCAGCTCATAGCCACGGAGGTGGCAATAAGCAGCATGACAATGGCTGTTGTTTTTGTGGTTTCCAAAAGAATGGAAGAAACATCCTTTAATTCAATTTCCTTGTAGGCAAAAGCCAGTATAAATGTATAGATCACTGCCACCGCAGAAGCTTCAGTGGCGGTAAAAATTCCAGCTACAATTCCCCCAATTACCACAACCAACAAAAGCAAACTTGGGAATGCATCCAAAAAGCGTTTAAAAAAAACTCTTATTCCAACAGATTTGGCTGTAGGATATTTTTTCATCCAGGCATAAACCCCTGCCACCAGCATCAAGGCCAGTCCAATTAAAATACCGGGAACATACCCTGCCAAAAACAATGCGGCAATACTAACCCCGCCGCTGGCGAGTGAATAAATAATCAAAATATTGCTAGGAGGAATAATGAGTCCCGTGGTTGCGCTCGTTATGTTCACAGCGGCGCTGAATGATTTATCATATCCTTCTTTTTCCATCATCGGATTCATAAATCCTCCTATGGCCGAGGCTGCGGCAACCGCTGACCCCGAGATGGCCCCAAAGAGCATACAAGCAATGATATTTACAAAGGCCAACCCCCCAGGCAATGGCCCTACAATGGCTTTCGCGAAATCAATCAACCTACGGGCGATACCACCTTGGTTCATCACTTGGCCAGCAAGAATAAAAAAGGGAATGGCCAAAAGTGCAAAACTATCCAGTGATGTGGCCATACGCTGCGCAAGGGTGGTCATGGCAGGTATGCTCGGCATGGAAACCACCAAAGTTAGCAATGCCGAGAGTCCGATGCTATAGGCAATGGGAACCCGGATCCCCATTAAGACGACAAAACTAATTACCAATATGAGTGCTTCCGTATAGTCCACTTTAGTTTTTTAAGTAACTGTTACGTCGTTTTAAAAAGGTATCCAAACTGAAATAAGTGATAAAAAGTCCGGAAAGAGGAACCGCACTATAAATCCAACCCAAAGGAATTTCCAAAGCAGCGGATTTTTGCTGCAATTTAAAAGTGAGTATACATAGGTTGGTGCCGCCAATCACCATAACACATACGGCAAAGACAATGATGGCAAAGGCCACCAGTCCCGAAAACAAAATAGGGGCCTTGTTTATCGTGACAGCCGGAATCAGGTCTATGGCTAAATGCAATTCTTTCCCAGTTGCGTAGGCAGCGCCATACAGGCCCAACCATATTAGTGAAAAACTGGCAATTTCATCGGTTAGTGTACTTGGACTGCCCAATACATAACGAGATACCACCTGCCATATCACAGAAATAAGCATAAGGGTCATAATGACCAAAAGCATTTTTTCCAAAATGGCATTCACCCGGTTTCTCATCACTGCATTTTTTTTATGGACTGCATCAACTGGAAGGCCTCGGAGTTTGGTTCAAAAAGCTGGTCAAACTCTTTTGTCTTGGCTGCGAAAAGCGTTTTGTTGGGATAATTAATCTTAACACCAGCCTCTGTTATCACTTTTAGTGCTTCTGCTTCTGCTTCCGCCCATAATTCACGTTGATAAATTGCGGAAGCATCAGCCGCCTGCTGAAGCCATACCCGTTCACTTTCACTCAGTCGATTCCATGTCTCCGTACCGACCAACAGCACAGCGGGTACTGCGGTATGCTCGTCGAAACTGTAATAATTACATACTTCATAATGTTTTGAAGTATGGAAACTTGGTAGATTGTTTTCGGCTCCATCCACAACACCT